>NZ_POTY01000080.1 GCF_003236315.1 Micromonospora craterilacus
GTGAGCACACCGATCCGCGCCTCCTCGATCCTGCCCGGGCACCGGGAGGACATCGAGCTGCACACCGCGGACGGCCTGCGGCTGGTCGGCGAGCTGGCCCGCCCGGCCGACCGGGAACCGGCGGCCACCCTGGTCTGCCTGCACCCGCTGCCCACCCACGGCGGCATGATGGACAGCCACGTGTTCCGCAAGGCGGCCTGGCGGCTGCCCGCCCTGGCCGACGTGGCGGTGCTCCGGTTCAACACCCGGGGCACCAGCAGCGTGCGCGGCACCAGCGAGGGGGCCTTCGACGCGGCCGTCGGTGAGCGGTTCGACGTGGCCGCCGCCATCGAGTACGCCGAGTTCCACGAGCTGCCGGACATCTGGCTGCTCGGCTGGTCGTTCGGCACCGACCTGGTGCTCAAGTACGGCTGCGACCCGGCGGTGACCGGCGCGATCCTGCTCTCCCCGCCGCTGCGCTTCTCCGAGCCGGCCGACCTGAACCACTGGGCCGAGTCGGGCAAACCGCTGACGGCGCTGGTGCCGGAGTTCGACGACTATCTGCGTCCGGCCGAGGCCCGCGAGCGGTTCGCCGCGGTGCCGCAGGCCGAGGTGGTCGGCGTGCCCGGCGCCAAGCACCTGTGGGTCGGCGACGCCGAGACGGTGCTGGACGAGGTGGTCCGGCGGATCAACCCGGCGGTGCCGGTGCCGCTGCCCACCACCTGGGACGGCCCGATGGAGACCGGGGACGCCAGCGCGTACGCCGACCGCACGGTGGCCGCGTTCGCCGACACCCCGGTGGCGGGCCCCCAGCAGCGCCGGGCCGACTGATTCTCGCATCGCCCAGCGCTTGAGACTCCTTCCAGGATCGAGCGCGAGCTGCGCCGATGGGCGCCGCGGTCGGGTGGGGGAAGTCAGCGGGCGTCCTGCCGAGGGATGATCACCTCGCGCAGGATGAGCTGGACGGCGGCCACCGTGGGGATGGCGATGAGTGCGCCGATCACCCCCAGCAGGGACACCCCGAGCAGCGCGGCGACCAGTGCCGCGACCTCGTTGACCTGCACCGACCTGCGCATGATCTTGGGATAGATGAGGTAGTTCTCGATCTGCTGGTAAACCACGAAGAAGACCACGCAGGCGATCCCGACGGACGGGTCGGTGGCGAACCCGACCAGGCTGACGATCACCGCGCCGATGGTCGCGCCGATCTGCGGGATGAGGTCGGTCACCGCGACGACCACCGCCAGGGCGAACGGGTACGGCAGGCCGACGGCCAGCGCGAACACGAAGGCGACCGCACCGGCCAGCACCGCGATGGTCAGCGCACCCACCATGTACGCGCCGACCTTGGTGAGGATCTCGTCGCCGATCAGCTGCACGCGCTCCCGACGCGACCGGGGCACCAGCGCATAGCTCAGGTCGCGGAGCCGGTCGAAGTAGACCAGGAAGTAGATGGTCAGCACCAGCACGGTCAGCACCCGGAAGACCGTGCCGAAGACGAACTGGGCACCGCCGAGCACCCCGCCCAGCGCCCGGCCGACCACGTCCGCGTTGGCCGCCTCCTGAGCCCGGCGCACCAGGTCGAACCGCTCGGCCAGCTCGTTGACGGTCTCGTTGCGGCGTAGCGCCTCCAGGTAGCTCGGCACCTGGTCGAGGAACTGCCCGGTCTGGGTCACGATCGGCGGCACCAGCGCCAGCACGCCGGCGCAGAGCAGTGCCAGCACGGTCAGCGTGACGGCGGCGACGGCGAGGCCGCGCGGCAGCCCCCAGGAGTGCAGCCGGGCCACCATCGGGTGCAGGCCCACCGCGAGGAACAGCGCGATGACCACCAGGACCAGGATCCCCGCAGCGTTGCGCAAACCCAGATAGACGGCGTACGCGAGCAGCACGCCGAGCGCCCCGGTGAAGCCGACCAGGAAGCTGTTGCGCCGCAGTGGGCGACCCGGGATGCCGAACCGCCCGGCGTCCCCGCCCACCGAGCGTTGCGCCGGTGCGGGGGCCGACGGCGTCCCCTCCGTCACGACGGTGGCCGCGTCCGCGGTAGTGGGTGGCCTCCCGCCCGCGGTAGCGCCGTCGCTCACCCCGTCGCTCACCCCGTCGCCGGTACCCTCTGCCCGCGTCCCGGACTGCTCCGGCCCGTCCTGCGTCATCCGGCCTCCCCATTCACGCCCCTGGCGATGTCCCGCCCCTGGCGGTCGATTGCCGAAGTTCGGTGCGGCCCGCCCGGCCGTCGTGGCCCAGTGGTGCTGTCGGCAGGGTAGTGCCCGGCGGGCAGCCCGAACCAGCGGCGTCGCGTCAGCGGGCAATAGATGTGCGACCGTGCATCCACCCCCCGGGGTGAGGCGTGCCGGGAGATCTTGGACAGTTCCCGTTAGCTAACGGGAACTGTCCAAGATCTGGAACGGAGGTGGCCCAGATTGGTCGTTTCGGGGCTGCATGGGGGTGCTAGCGCCGCTTGACGTGCGTGATGAAGGAGTGCCAGGTCTGCGGGGTGAAGGCAAGCACCGGGCCCCGCCGGTCCTTGCTGTCACGGACCGCCACCACGCCGGGCAGGTTGTCGGCCACCTCGACGCAGTCGGTGTTGCCGCTGCGGGTGGCCGTGCGCCAGGTCGCGCCGCTCAGCTCCATGACTTGACCACTTCCTTGAGGAGTTCGATCGATTGCTGGCGGGACAGCGCCTCGTTGCGCACCGTCTCCCAGCGCGCCAACAGGGTAGCCAGGTCCGCCTCGCCGTCGGTCGGCAAGGCGGTCAGTTGGTTCTCCATGATTGCCACCCAACCCCCGTCCACGCCCCGGGCCAGCGAGAACGGTCCGGAGAGGCCGACGTGCAGGCCGACGCTGAGCGGGATGACGTGGATGCTGACGTTCGGCCGTTCGGCGCAGGCGATCAGGTGCTCGATCTGGTGCACCATCAACGCCCGGAAGCGCTCGTCCCGCCGGTGCAGCATCGCCTCGTCGATGACCGCGATGAACTGGGGTGGGTCCGGCTGGGTGAGGATGGCCTGCCGGTCCAGCCGGGCGGCGACCCGCTTCTCCACCTCCTCGTCGCTGAGCAGGTCGTCGCAGCGGATCACCGCGCGGGCGTAGCCCTCGGTCTGAAGCAGCGCCGGGATCAGCGTGGGCTGGAAGATCCGGAGCTGGCGGGCCAGGCGTTCGGCGTCCAGCCAGGGCAGGAACCACGAGGGCTGGCCCTCCCGCTCGGCGATCCGCAGCAGCGACACCAGCAGCCCGCCGGAGCGCAGCACCTCGTCGGCGCGGGCGAGCAACGGCCGTTCGTACGGCCGGGTGCCCGTCTCGACGGCGGACACCATCGAAGCCGAGTAGTGCACCAGCTTGCCGAACTCCTCCTGACTCAGCCCGGCGGCGACCCGCAGCCGGCGAAGCTGTGCCCGGATCAGGTCGGCGGTCGATGCCTCCACAATGCCTCCACAATCGCGTACCGAGAATCGCTCGACAATCACAACCGACTCGCAGCCTTCGAAGACGCGCTACGACCAGCCTCGATGCCTTCCGACGGTAGCGGCCCGCTCACCAGACTGTCAGCCATGCCGGATTCGCTCGCTGCCGGGGAGGGCGCGGGCGGGTTCTGGCCGGGGCCGTCCCCTTCCCCCGTGCGGGGCGGCCCCTCCCACCCACTTTGGGTACGTCTGTTGTCGCTAGAGCATCGCTGGAGCAGCAACAGACGTACCCAAAGGCTTCTTCACGGAGGTCGACGTGCGTGTTCGGTGGTTCCAGTGCCCGACCAAGATCCTGCCGGTGTTGCCGCAGCGCCGGCGCGGGACGCACCTGCCGGAGTGGATGCGCCAGCCCACCCGGCCGCTGCCGGTTCAGCACCCCGGACGCCCCGGCTGGCTCACTCCGGGCCAGCAGTGGCGGGCGAACGGGGGCCGATCGTGATCGGTACGCGGCTCCCGACCCCGGGCCGTGGCCCCCGGCCCGAGCGTCCCCGCGCGGCCGGCGACGATATCCCGCACACCCCATTGCGGCCGATGTGGTGCTGCCGCGCCGACGGTCAGCCCTGGCCCTGTGCCCAGGCCCGGCTTTTACTCAGGGTGGAATTCGACGGGAACCCGATCGGCCTGTCGATCTACCTCGCCGGCCTGATGTACGAGGCCATGCGCGACCTCTACCGGCTCAACCCGCACGACGGTCCGGAGCCTAGGGCCCTGTTCGATCGTTTCGTCGCCTGGGGACCGCCCCGCCGACCCCAGCCCCAGCGGACGCCCTGATGTGTTGGACCGGGCCGTGCCCCAGCGGCGCGGTGGTGTGTTGCACGGGCCGTGCGTGGCTGGTCGTCGGTGACGGCGCGTGGCCTGTCCGAGGTGACATTGTGTGGCCGGCGGCGGTGACGGCGCGTGACTGGTCGTCGGTGACGGCGCGTGGCCGGTCGGCGGTGACGATTTGTGGCCTGCCCGAGGTGACCATGTGTGGCCGGCGGCGGTGACGGCCGCGTGTGCGGTCGAAGCGACGACGCGTGGCCCCTCTGAGGTGGTCGCGCGTTGCCCGGTCGGAGATTGGCCCTGCGATGTTGTGGTGCGCGCCGTCAGTCGGGGTTGACCGTGCTCGGTGTCGCCTCGCGCTCGTCGGTGACCTTGCTCGGTTTGGCGCTGCGCTCGTCCGTGGTCGGCTTGGTCGGCCGCTTGCCGTTCTCGCCGGTGCTGGTGATCTTTGTTGGTGTGGCAGCCCGGCCACCCGTGCCCGGCATCGCCGCCACTGTCGGCTCGCCGTCCACGCCGGTGCTCGCCGTAGCGCCGTCGGCTGTGGTGACCGGCGCGCCGGGCTTCGCCGCCGGGCCATCCTCGACCGTGGTGACTGGCTCGCCCACCGGCTTGGTCGACGGAAGGGCGTCATCCGGTGCCGGGCGCCCGCCGTTGACGGACGTACCGCCGGCGGCAGCCGTCGCGGCCGCGCCGGAGCCGGCGGAGACCGGCGTGCCCGAGCCGGCCGGCGCGGGTGAGGTCGGGCCGTCAGGTCCGGAGCTACCCGGGCCGGTCGGCGCCGGATTGGCCAGGCCGGCCGGGGCGGGTGAGGTCGGGCCGTCGGGCGCCGAGGCCGTCTGGAGACGCAGGTCGAGCAGCTTGCGCTGCAACTCGTCGGACTCCTGCCGGGACTTCCATGTCTCCTGCCGCAGGTCGGCGAGCTGCTGCTGGGCCTTGGCGATGTCCAGCATCACCTGGGCGAGCTGCTGGCGACCGGCGGCCGCCTCCTGCTGCGTCGCGGCCAGGTGCTGCTGGGTGGTGGCCGCGTACTCCTCGAACTGTCGGCGCGAGGCGGCGACGTACTCGTCGGCCTCGCGGCGGACGGTGGTGACGTGCTCGTCGGCCTCGCGGCGGGTGGTGGTGGCGTACTCGTCGGCCTCGCGGCGCTTCTCGACCGCCCCGGTCTCGGCCTGGCCCAACAGCTCCCCGGCCTGCTCCTCGGCCCGCGCGCGTACGGTGGCGGCCTCCTGCTCGGCGGCCTGACGGACCCCGTCGGCGCCCTGCTCGATCTCGTTCTTCCGAGTGGTGTACTCCGACTCCAGCTCCGCCCGGCGGGACTCGAACCCGGACTCCAGCTCCGCCCGACGGGATTCGAACCCGGACTCCAGCGCGGCGGCGCGTACGCCGATCTCCTCGGTCCGCGCGGCGTGCTCCGACTCCAGCTCCGCCCGGCGCGACTCGAACCCCGACTCCAACTCGGCCGTGCGGCTGCGGATCTGCTCGTCCAGCTCGGCGGTGCGGGTGCGGATCCGGGTGTCCAGCTCGGCGTTGCGGGTCTTGTACTGCTTTTCCAACTCGTCGCGGCGGCTGGTGAACTCGCGCTCGGCGTTCGCCTTGCGCTGGGCCAGCTCCCGATCCGCCGCCTCGCGCCGGCCGTTGACCTCCTTCTCCACCCCGGCCCGCCAGGCGCCCAGTTCCTGCTGCGCCTGCGCCCGGGTGTGCTGCACGTGGGCCTCGGTCTCGCTGCGCATGCGGTGGGCGTACGCCTCGGTCTCGGCGCGGGTGCGCTTGGCCGCCTCGGTGGCCGACGTGGTCAGTCGCTCGGCCTCCTGACGGGCCTTGTTGCGGGCGGCCCGCCCGGCCTCGGCGGCGTCGTCGATGATCTGCTTGGCCTCCTGGCTGGCCTTGGCGTGGGTGGCTCGCCCGGCCTCGGTGGCCTGGTCGACCAGCCGCTTGGCCTCCTGCTGGGCCTTGGCGTGCACCTCCTTGGCGGCGTCGCGCAGCTGGGTCGCCTCCTGCTGGGCGGTGGCGTGCGCCTCGCGGGCCGCCTCGCGCAGCTTGGTCGCCTCCTGCTGGGCCCGGGTGTGGATCTCCTTGGCGGTGTCGCGCAGCTTGGTGGCCTCCTGCTCGGCCTTGGCCAGCGCCTCCTGGGCCGCCTTGCGCAGCCGGGTGGTCTCCTCCTGCGCGGTCTTGCGCAGCTGGGCGGCCTCCTCCTTGGCCGCCTTGCTGGCGGCCTCGGACTCCGCCTTGCGCGCCGCGGCCTGCCGCTCCTCCTCGGCCCGGCGGGCGGCCAGGGCGATCTCGAAGTCCTTGAGCGCCTTGGCGGCCTCCGCGCGGGCCTCGTCGATGATGTGCTCGGCAGCGGCCCGGCGGGCCTCGATCTCCTCGTTCGCGGCGACGAGGATGTCCTCGGCCTGCTCCTCGGCCAGCGTGAGGATCTGCTCCACCCGCGGGCCGAGGTGCCGGAACGCGGCCCGGTCGACCACCCCGACCTGCTTGCGCACGGCGGTGAGGTCGCGCTGGAGCACCTCGACCTGGCCGGCCAGCTTGTGGATCTGGGTGTACGCCTGTTCCCGCTCGCCCGCCAGCGCCTCGATCTCGTGCTCCGCACGAGCGACGTACCGGTCAACCTGTCGTTTCTCGTACCCACGCAGGGCTAGCTCGAAATTGGGCTGGGTGGTCACGTCTCCGCTGAGCGCGAACAGATCCTCGCCGTGCGACATGCCCCCATCCTCACACGCATCGGGCTCTCCTGGGGCGATACGGACGCCCCGGTTGGGAGCTACTTCACGGGCATCCGGCGGGCGGTGGTCGGCAGGTCTGCGAATGCAGGGCGGCGCGGGGTGGCACCGTCACCCGGTGTCACCCCGCGCCGTGGATCATGCCCCGGTGGACCTGGTCAGCTGGACGTTTCGGCGGCCACCTTGTCGTCGGCCCCGTCCGCCTTCTTGGTCGCGGCCTTGTCCGACCCGGCGGCGTTGTTGGGGACACCCGGCACGATGCCGGCCAGGCCGGAGAGCATCTGCCCGAGCTGGGAGGTGACGGCGTCCTTCTGCCGGGTGAGGTCCTCGACCTCGCGGCGGGCGGCCTGCGTGGTCAGCTCGGCCTCCGTGCGGGCCTCGCTGAGCAGACGCTGCGACTCGGCGCGGGCCTCGCTGAGCGTCCGCTCCGACAGCGCCTTGGCCTTCTCGATCGTCTCGGTGGCGCTGCGCTCCGACTCGACCCGGCGGGCCTCGGCGCGCTGCTCGATCTCCTTGGCCCGCTCCTGCGCGGCCCGGGCCCGCTGCTCGGCCTCGTTGACCAGCTTCTGGGTCTGCGACACCTGGGCGGCGTGCCGCTCCGACTCCTCGCGCTCGGCCTTCTCCCGCCGCTCCGCGAGCTGCAGCTCAAGGGCCTGAAGGTCCTTGTCCCGCTTGTCGCGGGCGTCGGTGAGCAGCTTGGTCGCCTCCGCGCGCTTCTCCTCGGCCTCGCGAGCGGCCTTGGCCCGCTGCTGGGTGATCTCCCGCTCGGCGGTGGCCCGCAGGGTCGCCACCTCTCGCTCCACGGTCGACTTCAGCTCGGCGACCTCGTGGGCGGTCACCGTACGCAGCTGCTTGGTCTCCCGCTCGGCGTCGGCGCGCAGCGTATCGGCCTCGCGGCGGGCCTGCACCCGGACCTCGGCCGCCTCCCGCTCGGCGGCGGTGCGCACGTTGCCCGCCTCCCGCTCGGCGGTGGCCTTCATCGCCGCCGCCTCGGCGCGAGCCTTGTCGGTGATCTCCCGGGCCTCCAGGCGGGCCGCGGAAAGGATTCCCTCCGACTCGCGCTTGGCCTCGTTGCGGTGGTCGTTGGCCTGCTCCTCGGCGAGCCGCAGGATCTGCTCCACCCGGGTGCCGAGGCCGGACAGCGTGGGGCGGCTGTTCTCCTCCAGCTGCTTGCTGGCGTCGGTGAGCTTCTGCTCCAAGGCGGTGAGCCGCTGCTCGGACTGGCGGAGCCGGCGCTGGGCGTCGTTCAGCGCCTGCTCGGCGTCGGCGCGGTCCTTGTTGGCCTGGCTCAGCGCGCCGTTGAGCCGGCCGATGAAGTCGTCGACCTGACCGGTGTTGTATCCGCGCAGGCCAACAGTGAAGTCGGGCTGCGAGTTCGCGTTATCGAAGAACGCGAGAGGGGAGGACTGCTGCTGGGGCATTGGGACATACTGGCAGACCCCCCGGGGTGCTTCGCAAGAGCGTGCCGCCCTTTGCCGTCCTCATTACATGGTCAACTCGGCGGGCCGCCGGACCGCCACGGCGGATAGGCGATCATGCCAGCTCCGGGGCGGACCGACGGCCCTCTGCGTGCCGTGGAATTGCGCCGCCGGGGCGTACCGGCGGGTCCTTTGTTTCCACCCCGGCCCGATCGCACGAATGGGCGCCGGGCCGGGGGTGTGGAAAGCCAATCGGCGTTCACCGAATGGCCATCGGTGGCTCGTCCGTCAGGTCAGTGCCCGCGGAACCGGTTGATCGCGTCGATGTGCCGGGCGCGCAACTCGGGATCGCGTACGCCGAGCCCGTCGGTGGGAGCCAGGCAGCGTACGCCGACCTTGCCCTGGTGGGCGTTGCGGTGCACCTCGTACGCGGCCTGGCCGGTCTGCTCCAGCGGATAGGTCCGGGAGACCGTCGGGTGGATCCGGCCGAGCGCCACCAGCCGGTTGGCCTCCCACGCCTCGCGGTAGTTGGCGAAATGGCTGCCGACGATGCGCTTGAGGTGCATCCAGAGGTAGCGGTTGTCGTACTGGTGCAGGAAGCCGCTGGTGGACGCGCAGGTGACGATGGTGCCGCCGCGCTTGGTCACGTAGACGCTGGCGCCGAAGGTCTCCCGGCCCGGATGCTCGAAGACGATGTCCGGGTCCTCGCCGCCGGTGAGCTCCCGGATCCGCTCGCCGAAGCGACGCCACTCGTCCGGGTCCTGGGTCTGCTCGTCGGACCAGAACCGGAAGCCCTCGGCCGAGCGGTCGATGACCAGCTCGGCGCCCATCCGCCGGCACAGTTCCGCCTTCTCCGGGGAGGAGACCACGCAGACCGGGACCGCGCCGCCGTTCAGCGCCATCTGGGTGGCGTAGCCGCCGAGGCCGCCCGAGGCGCCCCAGATCAGCACCACGTCGCCCTGCTTCATGTTGGCGCCGTGGTGCGACACCAGCTGCCGGTACGCGGTCGAGTTGACCAGCCCCGGGCTGGCCGCCTCCTCCCAGCTCAGGTGCCGGGGCTTGGGCATCAGCTGGTTGGCCTTGACCACGGCCAGCTCGGCCAGGCCGCCGAAGTTGGTCTCGAAGCCCCAGATTCGCTGCTGCGGGTCGAGCATCGTGTCGTCGTGCCCGGCCGCGTCCTCCAGCTCGACCGACAGGCAGTGCGCCACCACCTCGTCGCCCGGACGCCACCGGCTCACCCCGGCGCCGACCCGCAGCACCACGCCGGCCGCGTCCGACCCCACCACGTGGTACGGCAGGTCGTGCCGCCGGGCCAGCTCGGAGGTGCGGCCGTAGCGCTGGAGGAACTTGAAGGTGGGCAGCGGCTCGAAGATGCTGGTCCAGACGGTGTTGTAGTTGATCGCGCTGGCCATCACGGCGACCAGTGCCTCGCCCGGGCCCAGCTCGGGGGTAGGCACCTCCTGCAGGTGCAGCGCCTTACGCGGGTCCTTGTCCCGGGTGGTCATGCCGTCGAACATTCGGGCCTCCTCGGCCCGGACCACGACGCCCCGGTAGCTCTCCGGTACCGACAGTCCGGCCACACCGGCCAGTTCCCGTTCCGGGTCGGCCGACGCTTCCGCCGCCATGATGGCTTCGAGGATGTCCTGCACGGTGACCTCCGGTTCTCGCCGAGCACCCGGCGCGCGGGCGCCCGGTGCTGCCATCGTCGGCGCCGGTGCGCCCCACCACCATGTCGGTCCCCGACACATCCGGCACCGGTCGCACCTCTGTGCAGGCGGACGCTACTGAACGGTAGCTTTGGCCGGAAGTCCTGTGTGAAAAACTGCATTGGTCAATGAGCGGACCTGTTCGTCGGGCCAGCCAACCGCTCACCGCCGTGCTTCCCGGGTCCGTCCGCCGGCTGCTGAGCCCCCGGGGTTTGACGTGTTAAAAGGGGCCCCTTGCTATGCCTCAGGCGTTAACAAGGGGCCCCTCCTTGCACTTCAGGCGGGTTCGACGAGTTCGATCAGCACGCCGCCGGCGTCCTTGGGGTGGACGAAGTTGATCCGGGAGCCGGCGGTGCCGCGCCGCGGCGTCTCGTAGAGCAGCCGGAGGCCGCGCTCGCGCAGCGCCGCGCAGGCTGCATCGACGTCAGTCACGGTGTACGCCACCTGCTGTACGCCCGGGCCGTTCCGGTCGAGGAACTTCGCGATGGTCGACTCCGGGGTCAGCGGGGCGAGCAGTTGCACGCAGCCGCCCTCGGTGGTCGGCCCGACCGCCAGCATCGCCTCGCGGACCCCCTGCTCGGCGTTGGTCTCGGTGTGCACACAGCGCATCCCGAACGTCCGTTCATAGAATTCGATCGCTGCGTCGAGGTCGGCGACCGCGACCCCAACATGGTCAATACGGCGCAAACCGATGTCTGTGACATAGTCGGCAGCGGGCTCGACGGGGGAGTTCTCAGGCATGACGCTAGTCTGACCGAACGATTGTTAAGGCGTACAGATCGGCAC
Organism: Micromonospora craterilacus; assembly: GCF_003236315.1. Classification (GTDB taxonomy): domain Bacteria; phylum Actinomycetota; class Actinomycetes; order Mycobacteriales; family Micromonosporaceae; genus Micromonospora; species Micromonospora craterilacus. The sequence continues at coordinate 10,830 of NZ_POTY01000080.1, forward strand.
CCCCCTCGGAGGCGGTTATGGCTTCGGTGATCGTCAGTGGCGCACGGACCCCGATGGGGCGCCTGCTGGGCAACCTCAAGGATCTACCGGCGGCGAAGCTCGGCGGCATCGCCATCTCCGCGGCGCTGGAGCGCGCCGGGGTCGCCCCCGACCAGGTGCAGTACGTGATCATGGGGCAGGTGCTCCAGGCCGGTGCCGGGCAGATCCCGGCCCGTCAGGCGGCCGTGGCGGCGGGCATCCCGATGTCCGTGCCCGCCCTGACGATCAACAAGGTCTGCCTCTCCGGCCTGGACGCGATCGCCCTGGCCGACCAGCTGATCCGGGCCGGCGAGTTCGACATCGTGGTGGCCGGCGGCATGGAGTCGATGACCAACGCCCCGCACCTGATGCTCGGCCAGCGCGCCGGCTACAAGTACGGCGACGTGGTGATCAAGGACCACATGGCGCTCGACGGGCTGACCGACGCCTGGGACTGCTGCTCGATGGGCGAGTCCACCGAGCGGCACGGCGCCACCCACGGCATCACCCGCCAGGAGCAGGACGCCTTCGCCGCGGCCAGCCACCAGCGGGCCGCCGCCGCGCAGAAGAACGGTCACTTCGCCGACGAGATCACCCCGGTGGTCATCCCGCAGCGCAAGGGTGACCCGCTGGTGATCAGCGAGGACGAGGGCATCCGGCCGGACACCACCGCCGAGTCCCTGGCAAAGCTCCGCCCGGCGTTCACCAAGGACGGCACCATCACCGCCGGCAGCTCCTCGCCGATCTCCGACGGCGCCGCCGCGGTGGTCGTGATGAGCAAGGCGAAGGCCAAGGAGCTGGGCCTGACCTGGCTGGCCGAGATCGGGGCGCACGGCAACGTGGCGGGCCCGGACAATTCGCTGCACTCGCAGCCGTCCAACGCCATCCAGCACGCCCTGCGCAAGGGTGGGCTGAGCGTCTCCGACCTCGACCTGATCGAGATCAACGAGGCGTTCGCCCAGGTCGGCATCCAGTCCACCCGTGACCTCGGGATCAGCCCGGACAAGGTCAACGTCAACGGCGGCGCGATCGCGCTGGGCCACCCGATCGGCATGTCCGGCGCCCGGCTGGTGCTCACCCTCGCGCTGGAGCTCAAGCGGCGCGGCGGCGGCACCGGGGCGGCGGCGCTCTGCGGTGGTGGCGGCCAGGGCGACGCGCTGATCATCCACGTTCCCGATGCCACCGAAACCACTCAGTGAGCGAGTCGGACGCGAACGTCCCGGCGGCGGTCACCGGGTCGGTGCGCCGCAGCCGGGACGTACCCGTGCTGGTCGAGCGGGCGCGCGAGGGTGACCCTCGCGCGGTGGCCCGGTTGATCACCCTGGTCGAGTCGGGCGACGAGACGGTGCCGAGCATCGCCGCGGCGCTCGCGCCCTTCGCCGGCCAGGCCCAGGTGGTCGGCCTGACCGGTTCCCCCGGGGTGGGCAAGTCGACCACCACCAACGAACTGGTACGCGCCCTGCGGGCCCGGGGCCACCGGGTGGGCGTGCTGGCCATCGACCCGTCCAGTCCGTTCACCGGCGGCGCGATCCTCGGCGACCGGGTGCGGATGCAGGACCACGCCACCGATCCGGGTGTCTACATCCGCTCGATGTCCAGCCGGGGGCACCTCGGCGGGCTGTCGGCGGCCACCCCGCAGGCGGTGCGGGTGCTGGAGGGCGCCGGCTGTGACGTGGTGCTGGTGGAGACCGTCGGTGTCGGGCAGGCCGAGGTCGAGGTGGCCTCGCTGGCCGACACCACGCTGGTGCTGCTCGCCCCCGGCATGGGCGACGCGATCCAGGCGGTAAAGGCCGGCATCCTGGAGATCGCCGACATCTTCGTGGTCAACAAGGCCGACCGGGACGGCGCCGACGCGACCGTCCGGGACATCCAGGGCATGATCGCCCTCGGTGAGCGCGGTCCGGGCCAGTGGCGGCCGCAGGTGGTGCGGGCGGTGGCCACCCGGGCCGAGGGGATCGACGACATCGCCGCGGCGATCGACAAGCACCGGGGCTGGCTGGTCGAGCACGACGAGCTGCGCCGCCGTCGCGAGGCGCGGGCCGCCGCCGAGATCGAGGCCATCGCGCTCGGCGTGCTCCGCGCCCGGATCGGTTCGCTGCGCGACGGTACGCACCTGCCGGCGCTCGCCGCCGAGGTGGCTGCCGGCGCGACCGACCCGTACGCCGCCGCGGACGCGTTGCTCGCCCAGCTCGCGCGCTGACCGACGTCCACTGCGGACCCTCCCGAACGAGTACGCTCGCACCGTCCCGCAAACGCGCGTGGGGCGGTGCGATGGCCGCTGGGAGAAGCATGGACCACGAGATGACGCAGGAGTTGCCGATGACGCCGGACGCGGTGGCGGGTGGTCGTACCGACATCTCCGACGAGGTGGTGGAGAAGATCGCGGTGGCCGCGGCGAAGGCGGTGCCCGGCGTGGTGGAGCTGGGTGGCGATCTCGCCCGGTTCTTCAACGCCGTGCTGGACCGGGTCGGGCTGGATCAGGTGGGTGACGCCCGGCGGGGCTGCTCGGCCCACGTCACCAACGGGGCGGCGGTGGTCAACCTGGTGATCGTGACCGATGCCGGGCACCCGGTGCCCGAGGTGACCGCGGCGGTGCGGGTCGGCGTGACCCAGGCGATCGAGGCGTACGGGTTGCGGGTCGACGAGATCAACATCCGGGTGGACGACGTGGCCATCGGAGGCCCCGCCGCCTGAGGTCCGGGCAGCTCAGGTTACCGGTTGGTACGAACTGCCTTATCGATCGTTCAGGTGTGGGCTCTACACTCGATGTGCAGTCGAGGACTCGAGGAGGAGCCCCGGGGATGAACGCCGACGAGATCGCCGCCGGACGGGCCCGCTGGCAGGCCCGGTACGACGCCGCACGCAAGCGGGACGCCGACTTCACCACGCTCTCCGGGATGCCCGTCGAGCCGGTCTACGGTCCGCCGGAGGGGGCCGCCCATCCGGGCTTCGAGCGGATCGGCTGGCCGGGCGAGTTCCCGTACACCCGGGGGCTCTACCCCACCGGCTACCGCGGGCGGACCTGGACCATCCGGCAGTTCGCCGGGTTCGGCAACGCCCGGCAGACCAACGAGCGCTACAAGATGATCCTGGGCGCGGGTGGTGGTGGCCTCTCGGTCGCCTTCGACATGCCGACCCTGATGGGCCGGGACTCCGACGACCCGCAGTCGCTCGGCGAGGTGGGCCACTGCGGGGTGGCGGTGGACAGCGCCGCCGACATGGAGGTGCTCTTCGACGGCATCGACCTGGCCGGGGTCACCACGAGCATGACCATCTCCGGCCCGGCCGTGCCGGTGTTCTGCATGTACCTGGTCGCCGCCGAGCGCCAGGGCGCCGACCTGTCGACGCTGGACGGCACCCTGCAGACGGACATCTTCAAGGAGTACATCGCGCAGAAGGAGTGGCTGTTCGACCCCGAGCCGCACCTGCGCCTGATCGGCGACCTGATGGAGTACTGCGCCCGGGAGATCCCGCGCTACAAGCCGCTGTCGGTCTCCGGCTACCACATCCGCGAGGCCGGCTCGACCGCCGCGCAGGAGCTGGCGTACACCCTCGCCGACGGCTTCGGCTACGTCGAGTTGGGGCTGTCCCGGGGGCTGGACGTGAACGTCTTCGCCCCCGGGCTGAGCTTCTTCTTCGACTCGCACGTGGACTTCTTCGAGGAGATCGCCAAGTTCCGTGCCGCCCGCCGGATCTGGGCCCGCTGGCTGCGCGACGTCTACGGCGCGACCAGTGAGAAGGCGCTGTGGCTGCGGTTCCACACGCAGACCGCCGGGGTGTCGCTGACCGCGCAACAGCCGGTCAACAACGTGGTACGCACCGCCGTCGAGGCGCTCGCCGCGGTGCTCGGCGGCACCAACTCGCTGCACACCAACGCCCTGGACGAGACCCTCGCGCTGCCGACCGACGAGTCCGCCGAGATCGCCCTGCGTACCCAGCAGGTGCTGATGGAGGAGACCGGGGTGGTCAACGTGGCTGACCCGCTCGGTGGCTCCTGGTACGTCGAGGCGCTCACCGACCGGATCGAGGCCGAGGCGGAGGAGATCTTCGCCCGGATCCGGGCACTGGGCGGCGAGGGCCCGCACGCCATCGGCCCGATGACCGCCGGCATCCTGCGCGGCATCGAGGACGGCTGGTTCACCGGCCAGATCGCCGAGTCGGCCTTCGTGTACCAGCAGGCGCTGGAGAAGGGCGACAAGAAGATCGTCGGGGTCAACTGCCACACCGGCACGGTCGCCAAGGAGCTGGAGATCCTGCGCATCTCGCACGAGGTGGAGCTGGAGCAGCGCCGGGTGCTCGCCGAGCGCAAGACCGGCCGGGACGACGCCAAGGTGCGCGCCGCGGTGGCGGCGATGGTCGCGGTGAGCCGTACCGGGGAGAACATGATCCCCGCGATGCTCGACGCCGTCCGGGCCGAAGCCACCCTCGGCGAGATCTGCGACGCGCTGCGCGGCGAATGGGGCGTTTACCGCGAGCCCGCACGGTTCTGACACTCGCCCGGCAGGGCGGTCGGTCGGCCGCCCCGCCGGGGCGAATGTGCACGGGTGACAGTGGCAACTGTCAGGGCCGCGGTTGATCTGAGTTCGGCAAATCGCGTGCGAGACTAGGTAACCATGAGCGACCCACGGATCACCTCGTCGATCTTCACCCGCGGCGCGGTCGACCTCAGCGCGCTGCGCACCCCCACTCCCAGTCCCACCCCGGCGCCGGTCCAGGCCGGTCCCCCCGCCGGTGCGCCCGGCGGTGCCGTCGGCGGCGTGACCGTCGTCGACGTGACCGAGGCGACCTTCCAGTCCGAGGTCCTGGAGCGCTCCCTGACCACACCTGTGGTGGTGGACTTCTGGGCCGAGTGGTGCCAGCCCTGCAAGCAGCTCTCGCCGGTGCTGGAGCGGCTGGCGGTGGAGGGTGGCGGCGCCTGGGTGCTCGCCAAGGTCGACGTGGACGCCAACCCCCGGCTGGCGCAGATGTTCCGGGTGCAGGGCATCCCGATGGTCTACGCGGTGGTCGGCGGGCAGCCGGTCGACGCCTTCTCCGGGGTGGTGCCGGAGCCGCAGCTGCGGCAGTGGATCCAGGCGGTACTCAAGGCCGGTGGGGTGGCCGGGCCCGAGCCGGAGGACCCCCGCCTCGACGAGGCGGACGACGCCCTGATGAGCGGTGACCTGGACATCGCCGAGCAGGCGTACCGGAAGATCCTGGCCGAGACCCCGACCGACGCCGCGGCGGAGGCCGGGCTGGCCCAGGTCGGGCTCGCCCGCCGGGTGGCCGGCGCGGACCCGCAGGCGGCGCTCGCCGCGGCGGCCGACCCCGACGACGTCGACGCGCAACTGCTGGCCGCCGACATCGAGGTGCTCAGCGGCCTGGCCGAGCAGGCGTACCAGCGGCTGGTGGGGCTGGTCCGCCGCACCGCCGGCGACGACCGGGAGAAGGTACGCCAGCACCTCGTCGGCCTGTTCACCATCGCCGGGCCGGAAGACCCCGCGGTCGCCTCGGCCCGGCGGGCCCTGGCCAGCGCCCTGTTCTGAGCCACCTGCCACGCCAGCGCGGGCCGGCGTGCCGCCGGCCCGCCCCGACACCGGAGGACGGGAGCCCCAGGTGAGTGCGAGGAGTGAGCTTGCGAGCCCCGCAGTCGCGAACGTCGGCGGCCCGTGATGCGCCGGATCGCCGTCCTCGACGCGCCGAGCAACCTCGGCCTGCGCCCACCCACACCCACCTCCGTCCCGGGCTGCGCGAAGGCGCCCGGTGCGCTGCGCGACCAGGGGTTGCTGCCCCGGTTACGGGCCCGCGACGCCGGCTGCCTGACCCCGCCCCGCTACGACGCCGGTGACTGGCGGCCGGGCGACGGCGTGTGCCACGCGCGGGAGATCGCCGACTACTCGGTGGGGCTGGCCGACCGGATCGGGGCGATCATCGACCGGGGTGAGTTCCCGGTCGTGCTCGGCGGTGACTGCTCGATCCTGCTCGGCTCGGCGCTGGCCATGCACCGGCTCGGCGAGGCGGTCGGCGGCCGGATCGGCCTGGTCTTCGTGGACGGCCACTCCGATTTCCGGCACCCCGGCAACGCCTCCTACGTGGGCGCCGCGGCGGGCGAGGACCTCGCCCTGGTCACCGGTCGAGGTCAGGCCGACCTGGCGGCCATCGAGGGGCGGCGCCCCTACTTCCGGGACATCGACGTGGTGGTGCTCGGCATCCGCGCGCAGGACGAGTACCGGCTCGATCTCCAGGCCGCCGGGATCATCACCAGACCGGTGCCGGCGCTGCGCGCTGAGGGCGCGGCGCGTACCGCGCAGTGGGCGCACGAGCAGCTCGCCGACTGCGCAGGCTACTGGGTGCACATCGACGTGGACGTGCTCGATCCGGCCGTGCTGCCGGCGGTCGACGCTCCCGACCCCGGCGGTATCGCCTTCGCCGAGCTGGAGATCCTGCTCGCCGGGCTGGTCGACACCCCGCACTGCCTCGGCGTCGAGCTGACCGTCTTCGACCCCGACTACGACCCGGACGGCGCGTACGCCGCCGAGATCGTCAACACCGTGGTGGCCGGCCTGCGCCCGGTCACCGCCCCCGGGTCGGTGCCGCCCCGGCTACGTCCCACGCAGCCCGGCCTGCTCGCCCCGGAACCGGCGCCGCGCCAGCTGCGTCCGGAGCCGGCCCACCGGGCTGCCCCCGCTCCTTCGGTGCCGCCCCGGTTGCGTCCGGAGCCGGCCGACCACGCCGCGCCGGCCCTCGGCGAGTCGGTCGAGGGGCCGGAGGACGCCGTCGTCGGGTCGGATCCCCGGGACGCCAGCTTCTCGGCCGGCCCGGGTTCGCTTCGCCGCCCGGCCGCAGCCGAACCCGACGGCCGGCCAGCCGACACCCGGGATCCGCTGGCCGGCGAGTTGACGGAACCGCTCGACGCCCGCCCGTCGGACGAGGACGCTCCGCACCCCTCGCGGGCCCCCGGCGGCCTCATCGCCTGACCGCGCCTGCCTGCTCTCGCGGGCCGGTAGGTGATCCGCCGCGAGAGCAGGTGGTGGGTCAGCGGGCCAGGGCGCGCAGGAAGCGCTCCGCGATCGGCACGGCGGTGCCGCTGCCCGAGCCGCCCTTCTCGACGAACACCGCGAAGGCCACGTCGCCCTGCCAGCCGACGAACCAGGCATGGGTGTTCTTCGGGTTGTCGTCGTACTCGGCGGTGCCGGTCTTGCCGTGCACCGGCTGGCCCGGGACATCCTTCAGCGCGGTGCCGGTACCGCTGGTGACCACCTCGCGCATCATCGCCTGGACCGCCGCGACCGCCTCGGGCTTCAGCGGCGGAGCCGGCTCGGCCGCCTGCTCCGGAGCCGGGTCCACGATCAGCTGCGGGGCGGTGAAGCTGCCCTTGGCGACCGCCGCGGTCGCCGCGGCCATGGCCAGCGGGCTGACCACGGTCGTACCCTGCCCGATCGCCGCGGCGGCCTGCTCGGTGGCGCCGCCGTCGGCGGAGACCTTCCCGGTGAACGCGTCGAGGCCGACCTCCCACTTGCCTTCGAGGCCGACGGTCCGGCCGGTGACGGCGAGCCCGTCGGCGCCGAGTTGCGGGGCCAGGGCCGCGAAGGCGGTGTTGCAGGACTTGGCGAAGTTGGTGCGGAACGGCACCTCGCCGAGTTCGAAGTCGTTGGAGTTCTTGAACGAGCGACCGTCCACGACGAAGGTCTTCGGGCAGTCGACCGTGCCGTCCGGGGTCACCGCGCCCCGTTCCAGCAGCCCGAGCGCGCTGACCATCTTGAACGTGGAGCCCGGTGGCACCTGCGCGGTGAAGGCCAGGTTCTCCCCGCTGGCGCCGGGGCCGTTGGCGGCGGCGAGCACCGCGCCGTCGCTGACGCGTACCGCCACCAGGGCGGCCCGCCGGCGTTCGCCGCGCAGCGCCTGGTCGGCCGCGTTCTGGGTGGCCACGTCGAGGGTGGTCCGTACCGGCTCCCCGGGCTGCGGTTCGCGCCGGAACACCTCCGTGCCGGTGGGCTCAAGCGTCCCGTTGGGGCCCTCCCGCTTGATGATCACGGAGAGTCCCGGTACGCCGCGCAGCCGCTCGTCCCACCGGCCCTGCAACCCGCCGTGGCCGACCAGGTCGCCGGGCGAGTAGCGGTCGGGGAACTTCTGCAGGTCGTCGGCTTGAGCGGGGTCGACCGTGCCGAGCACCGCCCGGGCGAACTCGCGGGTGGGGGCGAGCTCCAGCTTGTCGGTGGGGAACTTCGTCCCCGGCAGATCGTAGATGCGCGACTTGATCTGCCGGTACGCCTCGTCGCGCAGGGTAACCACCTCGACGAACGCGTCCGGCTTCGCCTCGTCCAGCCGCTTGGCCAGATTGGACAGGTCGACCGGCGGCGTGATCGCCGGCCGGATCGCCCGGAACGCGGCGTCCAGCTCGCGGATCATGGCCTGGACGTCGGTCACCTCGCTGGGTTGCAGCCCGACCCGGACCACCGGGCGCGGCGTTATGAGCGGCTTGCCGGCGCCGTCGAGCACCCCGGCCCGCTGTGCGGTGTCCCGCCGCAGCCCGAGCCGGTCACCGCGGGTCAGCCCGTCGTGCACCACCTGCGGCTCCCAGATCACCTGCCACTGGTCGTCCCGGCCCTGGCTGAGCCGGATCTGCTGGTCGTACGCCCAGCTCGTCTCGCCCGGCAGCGTCCACTCGACCCGGATGATGGCCGTCGCGGTGTCCCGGACCACCTCGGGGTCACCCCGTCGGCTCAGCTTGGGTGGCGTGCCGGCCAGCTCGCCAGAGAGATCCTTGATCTCCTGCGCGACCGTGGCGGCCGCGATCCTCGCGCCGGTCGGGTCGATGAAGCCGACCGCCTGTAGGTTGCCGGAGTGCCAGCCGGTTAGGAAGGCATCCACGCTGTGCTGTGGTCCGTCCTCGCCGGAGCAGGCGACCAGGGTGGTCGAGGCGATCAGGCAGGCGACGCCGGCGGCGAGTCGTGACCTTATGTGACGGTTTCGGTGCACACGGTGCATGGGGGTGTCTTCCTCCTGGTCAGGCTGCCCTGCACGCTAGTACGCCAGGGCACCCCGCACTGCCCCTCCCAGGCTCGGCCGGAGCAAAGACGGTCCCGTGACCATGTGATGAACAACATCAGGTGGGGTACTCCTGATCCGGCCGAACCTCGTACCGCAACGGGTGAAAGGACGATCTCCCGATCCGGAAGTCCGGCCGGTGGTCCGCCGACGGAGGGACCAGTCGGTCGGCCTAGGCTTGGCGGCAGAGTGACCCACAGCGCTGTGGGTCGAGGGGAGTGGCACCGATGGACCGGCGTCCGGCGATCAAACCGGGACCCGACCTCCGGCAGGCTGACACCGGCCGGGACGACGACAGCTTCGATTCGGCGACCGATGGGGACGGCTTCGGCCGGCTCGACACAGGAGTGACCGGGATGACCGGTTCAAGCATCGACACCCTCTACGACCTGGGTCTGCCGCCGGAGGCGCTGGCGGACGACGTGGAGGACGCCGAACTCGACGAGCCGGTGCCCAACGCCGAGCGGCTGGTGGCACAGGCGGTCGCGCTGGCCGGCGACGACCACGACGCGGCGACCCTGGTGGGCCGGTTCTGGCGGTTCGCGCCGGACGAGGAGCTGATCGGGTTCACCGCCGAGGAGATGCTCGACGCCGCCCGCGCCCACCGGGAGCTGGCCCAGCAGCGGGTGCCGGGTGAGCTGAAGCTGCGGATCCACTCGCCCGACGCCGAACAGCACCACAGCGTCGTCGAGTTCGTCACCGACGACATGCCGTTCCTGGTCGACTCGGTGACCGCCCTGCTCAACACCCACCACCTTGACGTGCACCTGCTGGTCCACCCGCTGGTCGTGGTGCGCCGGGAGCCGCTCGGCCGGCTGGTCGAGGTGGCCGCCGACGTCGAGCCGGACGACGCGATCTCCGGGGACCTGGTCGAGAGCTGGATGCGGATCGAGATCGACCCGGTCCGCGACCCGGAGGAGCGGGACAAGCTGCGCCGCGAGTTGCAGCGGGTGCTCACCGACGTGCGGGAGGCCGTCGAGGACTGGCCGAAGATGCGCCAGCGGGCCATGGCGCTCGCCGACGAGCTGGCCGCCGCGCGGACGAGCGACAGCCGGCCGCCGGTGCCGGAGAAGGACATCACCGACTCGGTGGAGCTGCTGCGCTGGCTCGCCCACGACCACTTCACCTTCCTCGGCTACCGGGAGTACCGGCTGGTGTCGGACTCGGTCCAGGGCGGGGCGGCGCTGGAGGCGGTGCTCGGCACCGGGCTGGGCATCCTGCGGCAGGACTCGCCGGAGGCGCGGGCGCTGTCGTCGATGACGCCGGAGGCGCACGAGAAGGTCACCGAGAAGCGCCTGCTCATCATCACCAAGGCGAACTCGCGGGCCACTGTGCACCGCTCGGCGTACCTGGACTACATCGGTTTCAAGATCTTCGACGAGAACGGTGAGGTGGTGGGCGAGCGGCGGTTCCTGGGCTTGTTCTCGACCGCCGCGTACCGCACCAGCGTGCAGGAGCTGCCGGTGGTCCGGCGCAAGGTCGCCGAGGTGCTGGACCGCTCCGGGCTGAGCCTGCGCAGCCACTCCGGCAAGGACCTGCTCCAGATCCTGGAGACGTACCCGCGCGACGAGCTGTTCCAGATCAAGACCGACGACCTCTACCACGCGGTGATCGGCGTACTGCGGATGGCCGGTCGGCGGCAGCTGCGGGTGTTCCTGCGCCGGGACGCGTACGGGCGGTTCATCTCCTGCCTGATCTACCTGCCCCGGGACCGGTTCACCACGCAGAACCGGCTGCGCATGCAGGACATCCTGCTGCGCGAGCTGAACGGCGTCGGGGTGGACTACACCACCCGGGTGACCGAATCCATGCTGGCCCGGGTGCACTTCATCGTCCGTACCGACCCGACCAGCCCGCCCGGCGACATCGACGCCGATCTGCTCGCCGAGGAGTTGGCCGACGCCACCCGGCTGTGGGACGACGACTACCGGCTGGTGCTGGAGCGCAAGCTCGGCGACGAGCAGGCCAAGCACCTGTTCGGCCGGTACGCCGACGCGTTCCCGGAGGGCTACAAGGACGGGCACACGCCGTACGAGGCGATGAAGGACCTGGCCAAGCTGGAGCTGCTGGAGGAGCCCGGCCAGCTGGAGATGCACCTGTTCCGCAAGCAGCTGATCCCGCGCGCCGGCAGCCGGGGCGCGGACCTCGACGAGTCGATGGACGTCCGGTTCAAGGTCTACCGGTACGGCGAACCGATGATGCTGTCGGCGGTGCTGCCGGTGCTGCACTCGCTCGGCGTCAAGGTGGTCGACGAGCACCCGTACGAGGTGGAACGCGTCGACGGGCGGATCTGGCTGTACGACTTCGGGCTGCAACTGCCCGAGGGGCACCAGGAACTGGCCGAGGTGCGCCCGCACGTGGAGAACGCCTTCGCGGCGGCCTGGCGGGGCGAGGCCGAGGTGGACGGCTTCAACGAGCTGGTGCTGCGCGCCGGGCTGACCTGGCGCCAGGTGGTCGTGCTGCGGGCGTACGCGAAGTACCTGCGCCAGACCGGCACCGTGTTCTCGCAGGACTACATGGAGTCGACGTTCATCGCGTACCCGCGGATCGCCACGCTGCTGGTGCAGCTGTTCGAGACGCGGTTCGAGCCGGGCACGTCCGATGCCGAGCAGCGCGAGCGGCGCAGCGCCGAGCTGGTGTCCGAGATCCGGGCCGCCCTCGACGACGTGGCCAGCCTCGACCAGGACCGGATCCTGCGGTCGTACCTGACCCTGATCCAGGCCACCCTGCGGACCAGCTTCTACCAGAAGCCGGTCGGCGGGAGGCCCAAGCCGTACGTGGCGTTCAAGCTTGACCCGCAGGCGATCCCGGAACTGCCCGCACCGCGGCCGAAGTTCGAGATCTTCGTGTACTCGCCGCGGTTCGAGGGCGTGCACCTGCGGTTCGGGCCGGTGGCCCGGGGCGGCCTGCGCTGGTCGGACCGGCGGGAGGACTTCCGCACCGAGGTGCTCGGCCTGGTCAAGGCGCAGATGGTGAAGAACGCCGTGATCGTGCCGGTGGGCGCCAAGGGCGGCTTCGTGCTCAAGCAGAAGCCGGGCGACCGGGACGAGGCCGTGGTCTGCTACAAGGAGTTCATCTCCGCGTTGCTGGCTGTCACCGACAACATCGCGGCCGGCGAGATCGTGCCGCCCGAGGACGTGGTCCGCCACGACGGCGACGATCCGTACATGGTGGTGGCGGCGGACAAGGGCACGGCGTCGTTCTCCGACATCGCCAACGAGATCTCGATCGCGCACAACTTCTGGATGGGCGACGCCTTCGCCTCCGGCGGCTCGGCGGGCTACGACCACAAGAAGATGGGCATCACCGCCCGGGGCGCCTGGGAGTCGGTCAAGCGGCACTTCCGCGAGCTGGGTCACGACACCCAGCGCCAGGACTTCACCGTCGTCGGCGTCGGCGACATGTCCGGTGACGTGTTCGGCAACGGCATGCTGTTGTCGGAGCACATCCGGCTGGTGGCCGCCTTCGACCACCGGCACATCTTCCTGGACCCGGACCCGGACGCGGCCACCTCGTTCATCGAGCGGAAGCGGATGTTCGAGCTGTCCCGGTCGACCTGGGAGGACTACAACGCGGAGCTGATCTCCGCCGGCGGCGGGGTCTACCCGCGTACGGCGAAGTCGGTGCCGGTGTCGCCGCAGGTCCGCGCGGTGCTCGGGCTGGGCGACGACGTCGAGCAGATGAGCCCGCAGGAGCTGATGAAGGCCATCCTCACCGCACCGGTCGACCTGTTCTGGAACGGCGGCATCGGCACCTACGTCAAGGCGTCCAGCCAGACCAACGCCGAGGTGGGCGACAAGTCCACCGACGCGATCCGGGTCAACGGCAAGGATCTGCGCTGCCGGGTCGCTGGCGAGGGCGGCAACCTGGGCTGGACCCAGCTCGGCCGGATCGAGTACGCCCAGGCGGGCGGGCGGATCTACACCGACTTCATCGACAACGCGGCCGGGGTGGACTGCTCCGACCACGAGGTGAACATCAAGATCCTGCTGAACACCGCGGTCGCCGACAACGAGCTGACCGTTCCCGAGCGGGACGAGCTGCTGGCGCGGATGACCGACGAGGTCGCCGAGCTGGTGCTGCGGGACAACTACGACCAGGCGCGGGCGATCAACAACTCGCAGGCCCAGGCCGCCTCGCTGCTCCCGGTGCACCGGCGCATGATCACCGACCTGGAGCGCTCCGGAACGCTGGACCGGGCGCTGGAGGCGCTGCCGCCGGACGAGGAACTGGCGGTGCGCACCGAGTCCGGGCTGACCGCGCCGGAGTTCGCGGTGCTGCTGGCGTACGTGAAGATCGCGCTGGAGAAGGAGATCCTGGCCGAGGGGCTGGCCGACGAGCAGTGGACCAGCGAGGTGCTGGTCAACTACTTCCCGACCCCGATGCGGGAGCGGTTCGCCGACCGGATGGGCCGGCACCGGCTGCGCCGCGACATCGTGACCACGGTGCTGGTCAACGAGGCGATCAACCGGGGCGGCATCTCGTTCGTCTTCCGGGTGGTCGAGGAGACCGCCGCCACGGCGGCGGACGTGATCCGGGCGTACGTGGTGGTCCGTGAGGTGTTCGGGCTGCGCCAGCTCTGGGACGCGGTCGAGGCGTTGGACAACCGGATCGACCCGGAGTTGCAGACCAGTGTCTACCTGGACACCCGGCGGCTGCTCGACCGGGCGGTGCGCTGGCTGGTGACCAACCGGCGCTCGCCGATCGACGTCCGGGCGGAGATCATCCGGCTGCGTGACGGGGTGGCCCGGCTACTGCCGCAGCTGGAGACGCTGTTCTACGGCAGCGAGCGGGAGGCGATCGCGGCGCACATCGACTCGATGAGCGAGCGTGGTCTGCCCCGCGAGTTGGCCGAGCAGAGCACCCGGCTGATGTACAGCTTCGGTCTGCTCGACGTGGTGGAGACCGCCGCCGGCACCGAGCGGGAGGTGAGCGAGGTGGCCTCGGTCTACTTCGTGCTCTCCGACCGGTTCCGGGTGGACTCGCTGCTGTCGAAGATCTCGCTGCTGCCCCGCGAGGACCGGTGGCAGACCCTGGCCAGGATGGCGCTGCGCTACGACCTGTACGCCGCCCTCGCCGCTCTCACCGCCGAGGTGCTCGACTCCACGTCGGGCGACCTTCCGTCGCAGGAGCGGGTGCAGCAGTGGGAGCAGTCGAACGCCACCTCGATCCACCGCGCCGAGCGGGCGATGGGCGAGTTCGACGAGTCCCGCGCCGACCTGGCGGCCCTCTCGGTCCTCCTCCGCCAGATCCGCACCCTGGTCCGCACCTCGGCCGCCACCTGACCGCCCACCCGCGAGAAATGCATGATTGACCGGCGTTGGCCCGGCGGCTCCGCCGCCGGGCCAACGCCGGTCATGGGTCGTTCCGTCGTGGGTCACGCCACCAGGGAGGCGAAGACGATCACGTTGTCGGGGTAGCTGCGGGTCGTCTCGTTGAACTGGCCGCCGCAGGTGACCACGCGCAGGCCGGGCCGGTTGTTGGGGCCGTAGACCTGCTCGGTGGGGAAGGCGTCCTTCGGGTGGGAGGTCACCGAGTCCACCCGGAAGTTGACCGGACGCCCGTCTTCGCGGTTGACCGTGATGGTGTCACCGGGTTGCAGGGCGCCGAGGGAGAAGAAGACGGCGGGCCCGATCGCCGCCGAGTCGACGTGCCCGACGATGACCGAATTGCCCACCTCACCCGGGCTCGGGCCTGGTTCGTACCAACCGGCGAGCCAGGCCTGGTCCAGTGAGGGCACCTGTACGGTCCCGTCAGGATTGGTGCCGAGCCTCATGATCTCCGCGTTGACGCCGATCCGGGGAATGCTGATCGTGGTGGGGGCGGAACGGGGCAGCCCGGCCGCCGGTGGCGAGTCCTCGCCGTCGAGGTCGGCGTCCTCGAACGGCGCAGCCGACGTGGTCGCCCCCGCTCCGGCCTGCGCCAGAGGCTGGGGTGGTCGGACGGGTTCGGCCGACTTCAGCGAGGCGCCGATCAGCCCGGAGCCCACCATGGCGAGCAGCACGACGACGGCGGCGCCGACGGCGCGCCACGGATAACCGTGACGGCCGCCGGCCCGTCTCGCCATCGCGTCAGACCGTGAACTCATCGGTCCGGCGCCGGCGCATCAGCACGAGGCCACCGAGGGCGGCCGCGCCGACCAGGCTCGCCCCGGCGGTAGCCATGCCGCCGTTGGCGCCGGTGGCCATGCCCCCGTCACCGCCGTCGACCCCGCCGTGCGGCAGGACGACCAGCTCGCCGCTGCCGCAGGAGCCTTCCAGCTTGTACGTGCCGGGCTTGGCGTCCCTGGCGATCCGGGCCTCACCGAAGAAGACGAAGTCCTTCTTGTGCTCCCAGCGGTCGTCGTCCTTGCCGTGCTCGCCCTTGCCCTGCTCTTCGTGCTCGCGGCCCTTCTCGCCGCGCTCGTCGTGGTCGCGGTCCTTCCGGTCGCGGTCCTCGTCGCGGTCCGCGGCGCCGCCGCCCTCGCCCGCCTCGGCACCAGGCTGGGTCGCGGAATCGGCCGACCAGTCGTCGCCGCCGGTCCAGTCCTTCTGGTCCTTGTCCCGGTCCTTGTCCCGGTCCTCGTCCTTCTGGTCCTTGTCCCGGTCCCGGTCCTCGTCCTTCTGGTCCTTCCAGTCGTTCCCGCCGTCCCAGTCGCTGCCGCTGTCCCAGTCCTTCTGGTCGCGGTCCTTGTCCTGGTCCTTGTCCCGGTCCTTGTCCTGGTCCTTGTCGCGGTCCTTGTCCCGGTCGCGGTCCTTGTGGTCCTGGTCCTTGCCCCAGTCGCCGTCCCAGCCCTTGTGGTCGCGGTCCTTGTCGCGGTCCTTGTCGTGGTCGCGGTCCTTGTCCCGGTCCTTGTCGTGGTCCCGGTCCTTGTCGCGGTCCTTGTGGTCCTGGTCCTTGTCCCGGTCCTTGTGGGCCGGTTCGAGCTTGACCTTGCCGGTGACCTTGGACCAGACGAAGGGGTGCTCCTGCGGTTCTTCGCAGATCTGCACCAGCTTGATCTCCTCGCCGGGCTTGGCGGCGTGCGGCTTGGCGAAGACCTTGCCCTCGTCGTCGCGGTGGGGGTGGCCGTCGGCGAACGCGACCCCGGGCGCGAACACCAGCAGGGAGGCGCCGCCGAGCGCAGCACCCGCAACGACCTTCCCCAGCATCTTCTTAGCCATGACCTGTGTCACTCCATCCCTGGTTGTCCTGCGGCCGGTAACAACCGAGCCAGAACCGACGTTAGACCGTTTCGTGACTTTTGCAGGGAAAAATTCGTGTTTGGCATTAGTTCGATTTGTCGGGTGGAACGGTGCCGGTTGGCCGGGGCGTGCCGCCTTGTCGGCGGATGGGGCGGTCCGGCCGGCCTGCCACCCCGTCGACCGTGCGGGCTGCCGATGCCCCGACTGCCCCCGGCAGCCGGAATCGCCCCACGTCCGACGGGTGGGTGCGGCGTCCCATTTCCCGTCGATCTTCAGTCGCCCCTTGCGGCAAAAGCAGCAAAACGTTCATTTTGCCATTCGAAAG
>NZ_POTY01000081.1 GCF_003236315.1 Micromonospora craterilacus
GGCGGGGCCAGCGTCAACGGCTTCAACTCCGGCAAAGGCGGCGACGGAGCGGCCGGCATCGTCCAGGTCATCGCGTTCTTCTGAGGGGGTGTGCTGCTGTGCCGAGCCTTCTGTTTCCCGACTCCGGCGCCCGCCTGGTGCTGCTGCCGAAGGGCCAGCCAGCCGCTGGCGCGTTGGGCTACCTGTACGCCGACGAGGACTGCATCACCCCTGCGGAGGTGTACTACGACGTCTCCGGAACGAAGGGCCCCCTCATCCCGCTGGACACCCACGGCCGCCGCTCGGTGACCCTCGACGGGTGGGGGCGGCAACCCAACTACTGGGGGCCGGAGGACGGCGCCACCCGTCTGTGGATCCGCGTCAACGGTGTCGTCAACCCGGTCGACGCCGACTACAAATGGCAGCTCGACGGGCTGCGTGACATTGACGCCGGCTACGACTCCCGGATCAGTGGCCTGACCGAGACAGTTGACGGGCAGGCTGGGCAGCTCGCCGAGCACGCGGGGCAGATCACTGACCTCGACACCAGCAAGGTCGACATGTCTGATCGGCGGTTGCAGGCCACCGGCTACCTCGTCAGCCAGTTCGGCACACCGAACGGATCCAACGACCGGACGCTGCTGCAAACGGCGATCAGCGCGGCCGCGGAGGCCGGCGGCTGGGCGATCATCGACGCGCACCTGACCATCTCGGGAAGCGTGACGGTCCCGTCTGGGGCGCGCATCGACGGGTCGCGGGGCCGCGTCACCCAGACCGCCAACCTCAGCAACACGTTCGTTGTCGCCAACGCGAGTGACGTGGTGCTGCGGAACGTGCGGGCGACGGGGCTGGGCACCGACTATGTGCCGTCGTCGGCGGTCTTCGCCGCGTCGGCGGTCAACATCACCGGCGCCTCCCGCAACGTGCTCATCGACGGCTGCGACTTCCGCAGCTTCGCCGGGGTCGGTGTCAACATCGGCGGGACGGCCGCCGACGTGCGGGTGGTCAACAGCCGGCTGCAAGGGCCCGGTCCCGGAATCATCCAGCCGGTCGACCACAACTACGGCATGGGTGTCGTCGGGCACCAAAACTCGTCGGCGTGGGCGGTCATCGGCTGCGACATCTCCCACTACGCGCAGGGCGTCAACTCCGGCGACTGCACGGACGTGCGGATCATCGGCAACTATTTGCACGACATGACCGGGCAGCACGGCATCTACCTCGACGCCACCATCAATCTGGTCATCGCCGACAACATCATCCGCGACACGGGGTTGCAGGGCATCAAGGTCCAGTTGGCCAACACCACCAACGGCATCGACATCGACCACGTCACGATCACCGGCAACGTCATCACCGCCTCGGGCAGCCACGGAATCCTGCTCACCAAGGCCATCAGCGGCGGCCGGCAGGTGCGGCGGGTCACCGTCACCGGCAACTCGATCTCGACCGCCGGGGCGGGCGGGGACGGCATCAACCTGATCGGCGTCCACGGCGCCGTCGTCTCGTCCAACGTGATCCACAACGCCCGGCACGGGTTGTCCGCCACCGACTGTGTCGGCCTGACGATCGGGCTCAACCGGCTCTCCAGCCTCCAGCAGAACGGCGTCCTGTTGACGGCGACTTCGGATGTGGATGTGGTCGGCAACCGGATCACCGACCCGGCGGTGGATGACATCCTTGCGGGCGAGTTCGGCATCTTCGTGACCGGCGCCTGCTCCAACGTCAAGATCGACGGCAACACGGTCAGCGACGCCAACGGCCGGATGCGCTACGGCCTGTACCTCAACACGCCCAACCAGGGCACCGTCGTGGTGCGCAACAACGACCTGACCGGCGCCACCGACCACGGGGCGCGCCTCGACAACGCGCAGGACGTCAAGGAGTGGTCCAACAACGTCCTCGGTGGCACGACCGGGCCGGTGCTGAACTTCCCCACCACCCGGACAATCAAGGGCCCGCCGCTGGAGTACACCGCCACCGCCCCGCCATCGTCGGGCACCTGGCCGCGAGGCGCGGTCGTCTGGAACACCACGCCCAGCCTCGGCGGCCCGGTCGGCTGGGTGTGCACCACCGCCGGAACACCCGGCGTGTGGTCGCAGTTCGGCGCCCGCCAGTCCGTATGGAACGGACCCGCCGGCAACGCCCTGGCAGGGGCCAGCATCGACCCGATGTGGGCCAACATCTCGGTGGGCGCCACCACGGCCGGGGTGCTGCACCTGGCCCGCGTACTGCTGGAACGCGGCGGCCCAATCAACTCGGTGGAGTTCGTGGTCACCGCCGCCGGCACGGGGCTCGTCGCCGATCAGTGCTGGATCGGCGTCTACTCGGCGGCCGGGGACCTGCTGGGGCAGACCGCGGACCAGTCGGTGGCGCTCGCCTCGGGGGGCCAGAAGTCGTCCGCCCTGACCGTCCCCATCGCGTCGCAGCCGTTCGGCACCAGCGTGTACGTGGCGCTCCTGTGGAACGGGAGCGTCGCGCCGCAGCTGCGCGGCGCGGCTGCCACGGCCACGTTTGCGAACGTGGGCCTTACCGCGCCGAACTTTCGGTGGGCGAACGCCGGTAGCGAGCTGACTGCACTTCCGGCGACTCTGCCGACCATGACGGCGTCAACTCAGCCGTCCTACCTCGCGTTGAAGTAGCCGCCGGCCAGTAGCTCACCGCGTAGCCGAGGGCGAGGACGAAGAAGAAGGTGCGGGCGTTCAGGTCACCAGACACGCTGACGCACATCGTTTCGAAGGCGAGCAGCGCCAGGGCGAGCACCGCCGCAGGCTCCACCCGGGCGCTGCTCCAGAGCCGAACCACCACCCACACCAGCAGGGCGACAAGGACCGCGCCGGGTATCCAGCCGGCCTCGGCGAACACCTCCAGGAACAGGTTGTGCGGATACCGGTAGAGCAGGATCGTGACGTGTTCGGGCCAGTTGCCGAACCCGACCCCGAACGGGTGTTCCCGGATCAGGTCGATGGTGGGTTGGGCCAGCTCGATGCGCTGTGACGCCTCGATCTCGCCGCGCGGGTCGTAAAGGGCCGCGCCGAGCCTCGACGCCGCAGGGACCCACTCGGACACGACGGTGAAGTAGAGGCCGACGGTGGCGGCCAGGGCGACGAGAGCAGCCCGGCCCACCCGGGCCAGCGGCGACGCCAAAGTGATCACAACGAGGGCGGCGATCACCAGCGCCACCACAGGGCCCCGGGAACCGGTGGCCCACAGGCCGGCGCCGAGCAGAGCAGCAGCGACCAACGCCAGCCAGCGGGACACCGCCCGCCGGTACGTCAGCCACAGCAGCGCCACCACCGGGGAGCCGATCGCCCGAGCGAGCCAGATCGGGTTGCTGGCACCGTCGCCGCCGGTGGCCCGCCCTTGGGGGTCGACACCGCCGGCCAGGGCAAGGATCGCCAGCAGGCAGCCGCCCACCACCCACACCTTCGCCCAGGTGGTGAGGTCACGCCGGCCGCGGATCAGCATGACGGCCACGGCGGTCGGCACGGTGAACAGGAAGAAGCCGGTCACCTTCGTGGTGCCGTAGTCGGTGGTGGGTGGCCACAGGAGAGCCGGTGCCGCGACGAGGGCGGCAAGGATCACCGCGAACACGACCGCCCGGTGCACGACCGGCAGGCCGGTGATGATCGCCCAGATCAGGACCGGTGCCAGCACGGCGGCCGTCACCGTCACCACCGGTATTCCGCGCGCCGGGATCAGTGTCCCGACGAGCAGCAGCGTCAACGCGACCGCTTGGATCCACGACCGGACATCTCGGGTCCTGTGCACCCGCATCTCCCCCCACCACCCGAGCCGGCGGCTCGGGCTACGCGTCATCGATCTTGTTGGACGTGTCGAGGGGTTGGTCTCCGATGATGACAGCCGCCTGACCTGGGCGGCTGTCAATTGCCTCAACCGGATCGGCATTGCCTGCCGACGACCGGTCGGGATACGGCCAGAACGGGGGTGGCCGATGCCGATTCCGGCAGGGGATTCGCCGCAGCCGATCCTCAGCATCGATCCGCCGCCGTGGGCGCCCACCACCATGCAGGTCGCCGCCCACGTTCCGTATATGACCGTCGATACGGTGACGCCCGGCTCGCAGCAGTACCAGGAGAACTTCACCGACCGGACCACACCCGCCCGGTGGCAGGCGCAGCAGTTCATCGACGCCGCATGGCCGGCGGTGCTGGCGGCGACCGGGCCGCTGGTGGAGTCGGTGTGGCCGCTGGCGCAGGCGGTTGCCGCGCTGCGTGCCGCCGCCGCGATCGTCCGCGCCTACCCGCGCGACGACGGGGACCTGGCCCGCGCCGCCGCCCTGGATGCCCGCGCTGATGCCGACCTTGAGCGGCTGATCGCCGCGAACGATGCGGCGGGCGGCCAGCAGCCGGACGGGCTGCTGCCCGTGTGGTCGTTTCCCGCGCCCGTGCCGTGGGGCGACAGCTACCTGTGACCGGCCTCCTCCAACCTGAAAGCGAGCACCGATGGCCGACTTTCCTGCCGAGACGCCCAGCAACCTAGGCGCGGCGCTGACCACCCGCACCGGCACCACCAACGCCGACACCCTGCCCGCCGGCTCCGTGGTGGTGGCCCGCAACGCCGGTGCCGGCGCACACACCATGACCCTGACCGTGGGCGCCCAGTTCGACGGGCTCGCCGTGTCGTCGCGAGTCCACACCGTCGCAGCCGGGGGCGTCTACGCCTTCCGGGTGCCCGCGGCCTACGGCGACGCGAACGGCCGTGTCCCGCTGGCGATCAACGGCACCGCGTCCGAGGTCACCTACCACATCCTGGGGGTCTGATCATGCGTCCGAAGGTCGACTACATCGCCGCACGGGTGATCTTCGCCAACTCGGTTCGTGCATACAACCCGGGCGACGACGTGCCCGCCTCCGCCGTCGAGAACCTCGGCCTGGTCGTCGGCGTGGACGTGGTCCCGGCCCGCCCCGACGTGATCGAACGCCCGCCCGCCGACGCCAGCCGCGCCGACTGGGTGGCGTACTGGCTGGGCCAGGACGTGCCGCAGGACCAGATCGACGCGATGAGCCGCGACGAGCTGGCCGCGCGGGAGGTCGAGCCGGAGCCGGACACCCAGCAGCCGGCCGAGGATGCCGCGCCCGACGCGCCGCAGGACTTGCATGTGGTGCGGCCAGGCCGGGACTCCCGCAAACCCGAGTGGGTCGAGTACGCGGTGTGGCGCGGGATGCCCCGCGAGACGGCCGAGGAGTCCACGATCGCCCAGCTCTCCGCCACCGACTACGACAACCTGTTCGGGCCGCCGCCCCTGCCGGAGGTGTAAACCGCCATGGCGCAGACCCGCGTGATCTGGAACCACGCCGAAGAGGAACGGCTCCTGCACTCGCCGACGGGTCCGGTCGGCCGGGACATGGCCCGCAAGGGCGAGCTGGTGGCGGCCGAGCAGCGCCGCACCTGCCCGGTGTCGGAAGACGGCTCTCACGGCCGCCCGCCCGGCTACATGCGGTCACGCATCCAGTCGGAGCTGCACCGCGACGAACTCGGCCTGTACGTGGATGTGGGGACCGACGCCCACACCCCGGACGGCAAGCCGTACCCGATCTTCGTGGAGCTGGGCACGAGGCCGCACACGATCACGTCACACGGCGACTACCCGCTGCGCAACGCCAAGACAGGGCAGGTGTTCGGCAAGACCGTCCAGCATCCGGGCACCACGGCGCAGCCGTTCATTCGTCCGTCACTGAACGTGCTGCGCGGCGCATAACCCCCCGGGCGGAGGTGATCCGGTGGGCACCTACGTAGACGCCGAACGGGCCGTCGCCGACTGGATCAACTCCCTCACTGCCAGCCTGGTCGGCCTCGGGCGCCCCCTCTCCAAGGGTGCACACCTGACCGAGCTGCGCGGCGCGGCCTCGGCCTGCTACGCCCTGCTGTCCCTGCTGCCCGGCGGCGTCGCCCTCGGGGTAGAGAACCCCGACCACCGGGCGCGCATCTCCGCATCCATCTACGGCCCCACCAAAGAGGCCGCAACCGTCGCAGCGATCGCCTACGCGGACACGCTGCTCACCTGCGACGGCCGCCCTCAACCCATGGGCGCCGCCGTCTGCCTGGTGGTCGACCCCGACAGCGTCACCGGCCCCCTCTGGCTGCCCGACCAGGCGGGGCCGCGGCTGCTGGTCGACGCCGACTTCTACCTCCGTCCGGCGTAGCGCCGGACCGCCTTCTCCTCCTTCCGCAATCCCACTGGCCCGGCGCAGCGCCGGGGAGAGGACCGCGTCACCATGCCGATCCCGGTCGTTCCCAAAAACGCTCTCAGCTTTGGTGCTGGCTTCCTGTACTGGGCGCCGCTCGGCACCTCGCTCCCGTCGTCCACGGTCGCCGGCAGCATCTTCACCGACACCTGGCCGGTCGGGTGGATCCTGCTCGGCGTCACCCGCGAAGGCCACGAGTTCTCGTACGAGCTGAACACGGAAGAGGTGGAGGCCGCCGAGTACCTGGACGCCATCGCCACCGTCACCACCGGCCGCGCCGTCGGCATGAGCTTCGACCTGATGCAGGTGCACGCGCAGAACCTCAAGCGGGTCATGAACGGCGGCAACATCGCCACCTCCGGTGCCGGCGCCACCCTGCGTTCGGACTTCACCCCGCCGAAGATGGGGGAAGAGGTTCGCTCCATGCTCGGCTGGGAGTCCACGGACCTGACGGAGCGGCTGACCGCCGAGCAGTGCTTCCAGACGGGTTCGCTGGCGGTGTCTCGGCGTAAGGGTGCGGACAACGCGTCCCTGCCCACGGAGTGGAAGCTGGAACCCGCCGCAGACGGGAACCCGTTCCACCACCTGTTCGCGGGGGCCACCCGTGGCTGAGGGTGCGGTGCACGAGTTGCAGACCCGTGTCGAGGGCGTCGAGATCGTCGGCGGCGGCGACAAGGTCGACTTCATGGGCGACCACTACCGCATCGCCGAGAAGGTCGGCCTCATGCCGCTCATGAAGTTCGCGATGACCGCCAAGCAGGGCGCGAACGCGGACGACATGGAGGGCTTGTCCGCGATGTACTCGCTGATCAAGGACTGCATCGACCCGGCCGAGTGGGAGCGGTTCGAGCAGGACGCGATCGACAAGAAGGCCGAGGCAGACGACCTCCTCAAGGTCGTCCAGGACACCATCCAAATCCTGTCCGCCCGCCCTACCCGGCGGCCCGCCGACTCCTCGGCTGGGCCGCAGACCACATCGGAGCCCTCGAAGGAGAACTCCTCCTCACCGGAGCCGGCGCGGCGTGTGCCGGAGGGCATGGGCGAACTGGTGTCGATCACCGATCTGCTGCAAGCCCGCTCGACGGCCTGAGCCTGCGCCAGTGGTGCAACCTCGCCTACGCGTACCTGCGCCGCGATCTCGTCCAGGCCCTCGCGATGTGCGACGGCAAAGAGCGCCAGCGCGCCCTGGACGACTTCGATGCGTGGCTGTCCGCCCCACCTGACGGCTGGGAGGCCGCCGACCAGCGGCTACGGCAGGCCATCCACGCCGCGTGACCCGGGCGGGGGTGGTTCCCCGTGTCCACGCCGCTTGCGTCCGCGTTCGTTCGCGTCAGGGCAAATACGACCGGTTTCCGGCGCGACGTGGTCCGCGAGGCAGAGCAGGCTGGCGGTGAGGCGGGTCGCGCTTTCAGCGACTCGTTCAACAGGGCGCTGACCGGCAGGGCCAAGACCCTGTTCGCCGGCCTGCGCCGTCAGGCCGAAACCGCCACCGACGGGGCCGGCGACAAGGCCGGGCGCACGCTCGGCGCGGACATCGTCCGGCAGGCCACCGCACGGATGCGCGACGAGCGCGGCCGGTTCGCGGCGGCCGGAACAGAAGCCGGCGCGGCGATCGGCGACGGCATCACCCGGGAGGCATCCGCCCGGCTACGGGACGCCCGTGGCCGTTTCGCCGCCGCCGGCAACGACTCCGGGTCGAGGTTCGGTGACGGGTTCGCGGCCGAAGCCAGCCAGCGGATCCGCGACACGGTGACGCAGCGGCTGCGCGACGAGCGCGGCCGGTTCGCCCGCGAAGGCGACGAGGCCGGCGGGGGCTTCGGCGACCGGTTCGCGCACGCCTTCGACCGCCGAGGCATCTCGACGGCACACGGCCGGGTCCGCTCGCTGGTCGTGGGCATCATCGCGCTTATCCCGGCGCTGGTGCCGGTGCTGGCTGGGGCGACGGCCGCCCTGGTCGGGTTGGGTACGGCCGCCATCGCGCTCTTTGCCGGGTTGGGTGTTGGCGTCCTCGCGATCTTGGGTGTTGCCGAGGCGGTCAAGCAGCTGGGCGCGTCGGAGGAGATGGCGGCCCAGCGGTCGCAGGCGATGGCCCGCGCCCATGAGGCGGTGCGGTCGGCGGCCGAGTCGCTGCGCTCAGCCGAGCAAAACCTGGCACGGACCAAGGTCCAGAACGCGGAGTCCGCGGCGGCTGCCGCACGCCGAATCGAGGACGCCGAACGGTCCCTGACCCGGGCTCAGCGTGACGCCCGCGATGTGGTCCGGGAGCTGGACGAGGCCCGGGAGCGGTCGCGGCGCCGCCTGGATGACCTGCACCAGACCCTCGCCGAGAACGCTCTCAGCCAGCGGCAGGCCAACCTTGATGTCGCCGAGGCGAAGCTAGCCCTCGACAAGATCATTGCCGATCCTCAGGCCAGCGACGGCCAACGCGAACAGGCCCGCATCGCCTACGAGCGCCAGGTGCTCCAGCTCGGCGACCTCCAACGCCGCGAACGCGAGCTACAGGCCGACCAGAAGGCGGCGGTCAAGGCCGGCGTCGAAGGCTCCGATGAGATGGAGCGCGCCCGCAAGCGCATCGCCGACGCCAACGAGCGGG
This sequence comes from Micromonospora craterilacus, assembly GCF_003236315.1. Lineage (GTDB taxonomy): Bacteria > Actinomycetota > Actinomycetes > Mycobacteriales > Micromonosporaceae > Micromonospora > Micromonospora craterilacus. The sequence continues at coordinate 8,782 of NZ_POTY01000081.1, forward strand.
TCAAGGAAGCCGAACGGTCGCTGGCGGACGCCCGGAAGGCGCGGGCCAAAGAGGAGCGGGAAGGCGCGTACCGGCTCCAGCAGGCCCAACAGCAGGTGGCATCCGCTCAGCGTGCGCTCGCGAAAGCCAACGCAGAAACGGCCACGGCCGGAGTGGCCGCATTCGCAAAATTGCGCGACGCGATGGACAACCTCTCGCCCGCCGGCCAGCGGTTCGCCCGATTTCTCCACGGCTTGCGGGACGAATTCAAGCGGCTACGTTTCGCCGCCCAAGAGGGACTGCTACCGGGCGTCCAAACCGCCATCACGAACCTTCTGCCGTACCTGCCGCAAGTCACACGCTTCGTGGGTGATCTCGCGTCCCGGATGGGTGATTTGGCGGTGCGGGCGTCGGAGGCTTTGCAGTCGCCTTTCTGGCTGTCGTTCTTCGCCATGATCCGCGATGTTGCCGGGCCGGCACTCGAAGGAATGTTCGTCGCGACTGGCAACATCGTCACCGGACTGATGGCCATTTTGCAGGCGTTCCTTCCGCTCAACCGGGACATGGGTACCGGTTTTGTCGCCATGACCGCCGCCTTTTCTGAGTGGGCGCAAGGACTGTCCGACTCCGACAGTTTCCAGGGCTTCGTCCAATACGTGCGGGACACCGGCCCGGACGTGCTGGCCCTGATCGGGCAACTGTCGAGGCTCCTCGGGAAATTGCTGGCCGGGCTGGCTCCCGAAGGAGCCGGACTGCTGGCCGGGATCGTCGCCGGGATCCGCTGGCTCGCGGACCTGTCACCTCGGACGCTCGGCCAGGTCGGTATGGCGATCAGCGGGATCGCCGGCGCCGTCTTGGCCTTCAACGCCGTCGCGAAGATCGCATCCATTGCCACCACGGCGTGGGGATTGGCGCAGAAGGGCGTCGCCGTTGGGGCGAAGATTTGGGCTGGCGCGCAGTGGCTTTTGAACGCCTCGCTGTGGGGCTTTCCCCTCACTTGGATCTTGGCCGCTCTCGTCGCCTTGGGTGTCGGACTCGTCGTCGCCTACCGGAAATCGGAGACATTTCGGGCGATCGTGCAGAAAGCCTGGTCGGGGATCCAGGCGGCAGCGTCGTTCGCCTGGGACAAGGTCATCAAGCCGATCTTTTCTGGCCTCAAGTGGTGGATCTCCAACGTGGTCGGCCCGTGGTTCACCTGGCTTTGGCAGCGGGTCGTGAAGCCGGCCTGGACCGGAATTCAGATCGGGATCAGTGTCGCCTGGGCGATCATCAAGGTCATTTTCGGGCTGATCCACATTTACGTGAAGACTGTCCTCGGACCGATTTTCACATGGCTGTGGAAAAACGTGATCGACCCCGTTTGGAAAAACATCAAGATCATCTTTACCGCGTTTGGCGGTTTCCTCAAAGAGCACGTCGTTCCGGCGTTCAAGTCCGGCGTCGAGGCAATCGGAAAAGCCTGGGAAAAGATCAAGGACGTAGCGAAAATCCCCGTCCGCTTCGTCGTGAACACGATCGTGAACGAAGCGATCATCGACAATTTCAACAAACTGGCGACCGTTTTCGGCGTCTCCAAAGTTGATCGAGTCAAGCTACCGAAGGGCTTCGCCCGCGGCGGCGTGCTGCCGGGCTGGTCACCCGGCCGCGACGTGCACCGGTTCGTCTCGCCCACCGGCGGGGCGATCGACCTGTCCGGCGGCGAAGCCATCATCCGCCCCGAGGGCACCCGCGCCCTGGGCCGGGGTTGGGTCGACGGCATCAACGCCGCTGCCCGCGCCGGTGGTGTGGGCGGGGTGCAGCGGTTCCTGGGCGGCGCGTACGCGGGCGGCGGGGTCATCGACTGGCTGGGCCGCCAGGCCAAGGACGCCACGAAGAAGGCCACCGACGTCATCTCCGGTGCCAAGGGCCTGCTCACCGACCCGGCCGGCGTGCTCCGCTCGGTGGTGAGCAAGGTCATCGATCTGGTGCCGGGCAAGGACACCACGCTCGGGAAGCTGGCGATCGGACTGCCGAGCAAGGCGGTCGGCTGGGCCATCGACAAGGTCAAGTCGGTGTTCGGGCGCGGCGAGGACGGCGGCAGCAACCTCACCGGCACGTCGCCGCTCGGCGGCTCGGCAGGCATGATGCGGATGCTCCGCGCCGTGTTCCCGGCCCTGCCGCTGTGGTCCGGATACCGGCCCGGGTCGACCACCCTGTCCGGCAGCCGTTCGTACCACGCATACGATCGGGCGGTCGACGTGCCGCCGATCCGCGCTGTCGCGAAGCACATCTTCGAGACATTCAGGCACATCACCAAGGAGTTGATTACTCCGTACCCGGAGTTCAACCTTCTGCGCGGCAAGCCCCACCGGTACACGGGCGCCGTCTGGCGCCAGCACAACTTCGCGGGCGGCAACGCGCACAACCACTGGTCTGCACGGCTGGGCGGCATCGTCCCCGCCATGGGGGCGAGGCTGTTCGACCGGGGCGGGGACTGGCCGTCCGGCACCGTCGGCGTCAACCTGTCCGGGCGCACCGAGCACGTCTCCACCGGTTCCAGCATGGACACGGTGGCCGCCCTGTTGGCCGGCATCCGCAAGGACCTGCGCGAGCTGCGGGACGCGGTACGCCGGGTCGGTGCCGAGGTCGGCGTGGAGATCAACGGCGCGGCGTCGACCGCCCTGCACAGGGGAAGGGCGCTCGGCTAATGGCAGTGCTCATCCTCGACCGGGTGTGGATCAATCTCATGGCGGACGGCGAGGCGATCTCCGCGTTCTCCGCCGAGCGTGGCCGGACCGTCGCCGTGCAGGGGGAAACCCGCACGTACGGCGGCGGCCGGCGCCGCGCCATCACCCAGCAGGGCCACACCGAAACCCGCCCGTTCACGCTGCGCCGGGTCACCACGGCGCAGGTGGAGACCCTGCGCAGGTGGCTAGGCCAGGAGGTGATGTGGCGCGACTACCGGGGGCAGCGGGCCGTCGGCGTGCTCTTCGACCTCGACGTCCACGAGTGGAAGACGGAGATCGACCTGTACGACGTGACGACCACCCTCCAAGAGGTCACCTGGACCGAGGGCCAGCCGTGACCCGTTACGAGCTGGCGAGGGCCGTCGCGGTCGGCGGGGACGAACATGCCCGCTGGTGTGACGGCTGCATGTCGTCGGCCGGCTGGGAGGCCGCGATCTGGGCGATGCTGCCGTCCGGGTTGCAGCGGCTCGGCGTCGTGCAGGGCTGCGAGCGCTGCGACCCGGACGGCTGTTGGATCGTCTGCCACTACTGCTCGACGCCCGTCGTCGGCGGTGTCGCGTTTCACGCCCACCTACGCGACCAGCACGCGGAGGGAGGCCAGGGTGCAGCCGATCACCGCCGCCCCCCGCGACGGCCTCGACCCGGACACGGTCGTCCGCCTGCTGCGTGACGCGCCCGCCGTCACCATCGGCAAGGGCCTGGAGCTGATCACCACCGACTTGCAGGTGATCGAGGACATCTCGACCGACCTGGCCGGCGGATCGGTTTCCCGCAACAGCTACGCCACCCTGCACGGCACCTGCCAGCTGTCCCTGTCCCGGGCGCTCACCTGGCCGTCGGCGCTCGTCCGGCCGTACATGACGATCAGCGACGGCACCGACAGCGCCCGGTTCCGGCTGGGCGCTTTCTACACGTCGGCTCCGGTCCACAAGACCGGCGAGTCCCCGCCCACCTGGGATGTCGCCGGCTACGACATCCTCCACGGCCTGCACTCCCCCACCGGCGAGGCGTACGCAGTCGACGCCGGCGTCTCCTACCTGGCCGAGGTGGAGGCGATCCTCCAGGCGCAGGGCTACACCCGCTATGTGATCGACCAGACCAGGGCGGATGCGGTGCTGCCGAGCGCGAAGGTGTGGCCACTGGACGACAGCACCCGCTGGCTCACCGTCGTCAACGAGCTGCTGGCCGCGATCGGCTACCAAGGCATCTGGTCGGACTGGGACGGGCAGCTGCGCTGCCAGCCGTACCAGCGGCCGAGCGAGCGGGCACCCGAGTGGCTGTACGACGACGGGCGCGCGACATCGATGATGAACCCGACGCGGGACCTCGAACGGGACCTGTGGGAAGCCCCGAACCGGTGGGTGTTCGTGCGGCAAAACGATGTCGACGGACCCCCGCCGATCGAGGGTGCCGGCATCTACACCTGGACCAACAACGGCCTCGGCGACACCAGCGTCGAGGCGCGGGGCCGGGTCCTCACCAAGGTCAGCTATGTGGATGCGGCCGACCAGCAGGCGCTCGAAGCACTGGCGCAGGTGACGATCGACGCCGACATGCGGATCCCCACGACCCTGCGGATGGCCACCAGCCCGAATCCGCTGCACTGGCACTTCGACCGGCTGGTGGTGGACGAGCCGGCGGTGGGCCCGTACGCCGACGTGATGGCGACCAACTGGACGCTGCCCCTCGACGGTGGGGATATGACGCACGAGTGGTCGACGCTGTAGGGGGTGTGCCCCGTGTTCGGGATCGACTTGTTGAGGCTGATTGACGCCCGTATCCGCGCGGCCCGTGACCGACAGACCGCAGTCGGCACAGTGCAGGCCAGCCTGTCGGCGTCCCGGGCCACGGTCACATTTGACGGCAGCGCGCTGGCGGTGCCCGTCAAGGTGCTCGCCCACGCCTCGGTGCAGGCCGGCAGCCGCGTAGCGCTGACCCGGTACGGCTCCGAATGGGTGGTCGTCGGCGCGTTCGGCCCTCCACCGTGACGCATGGTCGCGCACCCGCACCCGCACCCGCACCCGACCTGAGAGGAGGCCGACCGTGGGCGCCATCGAAACGTCGACGCTAGCCAACCCGCTCCAGGCGGCTCCGCCGATCGCCCGCATCGCCCGGTCGGAGCAGGGCATTCTGTGGTTCACGCTGCTCAGCAACGCGACGAACAGCGTCCTGTACTACCGCAGCTCCAACGGCGGCACGTCCTGGGTGTACGCGGGAGGCTGGAACTTCGGCGTCACCATCCAGGAAATCTCCGGCCTGCACATCACCTACAGCGGCGACATGTGGCTGGCGTTCCGCACCAACGAGAACAGCCGGGACCGCATCAACATCATCCGCGCCACCCTGCGGAGCAGCAGCTTCACCTTCAGTAACCCGTTGAAGGTGGCCGAGCCGGCCCACGGCGGCACCCCCGGCTCCTACCACAACGGCCTCGACATCATGGCGATCGGCGTGGCTGGCGGGTCGCGGATCGTCGTCGCCGCCGGCACCCGCGTCGCCGGCTCCAACGGCGTCACCCTGTACGGCGCCAACGCGACCGAGACGGCGTTGACGCTCAACAACGGGCTGATCACCGGCACCAAGCAATGGCTGTATCCGTCCGGCACGACCGGCCGCAACACCCCACAGCTGGACATCGAGCACTGGGGTGACGCCAAGGTCGCGAGCGTCCCGCACCTGTGGGTCAGCTTCGGCCGCACCGACCTGCGGGCGGTCAAGCTCGCCTGGAACGGAACGACGTGGGCGGGCCCGTCGGGGACGCTGCTGCTGGCGTCCGGACTGGGCGCGCAGAACGCGTTCGCCGGCCGCTGGGACGGCGCACGGTTCGTGATGTCGATCCCCAACCCGGCCGCGACGGACACGGTGCTGCTGATCGAACGGAACCAGGCCAACTCCAGCACGGCGCAGCGCACGTCGCCGGCCCATCCGGCGGGCGTGGTCCGCACCTGCACCCATTCCTACAACAGCATCACGAAGGACGTGCGGGTCTTCGCCGTCGGCACATCGACTAGCGTCGTCCACTACATCGACTATGTGCGGGCCACCAACACCTGGACGTCATGGACGGTCGCGGTCGCCACCGCCGTCATCGGCGGCTCCAACTACTCGGTGCGGCGCGAGTCGCACGGCTCGGCGAAGTACGACATCGTCACCGCCCACACCGGCAGCCCGAACACGCTCGTTTCCACACACCTGTCGTTGTCGTACGCCCCGGCCGCGCCGACGTGGCGGTACGGCGTCACCGCCCAAACCCCGCCGGCCAACGGGGCGGCCATGGACGTAGCCGCGTCAATGCGCCTCGACTGGCAATTCTCCGACCCGGACCCCGACGACACCCAGTCGGCGTGGGCCCTGTCCCGGCAGATCGGCACCGGCACGATCCAATACTTTCGGTCGTCCGACAGCAGCTGGCAGGCCGCAGAGCAGAAGAACGCCGGCTCGTCGGCGTTCCGCACACTCACCTCCGGCCAGTGGGTCGGCGGCGGCGGGGGTACTGATCCGGCGCACAACTACCGGGTCAAGGTGTGGGACAGCAGCGACACCCCGTCGCCCTATTCGTCGGCGCTGTCCGTGCTGCCCGCCGCCAAGGTCAACCCGACGATCACCCAGCCGCCCACCAACGGCTACACGGTCACCGCATCCACCGTCACCGTCGAGTGGACGGTGGACGAGCAGACCGCATACAGGCTGGTGCTGCTCGACGGCGGCGGGCAGCATGTGTGGGACTCCGGCTGGATCGCCGGCACCGACACCAGCCGGACGATCGGCTACGAGCTGGCGAACAACGCGCCCTACTCCATCTGGTTGTGGACGCGCAGCAACCGGGGCATGCAGTCGAGTCAGGCCAGCCGCGCGATCGCCGTCGAGTATGTGCCGCCGCCCGCCCCGACTGTCGCGGCGGCACCGCTGCCCCGCCAGGGGGTGATCCGGGTCGCGGTGACCATGCCCGCCCCGGCCGGGCCGCAGCCCGCGGTGACGTCGGTGAGTGTGCGGCGGCGGCGTGCCGGTGACGCCGACAGCGCGGTCACGATCGCCACCGGGGTGCCGGCCGATGGGGTGTGGGACGACTGGAGTGCGCGCAGCGGCCAGCCGTACGAGTACAGCGCGGTCGCCGTCGGCGCGAACGGCACATCCACGCAAGGGCCCTGGTCTGCGTGATCGATAGCTTTGGAGGTGTCCGTTGACCCGCGCACCCGCAAACCTGCTCGCCGTCCGGCGCCTGCTGCTCGACCATCTCGACCGCGACCCGAACCGGGTCCGTGATGCGGACCTCGAACCCGGCGAGGTCGGCATCGTCGGTGATGCCAACCACCGTGGTGGCTACCACTGCGGATCCGACCGGGTCGTCTCGAACGACTACTCCGTGGTCGAGTCGCCCCGGGACCGCGACGGCCTGACCCTCGACGCCGCCGCCCTCGACGTGGGCATGTTCGAGGTCAGTGCCGCCGGCAAGACCCACACGTTGCAGACGTTCTCGACGTGGTGTGTGGCGCAGTGCGTGGCGAACGCCCCGGACACCCGCGACATCCGGGAGATCATCTACAGCCCGGACGGGCGGACAGTACGCCGCTGGGATCGGCTCGGCCGACGGTCGACCGGCGACGTGTCGCACCGCTGGCACACCCACTTCAGTTTCTTCCGCGACTCCATCAAGGCGAACCGCGACCAGACCCCGCTGTTCCGCCGCTACCTGACCACCGTCGGCCTGATCAAGCCGGCAGCGCCCGCCGTCACCCCCAAGCCCGCACCCGCCCCGCCGAAGGAGCCCGACATGACGCCCGATGAGACCAAGCAGCTCCGAGAGATCCACACCATGCTGTCGCGTCTCGACGGCCGCGAGGCGGTCGGGATGGCCTACCTGCGGTTGGCCGAGGGCAAGGACCACCGGCCCGATGCCAAGCCGGTGTCGCACCCGACGCTGACCAGCCTCGGCGCGCAGCTCACCGCCGTACAGACCGCCCTGACCGCGCTGGCCAAGCAACGACTCTTCGACCCGGCCGTCATCGTCAGCGGGGTCCTCGCCGGGCTCGACGCCGAGGCCATCGCCGCCGCCATCCCTTCCACGGTGGCCGAGCAGGTGGCAACCGAGCTGGCCCGCCGGCTCGCCGGCTAGCACAGCCCCGCCGCAACATCTCGAACCCTGGGGAGGGACGTAGTAGTGGCCGAGCAGCAGCAGGCGCCGACCCGTGCCGAGCGCGTCCGAGACATCACCATGGCGCTGATCCTGGTCGTGTGGACTGTGTATGCCGCCGCTGCCGTCGTGCAGCTGTTCCGCTCCGGCGCGCAGGTGCTGGAATCGCTGCCGCCGTTCTGGTTTTGGGGCATCCCCCTCGCCCCCTACTCGGCCCTCTACACGCCGTGGACACGCCCCGGGGCCGGTCCTCCGACACCCGTCGCGCCCACCCCGCCGCCCAGCCCGGAGCCCACCCGATGACTGTCGGCCTGTACCTCGCCTTGGCGGCCACCAGCGCCGTCGCGTACTGGATCGCGGGCCGGCTGGTCCGCCGCGCATACGACCAAACGACCCGCAGGGAGGAGCCCCGGTGAGCATTCCGACGATCACGCCGCGACGCATCTGGTCGTGGCTCGGCACGCCCGGGTCGGTGCGGGCCATCACCGCCGGCATGGTCGTGTACGCCCTGCTCATCGGCGCGCTCGTCTTCGGGTACGCCCGGGTTTCGAGCTGCTTGGCCGGGTACGCGGACGCCTCGGCGGTGTCGACGGCCGCGCGGGCGAAGGCCGCATCCGAAGACCGGGCCGTCGATGAGGCCGATCGGCGGATCACCGAGCAGGAGCGGGACGCTGGCGCCCGCGCCGACGATGCCCTCGACGCCGTGTTGCAGGCGATGGCCGCGCAGGATCGGGAGCGGACCGAGGCGACGTTCGCGGACCTGCTGCGGGTGCGGGCCGAGGTGGCGGAGGTGCGGGCGACGGCTGCGGCTGCCCGGCAGGCCAACAACGAGCAGCGGGCCGCCAACGAGCAGCGACGGGTCGCGAACCCGATACCTCCGCCGCCGTCCGAGTCCTGCTAGTACGCCTCCGGACGCCGGATCCGCCACTGCCCGGTGACGCCGTGCTGGTCGCGGTACAGCCCGGCGATGGTGTCGCGCTGGCGGACCGCCTCCGCGTACGCGGCTTCGCCGTCGGTGCGTTCGGCGCGGGTGGTGGGTGCCGACGCGGGGTGGTTGACCAGCACGTCCCAGATCCCGGAGTCGTCCATCCGCTGCTCGACCCGGATCAGCGCGTACGGGATGTCGTCGCCCGGCATGTACAGCCATGACGATTCGCGGAGCTGCGGCTGGCCGGGCATGGCGCGATCGTAGCCGCGGCTTCCCCAACGATCGGGGCCCCGACTTCAACGAGCGGGCCGACTCCTTCAACTGACCACCTCCAAGGAGGGGCAATGACTGACGTGGACATCACCCGGCCGATCTTCGGCCGCGAGCCCGCAGTGATCATCAACGCGGTGGCGGCCCTGCTCGCCACGCTCATCGGATTCATGCCCGCAGCGCTCACCGGCGAACAGGCCGGCGCGATCGTCGCCGCGCTGACCGCCGCCGCCGCGATCTGGACCGCCATCAAGGTTCGACCGGTCGCCCCGACCCTGTTCGTCGGCGCGATCACCACCGGCGCGACACTGGCCGGAGCGTTCGGGTACGCGCTCACACAGCAGCAGGTCGGTACGCTGGCCGCCGCCTCGGTGGCGCTGATGACCGTGCTGGTGATCCGGCCGCAGTCAACGCCAGCCGCCGACCCGCGCACCATCAACGGCGTGCTGGTCGCCGGAGACATCCGCCGGACCGACCTGCCGCGATAGGCTGCAACCGCCTCACGCCAAGAACCCGATCTCGGTTCACGAAACGCCCCGCCCTCTCCGGTCTGTCCGGGAGGGCGGGGCGTTTTCGGCGTCTATGCTGGTCAGTGCGGGTGCGATGCCGAGGGCGTCGGTGTGACGACACCGGGAAGCGAAGGGCCATCCGCGCCAGCTCCCAAATGATCACGCAGGGCCCCGGCGTAGGTGTGGGCCTCGGCGCATCAGGGCCACTACGCAGCCCGCGCCAGCCGTGCCGACGGCGGGATCGGTGCCCTACTGCCGGGCAGCGTGCAGTCGGACTCCCCGTCCACCCCTCGCGGGTGGGCGGGGAGTTTCGTCGTGTCCGGGCTGTTGTCGCCGAACCGTCTCCCCCACCATCGCCAGGTACGCATCGGCGGTCCCCCGCGCCTGGCATCCGGCGACCCGGCAGATCGGGCACGGGTCCGGCGAGTGGTCCGCGATGATCGCCCGCGCCGCGAGAATCAGCCTCGACCGCACGTCGTGGGATACCCCGATCACCCGCGGGCTGCCAACCGGTCCGGATGGGCACGCGGCCGGCGGCGTACCACTGCCGGCGCGCTGCCGGTCGGCACCCCTCGGCCTTGCCGCGCCATGCACTCCGGCTGCGCGCACACGCACCGCCAGCGCACCTCATCGGACGGAATGCCTAGCCCTCCGCAGTCGTGCGGGATGCCGGGCAGGATCGACGGCCAGCAGCCACCGCAAATGCCGTCCTTGATGGGCTGCGATTGGCGAACCCAGCCGACGATGCGTGCGTGCAGCTCGGTGGGCACCACGTCGGGCAGTTCGGCGACAGCGTCGTAGTAGTGCCCGGCCATGAGCTGGGACAGGCCGGGCACGTCGAGCCGGTACACCCTGACGAGGTGCGCCTGGAGGGGCTGGCACGGCCATGGGGTGTCGCAGGCCACGCAGTCCCACGACGGGCGTGCCGGGGTGTGCGAGGTGCCGCCTACGGTGGGGATGCCCGCTGTCTGCTGCGTCCGCCCGGCCGTCACCGGGCACCGACCAGGTTCGCCGTGATTGCCGCGACGACGACGTGCGCCTCCCAGCAGTGATGCCGGCCGCAGTCGGGGTTGTGGGGGTTGCAGGCGTGCCCGTGGATGAGCACCAAGCCGCGCGAGGGCTGGCGGACGGCCACCACGGACACGAGCGTGTCGCGGCTGGCCGGCTTGCCGGGTTCGGGACGCCACTCGCCGGCCAGCAGAAACAGCCGCGTGCCGGGCGGCACGTCGAGGTCGGCCTGCCGGGCGGTGGTCCGGCCGCCCGTCACCGCTGCCCACTCTCGGGCTGGTTGTCGGTGTCGATGTCGGCGCGCCGCTTGGCGGCCAGGTCGAGCAGGCGTTGCCGGGCCGCCGCGCGTTCCGCGTCCTCCCTCTGTTGCCCGGTGGTGCGCGGCTCAGGGGCAGGGTCGGGCTCGGACCGTCCGCGCCATCGCACCACCGGGCACCTCCCACAGGTGAGGTCGGGGGGCGGCGGCGGTGTTCGCACACATCGCTTGGATACGAAGATTTGCACCGCCGCCGCCGGGCCGGCCGGCTCAGGGGGACTGCGCCGGGCGGCTTGCATCAGACCGTAGGGCGGCGGTCACACACGGTGCACCCCGCTGCGGGCGACTACCCCACAGCGGGGTAGTTCGGTCAGACGATGCCGACCCGCTCGGCGAGCCGGCGCACATCCGCCCGGGTCGTTGGTGTCTCCCGCGCCAACAACTCCCGGACGGTGCCGCGCATCAGCAGGTTGAGCCCGGAGTCCTCCGGCGACTCGCTGTCGGCGCGCAGCAGCATGTGGATTCCGGCGAAGTCTTGCCGCTTGGTGACGTACGCGCGTGCCATGTGGAGGAGGTGGGAGTGGCGGCGCTCGATGCTCGGGGACAGGCCGGCGTCGACCTGCTCGCCGATGCGCAGCGCCTCCCCGGGCCGGGACAGCTCCAGCGCCACGGCCGCCCGGTGGATGCCCACGTTCACCGACCCAAAGAAGATGAACCTATGTTGCGTCTCTCCGGTGCGGGTGGCCAGCTCGTCGGCACGGTCGAGAGCATGCAACGCACCCCGCTCGTCCCGCAGCCGGGCGTACTGGACGGCGGCGAGCAGATGCAGGCCACCGAGCGCCGACAGTTGCACCGGATCTACGCCGGCTGCCCGTTCCAGGTCGGCGATGGCCTCCCGGCACACCTCCACGGACTCTTCGGCGTGCCCGCGGCTGGAGAGCACCTGTCCGAGGTTCCATGCGCTCGCAGCCAGGTAGGCGGGGTCGTCGGCTTCGTACGCGGCCGTCATCGCCCGGTCGGCGGCGACTGCCGCCAGATCGTGCGCGCCGACCTTTTTGCAGTAGGCGCGGATCAGCAGGTACAGGTCGGAGGCGGCCCTCTGTGCGTCACGCCGTGCCGTCCCGTCGTAGGCGGCCACGGCGGCGCGAGCGGAATGGACGAGGCCGGGCAGCACGGGCCCAGTGAAGGTGTATCGCTGGCGGGACTGATGCCAGGTCGTCCAGGCGAGGCGCACGGACGCGACCAGCTCGGCGACGCCGGGGGGCTGGTCGACAGCCGGACGGTAGGCGGTCATCGCGGCCCGTAGCGGGGCGACGGATTCGTGCTCGGCCGGGTCGTCGGGCAGTACCCCGAGCGGCAGGCCCGTGAGAGCAGACAGGTCTCGGACGCCGAGGACGCGGGCGATCTCCAGCCAGTCCGCCAGCGTCGACGGGGACCGCTCGCCGCGCTCCCATTTCCTCCACGCCCCGAGCGACTTGCCGACGAGCTGCGCGGCAGCCACTTGGGTGAGCCTGCGTCGGGTGCGGTAGTACTTGATCCGCTTGTTCGGCGGCATCGGGTCGATGTCGTCCACGGCTGGCCTCCCTGCATGAGGTTCCGTCCAGTGCCGACGGTACTCCTCGGGGCGGCTGCCGGTAGTGTGATGGTGTCGCCACGATGAGTGGAGGGGCGTGGGGCCTGCAAGCCCGCGCCCCTTCCTCGTCTCAAGCCTCGGTCGGGTCGCGCCGCAGCTCCCACCAGGCGTGAGCCTCGATCCCCGGCTCCGTCGACACCCCCTGCAACCCGGTCCGGCGCCAGCCGTCCGCCTCGTGCAGCGGGATCGGCTGCGCGAACAGGAACGTCACCGCCGCCCGCCGGGACGGGAGTACCACTGCCCGGTGCCGCTCCTGGTACGCGACCCGGTACAGCCCTAACTCACGCCCGACACCCGGCACCTCGTAGTTGGCGAAGCATTTGAGCGTGTCGCCTTCCACCCGGGCCGCCGCCCACGCGGCGAGCGTGCCCCACCGGCTGCCGTCACGCAGCACCACCACCGACCACAGCGTGCCCGGCTTGTCCAGCTCGTCGGGGGTGCCCTCGGCCTCAGCCCAGAACCGCCTGACCAGCGCCGTGTCCGCCCGCAACTGGGCCAGCAGCGCCGCGAAACGCTCGGACCCGTGGGCCACGGTAAGCACCTCGGCGGCGAGCCCCATCGGCGGCATCCCGCCCCGTCAGATGGCAGGACCGAGAAGCAACCTGTCGATGACCGCCTCAGCGTCCCGTTCGTCGTCCCACCGGACGGGCGCGGCGGCGATCTCGGCTGCAACCGCCTGGGGGGTGTGGCCCTTGGCCTCCAGCCGGACGGCGTCCTCCGGGCTGACCTCGGTGTCCAGCCATGCCCGCACGGTGCGGGCATCGGTGCCGCCGGCCCGGAGGTACCGATCCCGGTAGGCGCTGACTGCGCTAAGCAGGCTCATGGGGCTCTCCCTCGGTGAGTTCGCGGGCAGTTGATCGTCACAGGTCATCCGGGGGGTCGAAGCCCCACGGATCGCCGTCGAGGTACTCGCCCACGGTCATGCCTTGCGCCTCCGCCCGGTCGGTCACCAAATCCCGGTAGGTGTAGGGCGGCTCGTCGGGGTCCGGCGCCGACTCGGCCTCCGGATCGTGGGGCACGACGTCGTCCCACGCGTGGGCAACGCCATCTTCATCGACGTACATCTCGTCCACGGTCTCAGTCCTTTCCGGTCCACTTGCGGGCCGTGACGCGGGTGATGCCGGCCAGGCCAGCCACCAGATCGTCGGGCAGTTCGGTCATGCCGGCGACCTGGCGTCGGATCTGCTGCTCGACCTGCTCGCGCTGCCGCCTGAGGTCGGCCAGTTCGGCGAGCCGGGTCGCCCACTCCCGCACTGTCGCCTCGGACCACAGCGACCGGTAGCCGTCGTGGCCGCACGGCGCCGGGTAGCCCTTGATGCCGCGGGTGGCGTTGCGCATCCAGGTGTCGATGGTGATTCCGTGGCCGGGGCAGATCCGCCCGACCAGTTCTAGGGCCTGGTCGCGGGTGAGGCCGTCGTCGTCACGGGCTGCCTGTGAGGTCGGGAGGTCGGTTCCGTCGTCGGCGATCGGGTACCAGCCGTCGAGCTTGCGGGCCTCCCACTCCAGCACTTTATGGATGGAGGGTTCCGGGTCGAGTCCGTGCCACTTCCACCATGAGTCGTGGATGCGGGTTTCCGGCTGGTCGGGGTCACCGGCCAGCATCGGCAGGTACTCCGGCGCGCACATTTCCCGGGCGGGCCGGACGGACTTGATGCGGATTCGGGGTAGTTCGGCTTGGGCGATGGCTTCGGCGACCGCGCGGGCCTTGGGTGTGAGGGTGTTGAGGTCGATGGTGTGTTTCGTGCCGGGTTCGTCGCCGGGCATTGTGAGCGTGATGGCGGTCATGCATAGGACTATACATGACTGAGGTGTATAGGACTAGACATGACGCGCCAGTCAGGTCAGCACCAGGTACGCGCCACTCCCGGCACCGGCCGCGAGGAGCAGCCACCACACGACCCGCTCCGCCCTGCCGCCCGTCTTGAACCGCAACCACCGCGGCGACCCCACCACCGCCCACCGGCAGCCCCGGATCCGCAGCGGCCACCACAACGGAACTGCGCTCAACGTGGCCGCGTCCCCGAGGCAGTGCGCCAGCATCCCCCACGCCACCGGCACACCGATCCACCACCAGCCCGGACCGCCCTGCGCGGCGACCGCGCCCACCGCGACGGCGACGACCAGCACCCCGTAGCCGCCCCGACGGCGACGGCGGGACAGCAGTCCCCGGGCGGCGAGCGCGGCCGACACCGCCACCACCGGCACGCCGGCCGCCGCTCCGAGCTGCCAGCCGGCCACCCCGAACAGCACCCCGACGACGACAGCGAACGCCGCGGTGTGGGTGAGCGCCCTGTGCCCGTCGGCGTCCCCGTCACAACACGAGCAGGTCACCCGCGACACCCAACGCGAGAGGGCGGCGGTCACCCAGGACGCGCCGCCGGTGACCGGGCCGAGCGACACCGACGCCGTTGACCGTGGATGGTCCAGGTCGGGCACGAGTGCCCAGCCGGCGGCCACGATCGCCCCGGCCGTGGCGACGGCGCCGGGCACCGACTGGCCGGCGAGCCCGAGCGCGGCGCAGCCGGCCAGCCAGCCCACCGCCCCGCTCGCCGCGTGCGTCCGGCCCATCATGGAGACACACCGCCCGTAACGGCACTGCTACTCGATGTCGTACCCGTATGCGACACTGCACCCATGGCGACGTACGACCGTGATGCAGACCGCCAGCGGTGGCTGGAGCGGTTGACTGCGGCCGTCACCGAGGCCGCCCACAGCGGTGCCACGCCCGAGGAGCTGGAGGCGGCGTTCGAGGCCGGCAGGCGGGCGGCGGAGGTTCGCGCCCAGCAGCTGTCCGGTGTGCCCGCGCCGCGCCGCGCCGAGCAGCGGGCGGAGGACCGGGCGGCATTCGTGCCGCCGCCCGGCTCCGCGCTCGCCGCACTGATGAAGCGCACCGCCGGCCTCACCCGCTGACCCGCAGCCGGTAGTAGGGGCCCTTCGTACCCGAGTCGTCGCGCTCTACCTCACCTTGGTCGCGCAGCGTCCCCAGTACCTGGCCGCTGCGCGACCGCCCCACCTCGATGCCCGTCTCGTCGCGGATCCGGTGCCGGATCTCCGCGTCGGTCAGCCACTCGTCGCCGGCCTGCCGCAGCACCATCCTGATCAGCTCACGGACTGAGGTCTGCACCCCGTCGTGGGTGGCCACGGGCACCAGATCGGTGCCTGGCACGGCCGGGGCGGGTGCCGGCCGGGCGAACACGTCCATGGGACCGACCTCCCGCTCCCGCTGTGCCGGCACCACGGGCGCGGCCGGGGCGGCCGAGGCGGGAGACTCGGCAACCTGCTCGGGCTCCCGGTGGCGGGAGAACTGGCGCGCTTCCAGAAGGAACCTCTCCGCCATGCTGCCGGGCTCGGCCGCCGTCGGCCGGTCAGGGACGTGCATCTGCTCCGGCTCGTCGGCGAACTCGGGCACTTCCTCACCGCGCAGCTCGGCCAGCTTGTGGGCCTGCCGGTCCCAGCGGCCGGAGTAGGCGCGGCCCGCCTCGACGTCCCGCATCACCGGGTGGCGGGCAATGTCGGGTAGGTCGCGGGGGTCCTTGTCATCGAGCACTTCTCGAACCGTCAGTCGGGCGGCGACCTTCTGCGCCCGGTCGTCCATGTCGGGCCGCAGGTGTGCGGTGGCGATCGAGTGTCGGTCGATCATTGAGAGCGAAACTCGTTCTGTCTTGGTGTGGATCACCTGTTCGCCCTGCTCTGGCAGCCGGATGAACATGCTGCCGTTGTGCATCGGCCCGGTGTAGCGGGGATTCGTTTCGAGGATGTGCCCGTACTCGGCCTGCATGTTCATCCGCAGGCACGTCATGACGCCCATTGCGGACTTGAGTGCCCGGTCCAGCGTGTCCGAGGTGCCCCGCAGGATCGACATGACGACGCGGATGCCCTCGGCGCGGGCGATCTGCGCGGTGCTGGTGATGCCTTCCTTCGCCAGGCGCACGATGAGGGCGGTGGACTGTGAGAACTCGGCTCCCTCGTCGGTGATGATGATGATGGCGGGCAGCTTCTCGTCCACGGGCAGGACGTCGTTGTCGGCGTCTTTCTTCCGCCGCCGCGCCTCCGGGTTGATCTTCCGGTCCTTCGCGATGGCCTGCGCAGCAGCAACCATCACCGCGGCCTCGTAGGCGTTGGTCGCCACCCAGTCCACCGTTGGTTTCGGAGCGTCACCGCGTGCCCACGCCTCAACCCACGGCCAGGCCAAGCCGCCGCCGTTGAGGTCGGCGACCCAGATCAGGGAATCGGACCACCGGGCCATCCGCATGACCAGCCGGTGCAAGAACGTCGTCTTGCCCGCACCCGGCATCCCACCAACCATCATCGACTTCTCGCGCAGCGTCGCCTCGACGTACTCGCCGCGGGGTGTGCGGGCCAGCGGAACCGGCTCGTAAATCGAGGATCGGGTGGTCTCCTCCTTCACCCACGACTCATCGAGCAGGCAGTCCCGCTTCATGGCGTCCAAGATGACGAGCCCCTGGTGGGCGCCCGGTAGCGCGCGGATGGTGCAGCCGGGCAGCAGCTTTGCTCGGGCCGCGATGGTCGGACAGGCGTGGGCGACGGTGTCCAACGTCTTGTCGTCGGGAAGTTCGATGACGATCTGCTCGCCGTCGTCCTGCTTGTCCCATGGGATCACCTGGAGTACCGGCACTGGCTGCTTGAGGGCACGTTGCAGCACGTTGGCCCAGAACGCCTCCCGGGCGGTCGGCGGCCCAGCAGCCGGAAGCACTTCGCCGGTCAACGGCTGCTGCGCGGTGCGGATCATCCATTCAGCGGGCGCCAGCCACTTCTCCAGCACGCCGACGACGGCGGCACCGATCCCGAACACGATGAGCGCTGTCGGCGACCAGCCAGCGACTGTGATGTACGCCGTCCAGGAACCACATGCCACCGCCGTGACCGCCCGGTGCGGGGCGGCTTTGGCCCTGTCGCCGACCACGCTGGCGAGGGCTGCGAGGCCAGCGGAGAGGAGGCTGCCGCCGAGCGCAATCGCCCACGCCCACGCGACCGCACCCGTTGCGGCACCCTTCCACAGGATGCCGGCCACGATGAGTACCGCGGTCATCCAGGCGACCAGCCATCGGGCGCCGCCGTCGCGGATCAGCACCCGCTCCGGCGCCGCCTGCTGTTTCCTCTCCGCTGTCGTCGTCATCGCGCGCTCAGGTGTCGCTCTGGGCGTAGGACACGTCGGCCTTCATCTCCCGGTGCACGCCGCCGCGCTCGCCTTCCAGGCGGCGCTCGTCACCGTCGTGGCGGCTCTTGTACATGCCGGGCAGCGCGTCGGCCTTCACCGCCGCGCTGCGCAGGCGAGCCAGCGCCGACTCGTGATCGGCCACCGCCTGCTCCAGCTCCCGCTGCACGACCTCGACCTCCGCGACCACGGCAGGGTCGGCGGGCAAGTCGTTCTGGCCAGCCGTGACGAGGTCACCCACGGCCTTGTTGACTGCGGACAGAAGGTCCGCCTGGCGGGGCATCGCCTCAGTGGCCTCTTCGATGACGCGTCCGACTGCGCCGATGCTGCGGCCCCATCCTTGGAGGCTGACGTCGTCTCCCATGTTGTTGTTCCTTCCTCGCTGGCCCCCGGATCGGGGCGTGTGGTTACTGGGTGGCGGCGTTTGGCCGCCGTCGCGTGCTCTTGCCTCCGTGGCCACTTCGGCGACCGCCTCGCGTGTCACCCAAGGCACCCGTCGCGGGGTGAACCGGGCAGCCTCCCCGGCCTCGTCGGGTGTCCGCGCCGGCTCGGCTGCCGGCTTTGTCGGCTGCTGCTCTGCGGGCTTTCGCCCGTCAGGTGCGGGAGCCTCTCGCCGGCTGCGCTGCCCGTCGCCCGCACGCCGCTGGTTGCCGGCTTCGTCGCCGCTCCCTCGGCTTTCGCGGCTGGTGCCACTGCCCGGCTCTTGGTCGGTGTCGTTGCCGTGGAGGCCGGCGAGGAACGCATCCTTCGTCCGACCCCAGAAGCCCGTCCCGGTGCCGCCGCTGTGCGTCGCGGTGGTGGTGTCCTGCCCGCCGTTCCGGTTTCGGCCGCCTCGCTTGCCCCGTCGGGTCGGCTTGGGTCCGCCG
>NZ_POTY01000082.1 GCF_003236315.1 Micromonospora craterilacus
GAGTAATAGGGCGGCGGCGGCTGTGAGGGTGCGTGGCGCTCGCGGCATGGACTCCTCCTGGGGTGGGGCGATGTCGGCATCGCGGTGTATTGGGGAACCGGAGAGCGCTCTCACAACGAAGTTTGTCGATGTTGAGTGGAACTGTCAAGACTGTTGGTAGTTGCCGGTGGCGGTGTTGACCGCGATGACCCGGTCAATCAGCCCGCCGTCGGGGAAGATCGGCGCGACGGACCGCCCTCACCCGACAGGACGAGTAACGAGCGCCACCACGGGTACGAGCCGGGCGTGGCGGCGATCAGCGACTACGCGCTTCTCGGGGACTGCCACGGGGCCGCGTTGGTGTCGTCGGACGGGTCCGTGGACTGGTGGTGCCCGGCGCGGTTCGACGCGCCGAGCGTGTTCGCGCGCCTGCTCGACGCCGCCGGAGGGCACTGGTCGATCCGGCCGTCCGGGCGGTACACGACGACCCGCCACTACGTGGACGGGACGATGGCCGTCCGCACGGAGTTCCGTACCGAGAGCGGGGTGCTGCGGCTGACCGACGCCCTCAGCCTGGGCGCGGGGGAGCGCGGCCACCGGATCGGCTTCACGTCTCCGCACGTGCTGATCCGTCGGGTGGAGGTGCTCGCCGGTACGGTGGAGGTGACGGTCGAGGTCGCGGCCCGACCGGAGTACGGCCTGGTCAGCCCCACCGTGACCGGCGTGGCGACCGGGATCGAGCTGACCGGCGGCGCCGACCGGCTGATGCTGACCAGCGATCACGAGCTGACCGTCGACGGGTGCCTGGTGACCGGGCGGTTCACGCTCACCGAGGGCCAGGACATGGTGTTCGCGCTGCACCACCGCAGCGCCGCCGAGGCGCCGGTGGCGCTGCTCGACGGCCGTGCGGCGCTGCGGGACACGGTCGAAGGTTGGCAGTCGTGGGACCGTATCCATCAGGGCTACCAGGGGCCCTACCGGGAAGAGGTCCGGCGCAGCGCGCTGGTGTTGCAGGCGCTGACCTACCAGCCCACCGGTGCGGTGATCGCCGCGCCCACCACCTCGCTGCCGGAGGAGGTCGGCGGGACGGCGAACTGGGACTACCGGTTCGGCTGGCTCCGCGACGGCAGCTTCACCCTGAAGGCGCTGTGGGTCGCCGCCTGCCCCGACGAGGCCCACCGCTTCTTCGACTGGAAGGCCGCGTCGGTGGGTTCGGTGACCGCCGAGGACCACGTGCCGATCATGCTCGGCGCGGGCGGCGAGCGCGATCTGACCGAGCACATTCTGGACCACCTCGACGGCTACCAGGGCAGCCGGCCGGTGCGGGTCGGCAACGACGCCTGGCGGCAGCGGCAACTCGACGTGCTCGGCGAGGTCATGGAGTGCGCGTGGATCCTGCGGGAGCGGCTCGGGGACCTGTCGCCCGCGGCCGCGACCCTGCTGCGCGCACTGGCCGACCGGGCGGCCGACACCTGGCCGGAGGTCGACGCCGGCATCTGGGAGGGGCGGGAGGGCGAGCGGCACTACCTGACCTCGAAGCTGATGTGCTGGGTGGCCCTCGACCGGGCGATCCGGCTGGCGCCGCTGTTGCACGCCGAGGCGGAGGTCCCCCGGTGGTCGCGGGCGATGGAGCAGCTGCGTGCGGCGATCCTCACCACGGGCTGGAGCACCTCGGTCGGGGCGTTCACCGGCGCCTTCGGGTCCGACCACCTGGACGCCGGTGTCCTCGTCATGCCGATCGTCGGATTCCTCCCCGGCGACGACGAGCGGGTCCTGGCAACCGTGGACGCCATCGAACGCGACCTGGTCCGGGACGGCCTGGTGCAACGCTGGACCGGATCGGGTGACGAGGGCGCCTTCGTCATCTGCTCGTACTGGCTGGTGGAAGCGCTGGTGCTGGCCGGCCGGACCGAGCGGGCCCGACAGATCTTCGAGATGGTCACCGCCCGGGCAAATGATCTCGGTCTGCTGTCGGAGGAGATCGACCGGCGCGACGGCAGCCTCATCGGGAACTTTCCCCAGGCGCTGTCCCACATCGGCCTCATCAACGCGGCCTGGGCCATCGCGCAGGGCGAGGCGGGCGGCAACGGGTCGTAGCAGCACGGTGCCGCCCGCGCGGCGGGGGCGTGTCACGCAACCACCTGCGTCCCGGTTAGCGCCACGACGAGCGGGTAAGCCCGGCCGGGACAGGATCTGCGGAGGGAGCACCCTGATGACCGGACGGCTGCACGGGAGGACCGCCCTGATCACCGGCTCAGACTCGGGCATCGGGCAGGCGACCGCCATCGAGTTCGGCCGGGAGGGCGCCGACGTGGTGGTGCACTACCTGCACGACCACGCGGGGGCCAACCACACCAAGGCCGAGATCGAGAAAGCCGGTCGACGTGCCGTGGTGGTGCAGGGTGACATCAGCGTCGAGCACCAGGTCGAGGCGATGTTCGACGAGGCGTTCGCCGAGTTCGGCACCCTGGACATCCTGATGAACAACGCCGGGGTGGACGCCTCCGGCATCTTCGTGGCGGACCTGGACACCGAGACCTGGGACCGGGCCATCCGGACCAACGTCTACGGTGCGTTCTTCTGCTCCCGGCGGTTCGTGCGGCACCGCCGCGACCAGGGCGGATTCGGCAAGATCATCAACATCACCTCGATCCACCAGGAGGTCGCCCGCGCCGGCGGCGCGGACTACGACACCTGCAAGGGCGCCCTGCTCGAGTTCGCCAAGAGCCTCGCCCTGGAGGTCGCCCCGATGCGGATGAACGTCAACAACATCGGCCCGGGGATGGTGCTGACCCCGTTCAACCAGCGGGCCATCGACGACCCCCAGTACCTGGAGGAGCAGGTGCAG
The DNA here is from genome assembly GCF_003236315.1 of Micromonospora craterilacus. Lineage (GTDB taxonomy): Bacteria > Actinomycetota > Actinomycetes > Mycobacteriales > Micromonosporaceae > Micromonospora > Micromonospora craterilacus. The sequence goes on from NZ_POTY01000082.1 coordinate 2,828, forward strand.
ACCATCCCCTGGAAGCGGGCCGCCCAGCCGCAGGAGATCGCCAAGGTGGCGGTCTTCCTGGCCAGTGACGACGCCGAGTACGTCACCGGGTCGACCTACTTCATCGACGGCGGCCTGATGCAGAACCAGGGCCAGGGGGCGTGAGCCCGCGACCGTGACCTGAGCGCATCGACCATCTACTATCGACGGCGGCTGGAGCCGAGCGGTCGAAGAGGTGTCCATGCGCAAGCCGATGCTGTCCCTGGTCGCCGTACCGTGCCTTCTGGTGGCGCCTGTGCTGGCCGTGCCGCCGCCGCGCAGGCGGTCATCGAGTCGATCCAGGATCCGTCGCTGGACTGGCCGGGTGCGCCGGCGCTGCCCGCCTGGCGGGCGTGGATCGCCGGCCCGGCCGACCCGGTCGCGATGGCCTGGCTCGAACGGGCACTCTCCGGGCTCAACCGGCCGGTCGAGCGGCTGTCCCGGGCCCGGCTGGCCTGGCTGCTCGGCGCCCAGCACGCCCGCCTCGGCCGGCGCGCCGACGCGATCCGGTTACTGGAGCTGGCCTGCAGCGAGTACGCGGCGACCGGCGCGGCCGGCCTGCTCGCCCGCGTCGCCGCCGATCTCCAATCGGTCACCGAGGTGAGCGGTATCGCCACTCCGCCGCCGGGCCGCGCGGTCCGGGCGGCTGGGTCGTCGCCGGCGGAGTCGACCGAGCCCGCCGGCCCGGCGGAGGCCGATGCCGAGGGCGGCGCGGGCCCCGCCGCCCGGCTGACCGCGACGGAGTTCCGGGTCGCGGCCGCCGTCGCCGACGGGCTCAGCAATCAGGAGGCGGCCCGGCGGCTGTCGGTGTCGGCCAAGACGATCGAGTTCCACCTCGGCAACATCTACCGCAAGCTCGGCGTACGCAACCGGACCGAACTCGCCCGGCACCTGTTGCGCTGACCCGCCGGTGCACTCCGGTCAGGCGAACCGGGCCGGGTCGCCGGCGCCGATCCTGACGATCTCCGGCTCGCCGTCGGAGAAGTCGACCACCGTGGTCGGTTCGGTGCCGCAGTCACCCGCGTCGACCACCGCGTCCACGGCGTGATCGAGGCGTTCCTTGATCTCCCAGCCCTGGGTCATCGGCTCGTCGTCGCCGGGCAGCAGGAGCGTGCTGGACAACAACGGTTCGCCCAACTCGTCCAGCAGCGCGCGGGTGACCGGATGCGCGGGGATGCGTACCCCGACGGTCTTCTTGCGTGGGTGCAGCAGCCGGCGCGGCACCTCCCTGGTGGCGGGCAGGATGAAGGTGTAGCGGCCCGGGGTGGCCGCCTTCACCGCCCGGAACACCGCGTTGTCGAGTTGCACGAACTGGCCGAGTTGGCCGAAATCGCGGCACACCAGGGTGAAATGGTGGCCGCTGTCGAGGTGGCGGATCTCCCGGATCCGGTCCATGCCGTCCTTGTTGCCGAGCTGGCTGCCGAGGGCGAAGCACGAGTCCGTGGGATAGGCGATCAGCCCGTCCCGGCGGACGATGTCGACCACCTGGCCGACGGTGCGCGGCTGCGGGTTGTCCGGGTGCACGTCGAAGTACCTCGCCATGACCGGTAGCTTAGAGCGACCGGAACTGTCGCCTTGGCGACAGTCTCCATCCGCCTTAAAGGTCGACGTTCATCGTTGTCTTTATGGTCGTACGCGCTCCCGGCGGCGGCTTCGGGGAGATGCTCAGGTATCCCGCGATGCCCACTCCGGTACGGGTCACCGTGCTCGTCTTCGCGCTGCTGTCGCTGCTGTTCGCCCTGGCGACGGTGCACCGGATGCTGGCCCAGGGCGGCTCGCTCGGCGCCGCCGTGTTCTTCGCCGTGATGGCCACGGCGTGCGCGCTGGTGGCGGTCAGCCTGGCCGTCCGCCGCCCGTGGGCGCCCTACCCGGCGTACGCCCTGGCGGGCCTGTTGGCCGCCGCTTCGCTCGGCCTCTTCGGCGCGATCACCGTCGTCGGCCTGGGCCTGCTGGTCTGGGTGGTCTGCGCCCTCAACATCCGCGCCTCCCGGGACTGGTTCAGCGGGCGCCGTCGGCTGCGCTGACCTCCCGGGGGCCGGCGCGGACGGTGCACCCGCCAGGCACGGGCAGGCTCAGGTTCCCGCCGCCCGGCCGCTGTCGCCCGCGCCCGTACCGGCCGCCGCGGCAGCCGCGGCCGCCACCTCCCGCCGGCGGACCGCCGCGACCATCGCCGTACCGACCGCCATCACCACGCCGGCCATGAGCAGTGCGACCGAGCCGTCGACCCGCAAGGTCAGGATCGCGGCGGCCAGGGCACCGAGCCCCATCGCGACGATCGCCCCGAATCGCCGCAGCCACGCCGCTCCGGCGCCGCCGGCGGCCCGGCTGTCGGTGGACAGGTTCACGATCGTCATCGTCACCACCACCGTGGAGAGGTCCCGGATGCCGATGTGCTTGACCGCTGCGGCCTGGGCGCCGAGCACCAGGGCCAGCAGTCCGGTCGTGACCAGCATCGCGGCCTCGCCCGGTGCTCCGGTGCCGAGCCAGAGCCCGGCCAGGGCGAGCGTCAGCGCGGTGCCGCCGGCGAGGATGGCGAGACCGGAGCGGGGCAGCTTCGCCGGCCCCGACGCATTCCTGGTCAGCCGGGCGGCCAGCACCGCGCCGAGCATGAAGGCCAGCAGCGCCACCAGGTTGTTGAGCACCGGCAGGCCGGAGACGCCGGCCAGACCGAAGCCGATGAAGAGGACGTTCCCGGTCATGTTGCCGGTGAAGACCCGGTCCAGGGCGAGATAGCTGACACCGTCGATCGCCCCCGTCGCCACCGTCAGCACCAGCAGCGGCACGTCGTACGTCTTGATCATGATCCTTCCGAGGCTCGCCGGCGAGCGGACGCGTGGCCGTCGCCGGGAGACGCCGAGGCCGCGCGGCGTGCGGTGGGAGTGGGCGTGAGCAGGGCGATCGACCCGACCAGAGTCTACGCAGCAGCGACGGACGACCCCGCGCCACGTCCCGCCGGTGGCCGGTGTGTGCGGCCCGCTCGGCGGCTCAACCGGGCCGTGTCGATGCCGGCGTTGGCGTGGGGGATGCCTGCGTCGCCGTACCGGTGTCGGGCGGGAGTAGCGCAGCGGCCGGTGGCCGACCGCGATCGGACAGCCCGGCGTACGCCTTCTCCGTCAACCGCAGAGCCAGCCCACAGCCGCGGACGTTGCCCAGCTCGTGGCACATTCGCAGCGCCGCTCGCGCGTGGTTCAGCGCCTCGACGTGGAAGCCGGCCAGGTGTTCGGTCTCGGCGAGGTTGGTCAGCATGAGACTTTCCCGGTGCTGGTCGCCGAGCTCTCGGGTGATCGCCAGACCGGCCTCGTGGTGCCGCAGCGCCCCGGCTATGTCGCCCAGGCGGCGCAGCACGATGCCGATGTTGTCCAGGGTGGAGCCCACCCTGTATCGGTCGCCCAGCGACTGCCGGATGGTCAGCGTCTCCCGCAGATACCGCAGCGCCGTGTCGAGGTCGCCGCTGTCCCGGTAGGCGTTGCCCAGGTTGTTCAGGCAGGTCGCCGTGCCCGCCTGGTCGCCGAGCTCGCGCTGCGTCGCCAGGGCCCGCTCCAGCAGCGTGATGCCGTTGGCCAGCCGGTTGTGCCGGAGCATGGCGATGGCCAGCATGTTGAGCGCCTTCGCGGTGCCAGGTCGGTCGCCGAGCTGCTCGGCGGCGGCGACCGCGAACTGCCCGAACCGTTCCTGGTCGCCGTAGTGGCCGGCGTAATCGAGGTACTTGGCGACCACCAGCCCGAGGCTGTGTACCTGGTGCAGGTTGTCGCCCGCGTCGAGCTGCTGGCCGGCGATCATCAGCAGGTTGGTCCGCTCGCACTCCAACCACTGCCAGGCCTGCTCCACGCTCGCCGGTCCCAGCAGCAGGTCCCCGTCGGGGTGCCGCAGGGCGTCGTAGGGCAGCGTGTCGTGCGGGAAGAGTAGTTCCGCGGCCGTCGCCGCGGCGGCGAGGAAGGCGGTGGCCAGCCGGCGCAGGGCCGCGGCCCGGTCGTCCGCCGGGTCCGCCGCGGCGGCCTGCTCCCGAGCGAAGATCCGCACGCTGTCGTGAAACCGGTACCGCTCGTCGCCGGCCGGCTCCACCAGGTGGGCGTCGAGCAACTGCTCCAGCGCCCACTCAATCCGGTCGACCGGCGCGGCCAGCAGTACGGCACAGCCGGCGGCGGTGGTCTCGGTCCAGTCCGGCAGCGAGGCGAGCCGGAACAACCGGGCCGCCTGCTGGCGTTCCTCGTCCGGGGCTTCGGCGAAGGTGCGGTAGCCCAGTCGGATGCTGGTCCGTACCGACAGGTCCCCGACCTGAAGTTCGTCGAGGTGGCGCCGGTGGTCGGTGATCCGGCTGGCGAGGGTGGCCAGCCCCCTGCTGTCCGGTCGGCTGGCCGCGCGCGCCCCGACGATGCGTAACGCCAGGGGCAGCCCGCCGCACAGCTCGATGATCGCTTCGACCGCGGCGGGGGTGGCGGCGACCCGGTCCGCCCCGCACAGGTGCACCAGCAGCGCCCGGGCCGCGGGCCCGGGTAGCGGACGCAACGCGATCCGTGCGTTGGTGTCCAGGTCGGCGAGCTTCCAGCGGCTGGTCACCACGGTCGCGCACCGGGCGCCGCTCGGCAGCAGCAGGCGAACCTGCGCCGCCGACGCCGCGTTGTCCAGCACGACGAGCAGCGAGCGACCGGCGGTGGCGGTACGGAACAGCGCGCTCGCCTCTTCGATCGAGGAGGGCGCCGAGCGGACGCCCAGCGCGTGCAGGAAGCCCGCCAGCACGTCTGCCGGTTCGGCGGGCGCGATGCCGGCACTCGCGCCGTGCAGGTCGACGTAGAGACAGCCGTCCGGAAACCGTGCGGCGGCCCGGTGGGCGGCGTGCAGGGCGAGCGCGGACTTGCCGATGCCGCCGGGCCCGACCAGCGTTAGTACGGCGTGGTCGGGGGCGAGGCCGGCCAGTACCAGCTCGAGTTCGTGGTCGCGGCCGACCAGCACCGGCGACGGTGGCGGCAGCTGGAACGGGACCGGCCGGGCGGGGATCGTCCGCGGGTCGGTCGGCCCGGCACCGCCGGTCGACAGGACGCCGATGGTCTGGGTGGTGCCGGCTGGATCGCCGGGTCGGGACCGGGGCGTGTGGACCGCCGTGGGCTGCCAGGGCGGGTCCCCGTCCGGTGCCTGCGGGTCGACCCGGGGGAGTTGCCGGTTGGCGGCGAGGTGGCGCCAGGTGTCGAGCCATCGGGCTTGTCGGGCGAACGGCACGTTGCATGCCCGGAGCAGCGCGAGGACCAGATCTCGGCGGGGTAGCGTCGAGCGGCCGAGCATCGTGGCTAGCGTGCTGGCGGGAAGCACGTCGCCGTTGGTCTCGGCGCGCCGCGCGATCAGCCGGTACGGAAGGCCCGACTGGTCGCGAAGCCGCCGCAGCAGTGCCACGAACTGCGCCGCGTCCGTGGCGGTCGTGAGGTCGATGTCGGAATCTGCGATGTGCTCCATTCAGCCCCGTTCAGTCGCGCGTGGTGAACCCACCAGACTTCGACCGCCATCACAATAACCCGCCGATGCGAACCCGTACGGCACGGTGTGGTGCCGTGCGGACCGGGTCCGCGCCCGTGACCGACGAACGGATTCGAACAGGCCCGAACGGCGACGACCGCCTGTCCCGCCGCCGGAGCTGTGAAGCTTTCCGCGTCGTCATGTCTGCTGTGGAACACGGGTGGATCGGTGCGAAGTCACGAACGGTGGTTGGCCGTCGCCCGGCTGCTGCGGTACGCGGGCCCGCTCGCGGTGGCCGCCGGGGTGCTCAACGTGTCCATCGGTGTGCTGCCGTTGGGCTTCCTCGTCGGGATGAGCGTCATGCTGGACCGGCTTGCCTCGGGCGGCGACGAGCTGCCGCTGCTGGCGGCCGCCTTCGGCTGCTTCCTCGTCCAACAGGTATTGGCGCCGTTCCAGCCGGCGCTGGGGGAGGCGATCGCTCGCCGCGTCGACCGCCGCTGCCTCCACCGGCTGCTCGCCGTGTCGTTCCGGCGGGCACCGATACCCGCCCTGGAAGATCCGGGGACGCTCGACAAGCTGGCGGACATCCGGGCGGCGTTCGATGGTGACCTGCCCACGCCGGGGCGGGCGGTGGCCGGCGCGTTGGCGTTGGTGGCCCGCTACAGCCAGCTCGTCGGTGCGGTCGTACTCGTCGCCGTCGTGCTCGGTGCCCCGGCGGCGGTGGCCGTGGGGGTGAGCGCGCTGGTCGTCCGCTTCGGGCAGCGCGGCTCGCTGGGCCGGTTCGCGGCGCTCTGGGACGGGCTGGCCGGCGCCCGGCGTCGGGTGTTGTACCTGCGCCGTCTCGCGGCCGGTCCGGAGGCGGCGAAGGAGATCCGGGTGCTGGGCCTGCGCGGGTGGCTCAGCGAGCGGCACCGGCAGGCCAGCGAGGAGTACCTCGGCCCGCTCTGGGCGGGACGGCGTCGGCTGTTGGCCGCACCGTTTCTCGGCTACGCCGCGGTCGGCCTGGCGGGGGCCGCGTACGCCCTGGTCGAACTGGCGCGAGCCGGCGCGGGAGGCACCCTCACCGTGCTCCAACTCGCCATCGGCGCGCAGGCGGTGCTCATCCCGATCCGGTTCGGTGTCTACTTCCCGGAGTCGGATGTGCAGACCCAGTTCGGGGTTCAGGCATACCGTGCGCTCGCCGACCTCGAGGCACGAGTGGAGCGGGTCTCACCGCCGGGCGCGGGGACCGATCCGGTTGCCGGGGCGGGTGTGGCGGCCCGGACGCAGCTGGTTGCCCGGCCCGTGGCGGCCTCCCCCCGCGGTGAAATCCGGTTTCAGGATGTCCACTTCGCCTACCCCGGCGGCAGCCCGGTCTTCGCCGGACTCGATCTGACCCTGCCGGCCGGCCGCTCCACCGCCTTGGTCGGGCTCAACGGCGCCGGCAAGACGACGCTGGTCAAGCTACTGGCCGGGTTCTACCGCCCGGACCAGGGCACGATCAGCATCGACGGTCGGGATCTGCGGGAACTCGACGGCGACAGCTGGCACCGACAACTCGCGGTCATCTTCCAGAACTTCATCCGGTACGAACTCACCGCGGCGGAGAACATCGGACTCGGGGCGCCCGGGCGCCGCGGCGACCTCGCGGCGGTGCGCGACGCCGCGCGTCAGGCGAGCGTGCTGGACGTCCTCGACGACCTGCCGGCGGGCCTGGCGACGCCGCTGTACTCACGCCACACCGGCGGCCAGGACCTCTCCGGCGGTCAGTGGCAACGGGTCGCGCTGGCACGAGCGCTGTTCGCGGTCCGGGCGGGCGCCTCGGTGCTCGTACTGGACGAGCCGACCGCACACCTCGACGTGCGGGCCGAAGCCGACTTCTACCACCGTTTCCTGGAGACCACCGCCGGCCTCACCAGCCTGGTGATCTCGCACCGATTCTCGACGGTCCGCCGGGCCGACCACATCGCGGTGCTGGAGCGGGGGCGGGTGGTGGAGTATGGCGACCACGACGGTCTCCTCGCCTCCGGCGGCCGTTACGCGGAGATGTTTGCCCTGCAGGCCCGCCATTTCGTCGATCTCGCCGGCGGCGGTGCCGAACCGTACCGATCCGTTGGTGCCCGGCGCTCCACCGACCGCGGCGGGCCGGGCACGGTGGAGGTGGATCGGTGACCGGACCGCTGCGGGCAGTCCGCTACCTGCTCGCCCTCGCGGTCCGTACCGACCCGGCCCGCCTGGCCGTGGCCGGCACGCTGATGCTGCTGGGCTACCTGGCCACACCCTTCATCGGCGTGCTGCTCGGGCAGTTGACGGACGCGGCGATCGCCGGAGCCGCGGGTACGACCACCTGGCTCGCCGTCGCACTGGCCGTGCTGCTGGTGTGCGAGCTGATGATGGGCCACTTCGCCCACCTCTACCACCACGAGCTGGGTGAACGGCAGGAGTCGGCGATCGACCGGGACCTGCTGGACATCGCCCATGGTGGGGCCGGCCTGCGCCACTTCGACGATCCCGGCTTCGTCGACGCGCTCACCCTCCTACGCCAGGACGTCCACCAGACGCGGCCGGCGCTGGAAGCCGTACTCCAGTTGCTCGGCATCGGAGTGCAGCTGACCGTGACCACCATTGTCCTCGCGTTCGTGGATCCGTGGCTGGCGCTGCTGCCGGCGGCGGCGCTACCGCCGGTGCTGTTGTCCCGGCACGCCCAGGATCTGGTCGATCGGGCTCGCCGTAGCCAGGCGCGGCGGATCCGGACCACCGTGCATCTGATGGATCTTGCCGCTTCGGCCGACGCTGTGAAGGAGATCCGGCTGACCGGAGCCGATGAGTTCCTGCTGGCCCGGCAGGACGCGGACTGGGCGGCGACCACCTCGGTGCTCGGCCGCGCGCACCACGCGGCGGCGGGACTGCGTGCGCTCGGGCAGGTGATCTTCGGTTGCGCGTACGGCGGCACCCTGCTGATCGTGGTGCAGCGGGCGGAGCGCGGGGATGCCAGCATCGGTGACGTCGTACTGCTGGTCACCCTGGCGGTGCAGGTCTCCACGCAGGTCGCCGGCGCGCTGGGCCTACTGGGGACGTTGCAGGCCGCCGGCCACACCGTGCGGCGGCTGGATTGGCTGCGCCGCCGAGCGGCAGTCGACTCGCCGCCGAACGCGCCCACGCCGACCGTGCCGCCCATGCCGACCGTGCCCGCACCGGCCGCGCCCGCGTCGATCATGCGTCGATTGGTCGCACGGCGCGGCACCGGGCCCCGAACCGCCGTACCGGCTTCGCGGCCGCCCGGTGGCGGCCTGCCCGACCGCCTGGTCACCGGAGTCCGACTGCTTGGCGTCACCGTGCGTTATGCCGAGAACGCGGCGCCGGCGCTGCGCGACGTCACCCTCACCATCCCCGCCGGCGCGACCGTCGCCGTGGTCGGTGAGAACGGCGCGGGCAAGTCCACGCTGGTCAAGCTGCTGTGCGGGTTCTACCAACCGAGCGCGGGCCGGCTCCTCGTCGACGACGTCGAGTTGACCGGCGCCGCCGCCGAGCAGTGGCGGTCGCGGATGTCGACCCTCTTCCAGGACTTCGCGCGGCTGCAGTTGACCCTGCGGGAGAACGTCGGCGTCGGCCACCTTCCGTCGATCGGCGACGACACCGCGATCTCCGTCGCGATCTCCGCCGCGGGCGCCGAGGCGGTCACCCAGCGGGTGCCCGGCGGCCTGGACGGACTGCTGGGCCGGGACTACGGCGACGGGGCGGAGTTGTCCGGCGGACAGTGGCAGCGGCTCGGACTGGCCCGCGCCTTCATGCGGCCGCGCCCGCTGCTGGTGGCGCTCGACGAACCGGCCGCCGCCCTGGACGCACGGGCGGAGCACGCCCTGTTCCAGCGGTTCAAGCGGGTCGCGCGTTCGGCCCGGGAGGAGGCTGGTGCGGTGACCCTGTTCGTGTCGCACCGGCTCTCGACGGTGCGCGAGGCGGACCTGATCATCGTGCTGGACCACGGGCGGGTGGTCGAGCTGGGCGACCATGGGCAGCTCATGGCGCGGGACGGGCTCTACGCCGAACTGTTCCGCCTGCAGGCCCGCGCCTACCGGTGATGGCCCGGCCGTCGGCGGTCAGCGCCGGTCGGTGGACACCGGGTGTCCGGACGGCTGCGGCGGTGCATTGTCGTGCCGCACCGGCCGCACCTCGGTGACCGGCCCGATGCTGTCCGCGGATACCTGGTCCGTGGCCGCGCGGACCAGCAGGCGCTCCATCCCGGCCAGCGCACGCGACATCTCGGGCAGCGGCACGAACGTGGTGTCGGCGAGCAGCTGAACGGTGGTGGCCGAGCCCGCCACGCCCGTCGTGACGAAGTAGGTCGCGTCCACTCGGGGCCAGCCCCCGTCCTCGACGATGGTGGTTTCCCGACAGAGCGCGGTGAGCTGCTCCGCGGTCACCGTCGTCCCCGCCGCCGCCGGCCGGTGGTCGGCGGGCCGGATGTCGTTGAAGTAGGCGCTGAGGTCGATCTCCGCACCCCGTTCCCGGGCCAGGTCCGCGTGTAGCCGGCGCATCTCGTCCGGCTCGTAGTACCCGGTCTGGTACGCGGTGAGCATCGCGCCCAGCATCGCGCTCGCCGCCTCGTCGAACGACCGGCCGGTGAGATCCACCCGGAGCAGCCCGTTCTGCGCGAACGTGCCGATGACCCGGCGCCGCCGGGCGTCGAACCGGTTGTGCACGATGATCTGCATCGCGAGGTCCGGGTGGCCGGTCACCTGGCCGAGCACGCACGCGGCCGCCGCGCACAGGACGGCCGAGCTGGTGACCCGCCGCCGCACGGCGATCTGGTCGGCGGCCAGGGTCACCGCTCTCGATGCCATCGTCAGCGCCCGGAACCGCGGCTGTGCGGCGGGGACGGCAGGATAGTCGAACAGCGTCGCTGGCGCGTCGGTCAGGGCGAGCCGCCAGTGCTCCAGCGCGCGTGCGTGGCGTTGCAGCAACGGCGCCGTCGCCTCGTCCGCCGCGATGTCCAGCGGGCCGACCGGCTCGTCGGCGACCTCGCCGCCGCCGAGCACCCGCTCGAGTTCGGCGACCAGCAGCAGCGCTCCGGTGCCGTCCACGGCGAGATGGCTGAGCACCAGCAGAAGCGTGGCGGGGCCGCCGGGAGCCGTCACCAGCTGTGCCCGTAGCGGCCAGTCGTATTCCGGCCGGAGCTTGACCGACCGGCGGTGCTCGTACAGGCCCTGCACCGTGGCGTCGACCGCGTCCGCGGATACCTCGTGCACGTCCAGCCGGATGGCGCCCGAACCGTCCACCATCTGGCGTACCTCGCCGTCGGTTCGAACAAAGCGGGTACGCAGCGCCGCGTGGCGCGCCAGTACGGTCCGGAGCGCGGCAACGACGCCGTCGACACCAACTCCAGCCGGTATCGCCATCCGGTAGCCCATGTTGAAGTAGCCGATGTCTTCGCGCACCCACTCCACCGACCGCAGGATCGCACGCTGCCCCCAGGTCAACGGGGCGGCGCCGCTGACGGCCCCGGACACGGAGATCCGTCGAAGATCAGTCATCGCAGCACTGCCTTTCGTGGTGTCACGGGCCGGGGCGTGGATGCCGGTGCCCCACCGAGGACGGCGGGGCACCGGCGCGGGCCGGACGCCGGCCCCCTGCCGATCAGGTCCAGCTGATCCCGCGGGTGGTCTTGCGGCTCATCGGGCACTCCTTTCCGTCGGGCGACCCGTGGTGGGCCGCGAACGATCTAAGGTGTATCGACCGGGGACTCCGGGCGGGAAGGACCCGGCGCGTTCGGGACCGTTCGGGGTTGTTCGTGGCCGGCGACCAGCAACCGGCGGCTGACGGACCGCCACCGGTCGCGCGCCGCCCCGGTGCGCCGCAGTGAACCGGTCGCCGCCGGCCACAACGCCAGCGCGGCGAGGACCGCCACGGTACCGAGCAGCCCGGTGGCACCGACCACGGTGGTGGCCCGCCAGTGGTCCGCGGCCGCGCCGGCCGAAACCATCCCGAGACCCTGCAGTCCGGCGAGGCCGGTCAGGGCGGCTCCGAACGCTCGACCGCGGTACGCGGCCGGAACCGCTCGACCGAACATCGAGTTGAGCGGGACGGCGAACGCCGTACCAAGCCCGGACAGCACGAGCAGACCCATCAGGACCGGCGGCGGTGGCGCGGTGCCCACGGCGACCAGCACCAGAACCGAGAGCACAGCGAGCAACGGGATCAGCCGGGCCCGTACCTCGGGCGGGCAGAACCGGGTGACGGCGATGCCGCCGACCGTCATGCCAAGTGGGGCGCTGGCCAGCAGCAGCCCGACCATGGCCGGCCCGCCACCGTACTGGGCGGCGAGCGGAACGGCGAGCCCCTCCGCGGCGCAGGCGAACGTGCCGGCGATCCAGAGCAACAGCAAGTACGCGCGCAGCGCCCGGTCGGTCAGCACCAGCCGCATGGCGGCGGCGAACCCGTCCTGCTCGGCACGGCGACGCGGCGCGGGCGCCGGCGACGCGGGCACGCCGCGCAGCAGGAGTACGGCGGAGAGCACGAACGTGCCGGCGTCCACCAGAACGGCGCCCTGTGGGGTCAGCAGCGTGACGAGCGCGCCCCCGATGGCGAAGCCACCGACCTGGGCGACCTGTGCGGCGATGTTGTCCAGGCCGTTGGCGACCGGGTAGCGGTCACCGTCGAGCAGCTCCGGCATCAGCGCGGCCCGGGCCGCGACGAACGGCGGACGAAGCAGGTTCACGGCGAAGGCCAGCGCCACCACCGCGCCGGGCGGCAGCATCGGCAGCGCCAGCAGCGGGATGACCACCGCCCGCGCGAGGTCACACACCACCATGACGCGCCGACGCGGAAACCGGTCGGCGAACCCGGAAAGCAGCGGTCCGCCGACCAACCAGGCCAGGTACGAGCTGGCGAAAGCGGCCGCGGCCAAAAGCGCCGACCCGGTCGTGGAGTAGACGATGAATGACACGGTGACCGCGGTCAGTTGATCACCCACGAGTGACAGCACGTACGCACCGAACAGGTGCCGGTACTCGCGTACCGCGAACACCTGTCGGTAGGTCGCGGCCTGCCCCATGGTCGTGGCCCCCTCGGTGAGCTGGCGTCTCCGGCGCAGGTACTCCATCACGCCGCGGACCGGACGACACCGCGGTGCCTGCGCGGACACGTTCAGATCTGTTCCGAACAAGGCCGAACGCCGGCTCCCCTGGCGCCCCTGGGCCGAGCGGGGTTTGCATGTCGAGGTCACCGTCGGCGCTGCCGACCCTGGTGCCTGGCGGCGCCTGACTCTTTCCCGGAGGTGTCCGTGACCACCGCTGTGCCCCGAGACCAACTCGGCATGCCGTCGCCGTACGTTCCACCGGACAGCGAGCTGGAGCACCGGCTGGCGCAGCTCTGGGAGGCCCGGCTCGGTGTCAGCCCGATCGGCCGGCACGATGACTTCTTCCAGCTCGGCGGGGACTCCCTGCTCGCCGCTGAGCTGCAACTGGACATCGACCGGGCGCTCGGCGTCGAGGCGGACGCGGCCACCCTGTTCATCGCACCCACCGTTGCCGAGCTGGCCGCCACCGTACGGGACCTGCTGCCGCCGTTCCCGGCGGGAATGCCGGCACCGGTGTCCACCATGGGCCACCCGCCGGCGCCGTCCGCTGTGGGCGCCATGGTGCCGGCGCTCCCGGCGGGTGGGGAGTGAGCCCCCGATCCGCGCCCGGCGGCGCCGCGCCGCCCGGCCCGGCGCACCTCGACCCGGGGGAGCTGTCGCGGGTCGACCTCGCCGACCCGGCGCTGCTGGCCAGCGATCGGCGGTACGCGGTGTGGGATCAGCTCCGCCGGCATCGGCCGGTGCACTGGCAACCCGTGGCGGACGCCGGCACGGCGCGCGGATTCTGGTCGGTCACCAGGTACGAGGACGTAAACCGGGTGCTCGCCGACCACGTTTGTTTCACCTCCGAGCGGGGCACCCTGCTCAACCTGCTGGGCCGCCGCGATCCCGCCGCCGGCCAGCAGATGGCGGCCACCGATCCGCCCCGGCACGACCGGATGCGGCTGCCGGTGCAGCGCGCGATGAGCGCCTCGTCCGCCCGCCGGTACGTCCAGGACGTAACGGCCGGGGTGCGCGCGCTGCTAGCCGACCACGCCGCGGGCGGGTCGTTCGACGCCGCGACGGTGCTCGCCGGACTGCCGCTGGTGGTGGTGGGGCCGCTGCTCGGAGTCCCCGTCGCGGACTGGCCGGACCTGACCCGGCTGGCCGGCATGTGTACCGCCGAGGACGACCCGGCCTACCAGCTCCCCGAGGGCGCCGAGGCGACCCTGCGGCGCGGCCACCGCGAGCTGTTCGCCTACTTCACCGACCTCGCCCGGCAGCGGGCCCGCCGCGGCGGCGAGGACCTGGTGAGCCTGCTGCTCAGGATGGAGGTCGACGGGGAGCCGCTGGGGCGGGGATCGGTGGTGTCCAACTGTTACAGCCTGCTGCTGGGCGCCAGTGTCACGCTCCCGCACGTGCCGGCGGCGGCACTCGCGCACCTCGCCGGAACCGACCGGTACGCCCGCTGGGCGCACCGGCCCGACCTGCTCACCAGCGGCGTCGAGGAGGCGTTGCGCTGGGCCTCGCCGGCCAGCCACTTCATGCGGGTGGCCCGCCGCCCGGTCGACCTGTCCGGGGTGACCGTCGCCGCCGGTGAGGCCGTCGTCGCCTGGTTGGGATCGGCGAACCGCGACCCGGCGGTGTTCGCCCACCCCGACGAGTTCGACGTACGGCGGGCACCCAACCGGCACCTCGCGTTCGGCGCCGGCCGGCACTACTGCATCGGCTCACACCTGGCCCGGCTGGCGCTGCGGTTGTTCTTCGCCGAACTGTTCGCCACCTTCGAATCGCTGACGCCGGATGGCGAACCCGTGCGGGTGCGGTCGACCTTTCTCAGCGGTTACCAGCGGCTTCCCCTGGTCGGGTGGCCCCGTCGGAGGGACGACAGTTGACTGTGACCGAAGTGTCCGGATCGCCGCTGACCTACGCCCAGGAACTGCTCGACGAGTTGGAGCGCTGGAGCCCGGGGCGGGTATCCGGCCCCCGGTCGGTGCTGTCGGCGGCCCACCGGGTCACCGGCCCGGTGGACACCACCGTGCTGCGCGCCGCGCTCGGCGATGTCGTCGCCCGGCACGGGGCGCTGCGGACCGTCGTCGTCGCCGACAGCACCCGGCGGTACCAGCGGGTCCAGCCCCCGGAGCCGGCCACGCTCACGGTGACCGACCTCGACACCGACGACCCGCCGGAGCGGTTCATGGCGTCGATCGGCCGGCTGGAGCATCCGAGCGACGCGGTGCCCCGGCTGTGGGCGTACCTGGGACGGTACTCGGAGCGCGACGGGCTGCTGGTGCTCGTCGGCCACCGGGTCGCGGTCGACGAGTGGTCGTTGTCGGTGCTGGCCCGCGACCTGGTCGCGGCCTACACCCGCCGGGTACGTGGGGTCGACCCGCTGGACGGCGCCGTCATGCAGTACGTCGACATCGCCGCCGACGACCGTTCCGCCCAGTGGCAGGCGCGCATCCGCCGGCTGGTCCCGTACTGGCGCGACCGTCTGCGCGGCGTCACGGAACTGGGCCTGCCGGTGGTGCCCCTCGCCAGCGCCCGGCGGTCGGGTGCCCCGGGCCAGGGGCCGACGGAGAGGACGGCCACCGCGTCGTTCGCCGTCGACGAGGATCTCTGGCGGCGTGTCGCGGACGCCGCCCGGCGCCGGCGAACCACACCGTTCACCGTGCTGTTCACCGCCTTCGTCGCCGAGTTCTTCGCGGGCACCGACGGTGCGGCGGTGGTGCCGGTGCTCACCCCCGGGCGCATCCCGTCGGAGTGGGAGACCGTCGGGTGCCTGTTCAACATGCTCTCGATGCGGTTGGACCTCTCCGGTGACCCGACCGCGGAGGAGCTGCTGCGCAGGGTCGACGCCACCTGCCGGGAGGCGTACGTCAACGACATCCCCCTGATGCCAGTGGTGCGGCAGACGCCGGAACTCGCTGCGGCGCTGACCAGCCGGGACCGGGTACTGCCGTTCTTCCAGTACGTACCACCGCCACCGGTGCGCCCATTGGTGGACGAACCAGCCGTCGACCTGGCGCCGCTGGACGTCGCCCTGTCGGCCATGCCCCTGATCCCGACGGCGCTGCGGTGGCGGCTCGTCGGCGCGGGCCCGGTCACCGGTCAGGTCGGTTACGACCCGACGCTGTTCGACGGTGCCTGGGTGGCCGAGCGCGTCAACGGCTACCTGCACCGGCTCGACCAGTTGGCAGGATTCCGGTGAGCGGCTGGGAACCGCAGCTGGTCGGAGCGGCGGTCACGTACCCGCCGCACATTCTCGATCTGCTGGAGCCATGGTTCGACGCGGACGGTCCAGCGGTCAGCGACCGGGAGGCGACGCTGACCTACCGCGAGCTGGCCGACCGGTCCGCCGCGCTCGCTCGGGAACTGCGGGCGCACGGGGTACGGCCCGGGGACTGCGTTGTGGTCCACGCGCTGATGTCCCGCTGGGCGGTGGTCGGCATGCTCGGGGCGCTACGCGCCGGTGCCCGGTACGTCGCCGTGGACGCCGCCTTCCCGGTGGCCCGCCAGCAGCTGATGGCGGCGGCCTCCGGAGCCCGGGTGGCGGTGACCGAGCCGGGACTACCGCTCGCCCTGGACGGTCTGTCCGTGGTGGAGATGGAGCAGCTCACGCACCGGCCGGCGGATTCGCTCACGGAGCCGGCAGCGGCCGGTGCGGCGCCGGCGAGCGGTCGTGGTGAGGCCGCCTACACCTGTTTCACCAGCGGCTCCACCGGGGTTCCGAAAGGGGTGACCGTGTCGGCGTCGGCGTTGGCGTACTCCACGGCCGCCCGGTTGGCCTACTACCGGGAGCCGGTCCGGGTGTTCCTGCTCTGCTCGTCGATCTCTTTCGACAGCTCGGTCGCGGGGATCTACTGGACCCTGGCCGGTGGGGGACACCTGGTCATCCCGGCCAGCCGCCCCGCGGACCTGGTCGCCGTCGGCCGTGCGGCCCGCCGCTGGCGCCCCTCCCATCTGCTCATGGTGCCCAGCCTGTACCGGGTCGCGCTGCGCGGGGGCCTCGCCGCGGACCTGGGTTCGCTGTCGACGTCGATCGTCGCCGGCGAGGCGTGCCCACCTGCGTTGGTGGGCGAGCATCTGGCGGCGTTGCCACGAACCCGGCTCTACAACGAGTACGGACCGACCGAGTGCACGGTCTGGTGCACCGTGCACGCTTGCGGCCCGGCCGACGTCACCGGCATCTCGGTGTCGCTCGGTACCCCGATACCCGGAGCCCGCCTGTACGTACGGGACTCCGCCGGCGCCCCGGCGCGCCCCGGCGAGGTCGGCGAGCTGTACGTGGGCGGGCCAGGCGTCGCCCGACCGGCCACACCGGACCCGGACCCGGACAGCTCCCCGTTCCGCCCGGTGGACGATGAGTGGCTCTACCGCACCGGGGACCTCGTCGCCGTCGGTAACGACGGGTTGCTGACCTTCCACGGTCGCCTCGACGACCAGCTCAAGCTCGGTGCCGTACGGGTGGAGCGGGGGGAGATCGAGCATGTGCTGACGGCCGCCGCCGGGGTAGCCGCCGCGGCGGTGGGCGTGGTGACCAAAGGCGCCCGGCACCGGGTGGTCGGGTTCGTGGTGCCGACGGGCACGGTCCCGGACGTGCCCCGGATCCGGGCGTTCATGCTCACCCGATTGCCGGCCGCGGCGCTGCCGGTCCGGTTCGAGGCCGTGTCGAGCCTGCCGGTACTGCCGAACGGCAAGGTGGACCACGGCGAACTGGACCGGCGCGCCGCTTCACTGGTCGCCGTCTGAACCGCGGAAGATCGTCGCCGGCAGCGGCGCTGTCAGGGATGACCGCGTCGTTGCGACGTTTGCATGGCCGCGCACCCACAGAATCCGTCAGGTGTCTGGTGCCTCCGTTCTGAGCTGGCAGTTACGGTCGGGTGACCAAAAAACGGGTCGGTGATTCACGTGGACAGCAGTCGGGTCGCGGCACCGACTGTGTCGGGCCATTCGCCGTTATTCGGGCGGGCCCGGATAACGACGGAAGGGGCTCACGATGGCGCGACGAAGCGTGCGTCGACGGGTCGCCGCCCTGGTGGCGGTGCCCTGTGCGGCTGCGTTGGTGCTTTCCTTAGGTGTTGCCGGACCCGCGGCTGCCAGCCCGGACGGGGTCGGGCCGGTCTTTGTCGACGGTCAGGCCCAGATCGTCCCTGAGTTCGCGAACTCCAGCAGCTGGATCCGCCAGCAGCTGTGGGTGGAGAGCGAGTTCGACTCCGACGGCGACGGCAAGCTCGACCGGATGCACGTGGATGTCACCAGGCCGGGGCAGACCGCCGACGGGTTGAAGGTGCCGGTCGTCTACGAGACCAGCCCCTACTACGCCGGCACGGCGTCCACCCAGTCGCAGTACTTCTGGAATGTGCGACACGAACTCGGTGAGGAGCCGCCGGCTCGGATCTCACCGCCGGCGGTCGCCCACCGGCCGACCCGGACCTCGGTGTCCACGAGTGAGGTCAGCACCTGGGTGCCGCGCGGGTTCGCCGTGGTGCACTCCGACTCCCCGGGTACCGGCCTGTCGCAGGGCTGCCCGACGGTCGGTGGCAGCAACGAGTCGCTGGCCCCGAAGGCGGTGGTCGACTGGTTGAACGGCCGGGCGAAGGGCTACACCAGCGTCGACGGCGACGTGGAGGTCTCGGCGACCAGCTGGTCGACCGGCAAGGTCGGCATGACCGGTACGTCGTACAACGGCACTCTGCCGCTGGCCGCCGCCACCACCGGTGTCGACGGGCTGGAGGCGATCATTCCGATCGCGCCGAACACCTCGTACTACCACTACTACCGTTCCAACGGCCTGGTCCGGAACCCCGGAGGCTGGGTCGGTGAGGACATCGACTACTTGTTCGACTACATCCACAGCGGCTTCCCCGACCGCCGGGCGTACTGCATCGAGCAGGTTCGGGTCAACGAGTTGAACCGGTTCCAGGACCGGAAGAACGGCGACTACAACGACTTCTGGGCCGGCCGGGACTACCTGCACGCCGTCGGCGGCGTCAAGGCGGCCACCCTGATGGCGCACGCGTTCAACGACTGGAACGTGATGCCCGAGCACAGCGTGCGGATCACCGAGGCGCTGAAGAAGCAGGGCACGCCGGTGCAGATGTACTTCCACCAGGGTGGGCACGGTGGCGCTCCGCCGCTGGACATGCGCAACCGGTGGTTCAGCCGCTACCTGTACGGCATCGACAACGGTGTCGAGAACGACGCGCGGGCCTGGGTGACCCGGAACGAGATCGGCGCCAGCCAGCTCACCCCGTACGCGGACTACCCGAACCCGGCCGCGAAGCCGGTCACCATGGTCCTCAAGCCCGGCGGCGACACCACCGGCGGGCTGACCCCGCTGGCCCGACCCGGCACGGGCGTCGAGTCGCTGGTCGACGCCGGCAACACCGCCTGCAACGCCGGCACGCTGGCCACCACGGTGTCCGACCAACGGCTGCTCTACGTGACGCCGGAACTCACCGCACCGGTGCACATCTCCGGCTCGGCGACGGTGACGCTGCGGATGAGCGCGAGCAAGGCGGCGGCCAACCTGTCGGTGGCCCTGGTGCGGCTGCCGTGGACCAGCGCCTCGGGCTGCACGTCGAGCACCCAGGGCAGCACGACCAGCATCATCACCCGCGGCTGGGCCGACCCGCAGAACCGCAACTCGCTCACCCAGAGCGAGCCCCTGGTGCCGGGCGAGTTCGTCGACGTCACCGTGCCGTTGCAGCCGGACGACCAGGTCATCCCGGCCGGGTACCGGATCGGTCTGATGGTCTTCTCGACCGACCGTGAGTTCACCCTGCAGCCCGCCCCCGGCACGGTGCTCAACGTGGACCTGGCCGCCACGACCCTGCGGCTGCCCGTGGTCGGCGGTCCGCTGGCGATGCCGATCTGCGCCACCACCGACACCCGGGCGACCGTGGTGATCGGCGGCGTCAACAGTGGTGTGGCCAACCGCTCGCTCGCCGGCAACTGCACCATCAACGACCACATCCTCGACGGCGAGCAGTGGCCGAACCACGGCCAGTTCGTGACGCACGTCAACGAGGTGGTGGACCAGCTGATCGCGGCCGGCGTGCTCAAGCCGAACCAGCGCGGTTCCATCGTGTCGGCGGCCGCCAGGTCGGGCGTCGGCAAGTAACGAGGTGGTACGGGGAGCTTCCGCGGCCGCCGCACGGTGCCAGGTCGGCCGTCCGGTGACCGCGGAAGCTTCCGGTTCAGGTTTTCTGATGCTGTCGCTCGATGCCGGCGAGAGGCACTGCCGGCGAATGGAAATGAGGTGAGAAGCCAATGAGAGTCAAGGTTGCGATGCTCGCGGCGGCTGCCTTGGTCGCCGGTATGTTGAGCGTGACCATGGGCCCGGCGAGCGGCGCCGAGGCGGACGGCCCGCCGATGCCGTTGCCCAACCCGAAGGTGCATCCGATCCAGATCACCGGCCCGGCGGCCGAGCGGCTGAATCTGATCATCCTCGGTGACGGCTACCAGTGGGACCAGCAGAAGGTCTTCCTCGAGGACGTGGACCGCAACCTGGCGGTCATGTGGGCCACGGAGCCGTTCCGCACCTACCGCAACTACATGAACGTGTACGCGGTGGAGATCGCCTCGATCGACTACGGCGTCCGATGCGACCCGGACGGCCGGGTACGCCATCCGGACGGCACGATCCGGGACACCGGCCAGCGGGAAGGGCCGATCAACGCCAAGAACACCGCGCTGCGGATGATCTACCAGGACGGCTGTAACGACCCGCTGTCGCGGGGCACCGTCTACGGCGGTGCGCCGGTGAACTGTGCGAACTTCGCCGCGTACTACCCGGCTGGGGTCAACCCCTGTGAGACCGGTTCGCAGGCGCACAACCGGATCATCGACACGTACGTGGCGCCGGTGCTGGGTATTCCCCGTACCTCCCAGAACGTGCAGACCCTGGCGATCTTCAACACGTTCACGTACGGCGGTATCGGCGGCACGAACGCGACGACCTCCGGCGGCTCCCCGCAGGGTCCGCTGATCTCGCTGCACGAGATCGGCCACTCGCTCGGCACCCTGGCCGACGAGTACCCGTACTCCTCCCGGGACGTGGTGCGGGCCTGCTACACCGGCGGCGAGCCCGGCAGCTTCCACCACACCATCCGCAGCGCGGAGCAGCTGGTCGAGGAACAGCACAAGTGGTGGCGTTGGGTCGGCGAGGAGAGCCTGTCCGGCGGCATCATCGGGGCGCACGAGGGCGGCGGCACGTACCCCTGCGGCCAGCGCCGGCCGAGCGAGCACTCGATGATGCGCTGGATCGGGTTCGACTTCGACCAGGTCGGCCTCGAACACATGGTCGCCCGGGTGACCGGTATGCGGAACTCCGGGCAGATGAACGTCCGGCACACCCCGGCGGGCACGGTGGCCTCCGACAGCGTGCTGTGGGTGGAGAGCGGGCAGCCGCGCTACCACGAGCTGGAGGTCACCTGGCGCGTCGGTGGCCCGGACGGCACCGTGCTCGACACGAACAACGCCCGCGACGTCGACCTCGGCGAGCTGGACCTGCCCGCCGGGACCGTGGTGCACGTCGAGGTGCGTGACCCGGTCGGCCCGGACGGCATCGACTGGGTCCGTAACCCGTCGACCAACAACACCGCCACGAACTCCGGCTTCAACGGGCCCCGGTTCGTGCAGACCCGGCAGTGGACGGTGGGCGACACGAAGGCGACGCCGTCGGCGCCCGAGGCGACCATCACCGGTGCCACGATGAACAGCCAGCCGGTCGCCGGTGACGAGGTCGTCTTCGTGCGGACCAACCACCCGACCGACCGGATCGTCAAGGTGACCTGGTCGCTCGACGGCACCGCACTGCCGAACCCGCACAACAGCCGCAGCCTCGACCTCGGCGCGCTGAACCTGGCGGCGGGCACCTACCAGCTGGTCGCGACGGTGACCGACCCGGCGGATCCGGGTGGCGTCTCCGACCGGATCGAGTGGACGGTCGACAACGCCCTGCCGACCGCGCCGCGTACCCTGTCCGAGCCGCTGACCCGGCTCGCCGGCAGCACGGAGCACCCGGTGTACTTCAACGGGTGGGACATGTGGCTGGACCCGCAGGACGACCGCACCGGGTACGACGAGGACCGGTACGTCGTCGGCCAGCTCCGGCTGAACAAGCAGGGCTGGTTCCACTACTTCGGGTTCCCCGAGCAGCCGATGCCCGAATCGCCGTTCCAGTTCCGCCACTCGGGCACGAACGTGAAGGCGCTGACCTACGGCAACCTCGGCACCGGTGGCCTGTCGAAGGCGACCTTCGAGCAGACCCTGCCGGACAACCACCCGAGCGGCGGGTTCGTGCCGGGCTTCGGCACCCACCTGGTGGAGCACCGGGCGATCGACGCGGCCGGCAACGTCGGTGTGCCGAGCGCCTACCAGGCCACCGTGCTGCCGGGCTCGTCGCCGGACTGCACCACCACGTTGACCGGCAAGCAGCCCAAGCTGGTGGTCAGCGAGGGCGTCACGTGCCTCAAGGGCGCCCAGGTCAACGGTGGCGTCACGGTCCGGGCCGGTGCCTCGCTGGTGGTCAGCGACAGCTCGATCAACGGCGGTCTGACGGCGGCCGGCGCCCAGGCGGTGCAGCTCTTCGGCAGCACGGTGAACGGGGGAGCCAAGATCACCGGCACCGCCCGGGACGTGACGATCGCCGGCAGCCGGGTCAACGGCTCGCTCACCCTGTCGGACAACGTCCAGGCGACCGCCAACGAGCGGTTCAGCCGGCTGGCCGGCGCGTACGGTCCGATCCTGGTCGGCAGCCGGATCACCGAATCCCTGAACTGCACGGGCAACAGCGCGGCGGTCAAGGACTTCGGCGCTCCGAACACGGTGGACGGCCCCAAGGGCGGTGACTGCGCGGCTCTGTAGCACGCCGTCGCGGTAGCAAGGACCACGTGGTGGGCCGGCGCAAGCGCCGGCCCACCACTCACATCCCCTGACGGAGCGGGGCGAAAGCCGCCCGGATCTCCTTCGCGAAGAGTTCCGGTTCCTCCCACGCCGCGAAGTGTCCGCCCTTGTCGACCTCGTTGAAGTAGACGAGATTGCGATAGCTCTGCTCGGTCCAACTCTTCGGTGCCTGGTAGATCTCGCCGGGAAACACCGTCACCGCGACGGGAAGCGATATCTCGTCCGTCTTCTGGGCCGCCGAGCTGAAATTGTTGTTGTTGTTCTCCCAGTAGAGCTGCGCGGAGGACACGGCACTGTTCGTCAGCCAGTAGAGCGAGATGTCGTCGAGCATCTCGTCCTTGGTGAGTGACCGCTCGGGCTCGCCGCCGCTGTACGTCCACTGGGCGAACTTGTCGTACATCCAGGCGGCGAGTCCCGCCGGAGAGTCCGTCAGGGCGTAACCCACGGTCTGCGGACGGGTCTGCATCAGGACGCCATAGGCACCGTTCTTGCCGAAGAACGTACTGAGCCTCTCGAAGGCGGCCTTCTCCTTGCCGGACAGTCCCGCGGGCGCCGGCTCGCCCACCTGGATGGCGGTCGCGAGATCGCCCGGGACCGTCGCCGGCATGCTGACGTGTATCCCGAGAAGTCCCGCCGGTGCCTGACGCCCCATGGCGTCGGCGACGACCGATCCCCAGTCGCCCCCCTGCGACACGTAGCGTTCGTAGCCCAGTCGCCCCATGAGTTCGTGCCAGGCACGCGCGATGTGATCGGGGTCCCAGCCGGTGCTGCCGGGTCGCTGGGAGAACCCGTAGCCCGGCATCGAGGGTATGACGACGTCGAAGGCGTCCTCGGCGCGTCCACCGTGGGCGGTCGGGTCGGTGAGCGGGCCGATGACCTTCAGTAGCTCGATGATCGAGCCGGGCCAGCCGTGCGTGATGATCAGCGGCAGGGCGTTCGGGTGCTCGGAGCGGACGTGGATGAAGTGGATGTCGAGCCCGTCGATCTCCGTCATGAACTGCGGCAGCGAATTGAGGTTCGCCTCCGTCTGCCGCCAGTCGTAGCCGTCCCCCCAGTAGCGCACCAGCGCCTGGATCTTCGCCAGCTGCACGCCCTGTGACTGGTCACCGACGGTCTCTTTGTCGGGCCACCGGGTCGCCGCGATGCGTCGACGCAGGTCCGCCAAGTCCGACTCGGGAACATCGACGCGATAGGAGCGGATGTCAGTTTTGTTCGCCACTGTGCCCGTCCCTCACCTGGGTTGGTTCACGGAACCGCGGAGTCGGCGTCGGTGCGTCCACCCGACAACCGCCTGGCCCGCATACCCGCGAGAGGAAACCCCGAACCAGCTGCCGAGTGGCGCGGCAGAACGGTTGACCGGGTCACTCGCCGGCGACAAAACCGACACCGAACACGGGCAGCGCGGCGAGGGACGAGGAACGCCGAAACGGGTCTTCGCGGTAGCGAACCCGGGCCGCCCGCGACCGGGTGAACGGGCCGGGGGAGCGTTCCGTCATGCGGAACGCTCCCCCGGGTCCTACCGTGGATCGGTGTTACCGATCAGCCGACAAACTTGAAGTAGCTGCGGTACTGGAATCCGTTGTCGAGGGTCAGGACGAACTCGCGGCAGGTGCCGGCCCAGCTTGGGTCGGTCTTCCAGACGTAGTTGTACTGGCCGTTGGCGCTGACCGACATCTTGGAGTTGCCGGGGTTGACTGCTGCGACGGGGGTGGGGCGCGGCGTGATGG
>NZ_POTY01000083.1 GCF_003236315.1 Micromonospora craterilacus
CAGTTCCTCACCCACCTGCCGTGGATGCTGGTCTCCGGGCCGACCCGGCTCGGATGATCCATTCGGCGACCGCGATGTTGATCAGCCAGCCGGCGGCGTGCAGCAGGGCACGGGGCAGCTCGTCCGGCGGCCCGGAGACCAGCATCCACGGCAGGTGGGTGAGGAACTGGGTGCCGGCGCCCTGGCCGATGGCGTACCCGCGGATCATCCACGCCCGGTGCCGGGTGATGTCCCGCCGAAGGATCGCGACGAAGCCGAGCACGATGCAGACGACCATGGCCGAACCGAAGCTGATCCGCAGGCCGATCAGCAGCTCACCGTCGATCGGCAGCAGCGGATAGAACAGCGACATCCAGATCCCGGAGAGCCCGGTGAGGAGCCCGGCGGGGACCAGCACCCGTCCCGCCGCCCGGTGCCAGCGGAGGTGCCGGCGACGGAAGCCGGGGGCGAACTGGAACGCGCCCAGCAGGCAGTACAGGCTGGCGGCGACGGCGTGCACCACCACCGGCAGGGGATCGTGCACGAACCGGGCGTTGTCCGGTGTCACCACCGGGCCGGTGGAGAGATCGGCGACCCGGATGGCACCGGCGACGACCGGTACGAGGGCGAGCAGGATCAGGCCGGTGGGGATCAGCCACTCTCGGCGGCCGGAGCGATTCACGGACATGGCTCGATGGTGCGATCACGGCGGCGTGGACTCATCGGTATCCGGGCCCGGGTTGGACCGGCCGATGGTGCGATGTCGCGCTCGTACTTTGGACCGGGTCACCCGGTGGCGGTACGTCGGGCGGGGCGGCCGGGCGGCGATCCGCTTGACAGGCAAGTGGCCACTTGCCTATAACTGTGCCGATGGACGCAGACCGCGATCTGTTCAAGGCCCTCGGTGACGCGACGCGACGCGTCATCCTGGACGAGCTGACCGACAAGGACGGTCAGACGCTGTTCGAGATTCGTGGCCGGCTGGTCATGAAGCATGATCTGGCCTCCACGCGCCAGGCCATCTCCCAGCACCTCGCGGTGCTCGAACAGGCGGGCCTGGTGCACACCCGGCGGCAGGGCCGGTTCAAGTTCCACCACATCGACACGAGCCCGTTGCGCTCGATCATCGAGCGGTGGCCGATCGACCGAGAGGAACCACACCCGTGATTCGGATCAAGCTCACCAACGTGCTCGTCGACGACCAGGCAAAGGCGCTTGCCTTCTACACCGAGAAGCTGGGGTTCATCAAGAAGAACGACGTGCCCACCGGCGACGCGCGCTGGCTCACCGTGGTGTCCCCGGCCGACCCGGACGGTGTCGAGCTGCTGCTGGAGCCGGACGGCGGCCACCCGGCCGCGGGTCCGTTCAAGAGTGCCCTGGTCGCCGACGGCATCCCGTACGCCCAGTTCGCCGTCGACGACGTGTACGCCGAGGTCGAGCGGCTCAAGGGGCTGGGCGTCGAGTTCACCCAGGACGCGGTCGACATGGGGCCGGTGGTCACCGCCGTGCTCGACGACACCTGCGGCAACCTGATCCAGATCATCACCATGAAGTAGTTGCTCAACCGCCGCGCCGGACCCGGTGTGTCTCGTACGCCCAGATGGCGACCTCGACCCGGTTCCGGGCCGCGAGCTTGGTCATCAGGCTGGCGACGTGCGTCTTCACCGTGCTGAGGCTGATGTGCAGCTCGCCCGCGATCTCGCTGTTGGTCCGTCCCCGGGCCACCGCCGCGAGGACCTGTTCCTCCCGGTCGGTGAGCGGCTCGACGGGTTGCCGGGGCGGCGCGGTGGGCCCGGTGTCGGCGAAGGCCCGCAACAGCCGGGTGGTGACGCTGGGGGCGATCAGCGCGTCACCGCTGGCCGCGGCGTGCACCGCCTGGCTCAGCAGCACCGAGCCGGCGTCCTTGAGCAGGAAACCGCGGGCTCCGGCGCGCAGCGCGGCGTAGACGTACTCGTCGAGGTCGAAGGTGGTGATGACGACGACGGCGAGCGGGTCCGCGACGGCCGGCCCGGCGAGTCGCCGGGTGGCCTCGATGCCGTCGATACCCGGCATCCTGATGTCGAACAGGCAGACGTCGGGGCGCAGCCGCCGGGCCACCTCGACGGCGCGCTGCCCGTCGGCGGCCTGGGCGACCACCTCGATGCCCGGTTGGGCGTCGAGGATCATCGCCAGCCCGGTCCGGACGATCTCCTGGTCGTCGGCGACGACCACCCGGATGGGCCGCCCGCCGGTCGGGTCGCCGGGTGCCAGTTCGGTCACGCCGCCGCCCCGGCCCTGGGCAGCACGGCGGTGACGATCCAGCCCTGCTCCGGGCCGGGGCCGGCCTCGCAGGTGCCGCCGAGCAGGCCGGCGCGTTCGGTCATGCCGACCAGCCCGTACCCGGCCGTGCGGGCCGGCCGGATGGCGGCGGGTTCGCCGTCGTCGGTCACCCGCAGCCGGACCGTCGTGTCGTCGACCACCACCCGGACCTGGATGCGGGTCGCGTGCCGGGCGTGCCGGCGGGCGTTGGTGATCGACTCCTGAGCCAGTCGGTAGATCGCGCTGCCCACCGACGGGGCGAGCGTGCCGGCGTCGCCGACGATCTCCACGTCCACCGCCGGCTCGCCCCGGGATTCGTCGGCGAGCCGGTCCAGGTCCGTCGCCTGCGGGGTGGGTGCCAGCGCCGGCGGGTTGTCCTCGCGCAGCACCCGGACGATGCCGCGCATCTCGGCGAGGGCCCGGGATGCCTCCGCCTCGATCACCCGGAGCGCGTCGGTCGCCGCGTCCGGTCGGGTGGCGGCCAGGGCGAGCCCGGCCTGGGCGCGGACCGCCATCGCCGAGACGTGGTGGGCGACGGTGTCGTGCAGGTCGCGGGCCAGGCGCTCCCGTTCGAGCAGCTTGACCCGGTCGAGTTCGCGCTGCCGGGCCCCGACCCGGTAGCGCAGCGCGGCGCCCAGGGCCATGATCGCGAAGAGGAAGGCGAACCCGGCGGCCGTGTCGGTGAGGCCGAGTTGACCGAGCGCGACGGTCAGGTACAGCTTGCCGACGATGATCGCCGCCCCGATGACGGCCTCCCGGCCGGATCCCCAACGGAACAGCGCGTACGCCAGCAGCGGGACGAACACCAGGACGTTCAGATCCAGGGCGTTCCGGTCGGTCAGCAGTGGCACCAGGGCACAGGTGCCGAAGGCGATGGCGACCATCAGCAGCGGCCGGGTCCGCCGCCACAGCAACGTGGGCACCAGCCCGACCGTCACGGCCACCGCGAGGGTCCGCCAGGGAAGATCAGGCCGCAGGAACCCTTCGAGCAGCGCGGCCGGCACGAGCACGGCGACGAGCAGCCAGTCCCGCCACACCCGCCGGGGCGCGCCGGGCGGGCGCGGTTCGTCCCACAGGGATCGCAGCAGACCGGGCACGAATCCATCGTATGAAGGCGTCGTCCACCCCGGATCGGCCCAAAGTACGAGGAGCCGGGGGATCGGCCATCCCTCCGGCCGGCCGACCCGCGTCGCGGGACCCGATGTCAGGCGCGGGGTGTGGCCGCGGGACGGGCGAGGAACCCCTGCACGGTGGTCGCGAAGGCGGCCGGGTCGTCCACCCAGGGGAAGTGCCCGGCATCCGGCTGTACGGTCAACTCGGCGTCGCGGAAGAGGGCGGCCAGCTCGCGGACGGCCTCGTACGTCGGCCAGATGTCGTGCTCACCGGCCACCAGCAGCACCGGCACGGTGAGCGCCCCGAGCCGCTTCGGCAATGCCGAGTCCGGTGCGAAGTCGGTGTAGAACCCGTCCCGGGCCGGTTCGGCGAACTGGGCGGGCTCGGCGACCGCCTGCGCCCGGGCCGCGTCGTTCCACCGCCCGTACAGCAGCGGCGCCGCCAGCCAGCGGTATCGCTCCAGTTCCTGCGGTGACGTGGCCTCGGCGTGCAGCGCGGCGACCGCTTCGGCGTACCACGGTTCGTGCACCCGTCGGGCCAGCACCTCGTCCACGCCGAGGTCGGACTGGATGCCGACGACGCGCAGGGACGGAGCGACCACGACAAGATGGTCGAGCCGGTGCGGATACTCGGCCGCGTACAACAGGCAGGTGCCACCGCTGGCCGAGTGTCCGAGCAGGTCCATCCGGTCCAAGCGGAGGTGGCTGCGCAGGGCCTCGATGTCCCGGACGAGCCGGTCGACCCGGTACGTGGTGGGATCCTCCGGCACCGGCGACGCACCGCTGCCACGGTTGTCGAGCAGGATCAGGGTCCGGTGAGCGCTGAGACCGCCCCACTCGCCGAGGTATTCGGCGGCCTGGCCCGGGCCACCGGGGACGCACACCAGGGGCGGTCCGGAACCGACCTCCCGGTACGCGAGTTCCATCCCGTCCCAGGAGCGAAAGCGCCGCATGCGATTCGAGTATGCCCTACACCCGTGGACCACCCGGGTGCCGGCACAGGTTCGGTTACGCCCTGGCGGCGTAGGGTTTCGCCATGGCGGAAATCGTCCAGTTGCTGGCCTCGTCCGCGCATCGGTTCGTGGGGCGGCCGGCGGACGGACCGGCGCCCGCTCCGGACGGGGATCTGGTCGACGAGATCAAGCTGCGGGCGGGGCTGGGCATCGTGGGCGACCGGTATTTCGGCAAGCCGGCGCACCGCGAGGCGAGCGTGACGGTGATCGCGGGGGAGTGGTTGCCGCCGGGCGCCGGGCTGGCGCAGGTCCGGCGCAACATCCTGACCACCGGCATCGCGGTGGACGAGCTGGTCGGGTCGGTGCTGGTGCTGGACTCGGGGCTGGGCCCGGTGCGGCTGCGGGTGCACACCCCGGCGCATCCGTGCGCCTGGATGGACGTCACCATCGGTCCCGGCGCGTGGCGGGGGTTGCGGGGTCACGGCGGGATCCGCTGTACGCCGGTGACCGACGGCATCCTGCGGGTCGGCCCGGTCGACGTGATGATCGAACGCGACCCGGCGCAGCGGTAGCTCTGACCGCGCGGCCAGGCTCGGCCCGGCCGGGGTGGTGCCGGCCGGGCCGAGTCCGTGATCCGGCCTACGGGTAGGTGGTCAGGTACGCCACCTGGTTGGCGGTGTTGACCGCGTTACCGGTGCCGTTGATCATCCGGTTGATGGTGCCGACGCCGCCGAGGGAGACCGTCACCATGTTGGTGAACCGCACGTTCGGGTTGTTCGGCACCTCGTACGCCCGCTCGGCGACCACCGACGGGTTGACGTTGAAGTAGCAGTAGCTGCCCAGCCCGTACGCCTGGTGGCTGGTTACCGAGTCGGCCACCTTGTACGCGGCGTACCCCCGGGTCGAGCCGTTCATCCAGGCGGCCTGGTTCGGCGGGTCGTACGGCATCTCGTTCTGGTAGAAGTACGTCCGCCCGCCGTTGCCGTTCCAGATGGTCTGGTACGTCTGGTAGTGCTCGACGAACAGGCCGTACATGGTCACGTCGTCGCCGTTGACGATCAGCCCGGTGTCGGCGGTGTTGAGTGTCCACCCGATGCCGTCGCCGTGGTCGGCGCGCCACAGCCACATGTGGTCGCCGATGACGTTGCGGCTGTTGACCACCAGGCTGGTGGTGGCCCGGCCGACGCCCGGCCCGCCGATGCGGAAGAAGACGTCGTGCAGCGAGGTCGGGTTGGCGGCGTGGCTGGCCGTGGAGCCGGCCGGGCCGACCTCCATCAGCACCGGCGAGTTGGTGGTGCCGGCCTCGAACATGATGCCGGCGACCTTGACGCCGTCCACGTCGGCCACCCGCATCGCCACCGTGCCGTTGTCGGCCTGGATGGTGGCCAGGCCGAGGCCGAGGATCACCGTGTTGGCCCGGTTGACCTGGATCGGCTCGGTGACGCGGTGCACGCCGGGGGTGAACAGCAGGTTCTTGCCCTGGGCGAGGGCGGTGTTGATGGTGGCCGCCGAGGTGCCCGGCCGGACGATGAAGAAGTCGGCCAGCGAGATGGACGAGCCGGCCGGGGTCTTGTTGTACCAGCTGGTGCCGGTGGAGTTGGTGCGCAGCGCCGGCACGAAGACCCGGTACTCGCCGGTGCCGTCGACGTAGAGGAACGGCTTCTCGCGGACCACCGGGGTGGTCGGGATGACGGTGTGCGACGGGTTGGGGAAGTGCGGCGCCGGTGCGCCGGCCACCCCCTGGAACACCATGTTCCACACCGAGCCGGTCCAGCCGTTGCCGAACTCGCTGTTGCGCGAGTACCACTGCTGTTGCGAGCCGGAGACGACCAGGCCGTCGATGCGGGTGTCGGCCATCAGGCCGCCGCTGGACCAGCCGTCGCCGCCGTTCCAGAGCTGGATCTGGTTCTGCGCGCCGCGCAGGTGCATCCGCCGGTACGGCGCGGCCTGCGACACCGCCCACCGCTCCACCTGCACCCCGGCGGGCAGGGTGACCGACAGGTTCTCGGCGGCCCGCCAGAAGTTCTGGGTGGCGTTGCCGCCGAACCAGAACGCCTCGACCCGGACGTGCCCGTTGAGGTTGACGTCGTCGGGTGACATGCCGAGGCCGGCGACCTGGGTGAAGAAGCCGAGGTTCACGTCGGCGGTGTAGTTGCCCGGCTTGAACAGCACCGCGTAGCGCTGCGGGCCGAACTGGTTGGTCTCCTGCTGGCTGAAGATGGTGTTCAGTCGACTCTGGATGGTGGCGGTCGGGGTGGACGGGTCGAAGACGTACGTGTTCGGGCCGAAGTTCGGGTTGCGCGGGTCGGTCGGCTCGACCGGGTTGCCGGTGCCGCCGGTCTCGCCCCAGACCTGGAACTCCCACAGCGAGTAGCCGTAGCCGGTGGCCCGCTGGGTGCCGTACATCCGCACGTAGCGGCCGGCGCCGCTGACGGTCACCGTCTGGGTGCCGCCGGTGCCGTTGGTGGTGCTGTGGACGGTGGTCCAGGCGTTTCCGTCGTCGGAGACCTGGATTTGGAAGGCGCGGGCGTAGGCGGCCTCCCAGACCAGGGTGACCTGGGTCAGGGTGGCCCGGCTGCCGAGGTCGACGCGGAGCCACTGCGGGTCGCTGAACGCGCTCGACCAGCGGGTGCCGGTGTTCCCGTCGACGGCCGCCGAGGCGGGGAAGGCGGCGCCTTCGGTGGAGGAGGCGGTGGCCGGCTTGCCCTGGGACAGCAGGGTCGGTGCGGCCTGCGCCGGCGCCGCGCCGACGGTCGGGACCAGGGCGGCGACCAGGGCCACCGCGAACCCGGCGAGCAGGTGCCGGGTGGTGGGTCGCCGGCGTGGCGTGGGTGGGGGTACGGGAGGTGTCATGACGTCTGCCTGTCGGTCGAGGGCTGCTGACGTCGGGCGCGACGGGATTCGGGACGGGCTCGCGGGTGGTGAGGTGGCGCGGTGCGGTGGTGCCGCCGGGATGGCACCGCGATTACGGAGCGCTTGCCGGAGAGTGTTGCGGCGACGTTGCGGCAACGTCAAGACATCGATCTATAACTTTGTTATTTATCCCGAAAGTCTGCTTCGTAGGTCGATGTCGCCGCCCCGGCGTACGCCACCGCTGGCGAGCAGGCGGGCGATCGGCAGGGTGGCCGCGCCGAGCGCCACCGCGTCCACGCCCAGCCGGCACAGCTCGATCGACACCTGCGCGTACGGCAGGCGCAGAGCTTGGCGGCCGGCGGCCTCGCGTACCGCCGGCAGCAGGTCGCCCAGCGCCATCGCGGCCCAGCCGCCCAGCACCACCCGCTCCGGGTTGAACAGGTTGATCAGGTTGGCCACGCCGGCACCGAGGTAGTCGGCGGTCTCGTCCAGCACCCGGCGGGCGGTCTGCGACGTCTCGGCCGCGGCTACCAACGCGGCGAGCTGGGACTCCTCGTCCTCGCCGGGCACCGGCCGGCCACGCCGGGCCTCGCGGTACCGGTCGATGATCGCCTCGGCCCCGACGTACGCCTCCAGGCAGCCCCGGGCCCCGCAGCGGCAGGCCCGACCGCCGTACGCCAGGGTGGTGTGGCCCCATTCGCCGGCGCTGCTGGACGCGCCCCGGTAGGTGACGCCGTTGGTCACCACGGCGGCGCCGACACCCGAGCCGACCAGGGCGAACACCGCGTGCCGGGCGCCTCGGCCGGCGCCGAACCAGATCTCCGCCTGGCCGAGCGTCTTGGCCCCGTTGTCGATGTGCAGCGGCAGGTCGGTGCCGTCGGCGATCAGCCGCTCCAGCGGCACCCGGTCCCAGCCGAGGGTCTGCGCGTCCACCACGGCCTGCGTGCCCTGCTCGACCACCCCGGAGACACCGATGCCGACCCCCAGCACCTCGGCCCGGCTCGCCCCGGCGCTGGCCAGCACGGTGTCGAGGCCGGTCAGCACGTGCCCGGCCACCGTCCTCGGCTCGGTGCCGCCGTCTTCGAGGGGGTACTCGACGCTGGCCAGCAGGGTCATCGCGAGGTCGAACAGCTCGACCCGGACCCGGGTCTCGCCGACGTCCACGCCGACCACCACGGCGTACCGGGGCGCGACCCGCAGCATCATGCTCGGCCGGCCGCCGTCGGACTCGGCCGCCCCGGCCTCCATCACCAGGCCCTCGTCGATCAGGTCGCCGACCACGTTGCTCACCGCCGGCTGGCTCAGCCCGGTGCCGCGCACCAGGTCCTGCCGGGTGAGCGGGCCGTCGAGAAAAATTCTGGACAGCAGGGCCGACCGGTTGCGCAACCGGACGCTGCGGTTTGTCGCCCGCACCAGCTCCACGTGTCACCTCATCCCGTCGGCCGCCCGGGGCGACTGTACGACCCCATGCTTGACGGCCCTCCGCCGAACCATTTTAATGACGACATTAATTAAGCCGTGATGTAAGTCGCCTCACCCCACCACCATCGGACCGAAAGGGCAGACCGTGTCGAGACGACACCTCGCGATACTCACCGCGACCGTCCTGGCCGCCGCCTCCCTCACCGCCTGCGGCTCGGGCGAGGAGTCCGGCGACTCCGGCAAGACCCTCACCTACTGGGCCAGCAACCAGGGCGCCAGCCTGGAAGCTGACAAGGAGATCCTCCAGCCCGAGCTGGACAAGTTCGAACAGCAGACCGGCATCAAGGTCAACGTCGAGGTCGTGCCCTGGTCCGACCTGCTCAACCGGCTGCTCGCCGCCGCCACCACCGGGCAGGGCCCGGACGTGGTGAACATCGGCAACACCTGGTCGGCCTCGTTGCAGGCCACCGGCGCGCTGGTCGAGTTCGACGACGCCACGCTCGACAAGGTCGGCGGCAAGGCCCGGTTCGTCCCCGCCGCGCTCGCCGCGGCCGGCGCCTCCGGCAAACCGCCGGCCGCCGTGCCGCTCTACAGCCTCGCCTACGCGCTCTACTACAACAAGAAGTCCTTCGCCGACGCCGGCATCGCCGCCCCGCCCACCACCTGGGAGGAGCTGGCGCAGGTCGGTAAGAAACTCACCGGCGACGGCAAGTGGGGCCTCGCCGTCGAGGGCGCCAACCCGTCGGAGAACGCCCACCACGCCTTCACCTTCGGCCAGCAGTACGGCGGCGACTGGTTCGACTCCGCCGGCAAGCCGAGCTTCGACACCCCGCAGAACGTCGCCGCCGTCAAGCGCTACATCGACCTGATGGCCGTCGACAAGATCGTCAATCCGAGCAACGCCGAGTACGCGCAGAACCAGTCGGTCTCCGACTTCGCCAATGGCAAGGCCGCGATGCTGCTCTGGCAGGCCGCCGGCGCCAACCTCCAGTCGCAGAACATGGCCGCCGACGCGTACGGGGTGGCCCCGGTGCCGTTCCTGGCCAGCCCGCCGGCCGGCGGCAAGCAGGTCAACAGCATGGTCGCCGGCATCAACATCGCGGTGTTCAAGCACACCAAGAACCGCGACGGGGCACTGGAGTTCGTCAAGTTCATGACCAGCGATGCCGAGCAGGTGGCGCTGAACAAGACGTACGGCTCGCTGCCCGCGGTCGGCACCGTCGCCGCCGATCCCGCCTTCGCCGCCGACGAGCAGAAGGTCCTCGCGCAGACCCTCGGCACCAGCGCGGCACCGCTGCCGCAGGTGCCCGAGGAGAGCACCTTCGAGACCCTGGTCGGCACCGCCATCAAGGAACTCTTCGCCGACGCGGCCAGTGGCAGGCCGGTCACCGAGGACAGCGTCCGGGAGAAGTTGACCCGGGCCCAGCGGCAGATGCGCTGACCACGGACCGCTGGCCGTGGGAGGTTACGCCGACCCTCCCACGGCCAGCCTGCGGAAGGACCCCGATGGCAACCACCACCACGCCGGCCGCCACCCCGGGCCGCACCAAGGGCACCGGGAAACCGGCCGGACCGCCCGGCCGCCGGCCCCGCCGGTCGCTGCTGCCCTACCTGCTGCTCGCCCCGGCCGTCGTGCTGGAGCTGGCGATCCACGTCATCCCGATGCTGGTCGGGGCGTGGATGAGCCTGCTGGAGCTGACCCAGTTCCACATCCGCGACTGGTCCGGCGCGCCCTTCGTCGGCCTGGACAACTACCGGGTGGTGCTGGACGTCAACTCCGCCGCCGGCGCCGAGTTGCTGCGCTCGTTCCGGGTCACCGTCATCTACACGGTGCTCTCCGTCGGCCTGTCCTGGGTGCTCGGCACCACCGCCGCCGTACTGCTGCAACGACCGTTCCGGGGCCGGGCCGTGCTGCGCGCGCTCTTCCTCACCCCGTACGCGCTGCCGGTCTACACCGCGGTCATCACCTGGACCTTCCTCTTCCAGCGCGACACCGGCCTGGTCAACCACGTCCTGGTCGACCAGCTGAACCTGCTCGACGACCGACCGTTCTGGCTGATCGGCGACAACAGCTTCGTCGCCCTGCTGATCGTGTCGATCTGGCGGACCTGGCCGTTCGCCTTCCTGTGCATCATGGCCGGCCTGCAGAACATCCCCGACGAGCTGTACGAGGCCGCCGCGATGGACGGCGCCGGGTTCTGGCGGCGGCTGCGCGCGGTCACCCTGCCGATGCTGCGGCCGGTGAACCTGGTCCTGCTGCTCGTGCTGTTCCTGTGGACCTTCAACGACTTCAACACCCCGTACGTCCTCTTCGGTGGCTCGGCGCCGGCCGAGGCCGACCTCATCTCGCTGCACATCTACCGCAGCTCGTTCCAGACCTGGGACTTCGGCACCGGCTCGGCGATGTCGGTGGCGCTGCTGCTGTTCCTGCTCCTGGTCACCGCCGGGTACCTGCTGCTGACCAACCGACGGAGGAACGATGCGTGAGACGGCAACCGAGCGCTGGACGCGCCGGATTGTGCTGACCCTGCTCGCCGGGTTCGTCCTCGTCCCGCTCTACGTGATGGTCAGCTCGGCGATCAAACCGTTGCAGGACGTGCAGGCCGCCTTCACCTGGTGGCCCCGGCGCCCCACGTTGCAGGCGTTCGTGGACATGTGGTCCACCGTCCCGCTCGGCCGCTACCTGATCAACAGCCTGCTGGTGGCCAGCGTGGCGGCGATCTTCTCGGTCGCCGTGGCGATCTTCGCCGCGTACGCGGTCAGCCGCTACCGGTTCCGCGGTCGGCAGGTCTTCTCGGTGACCGTGCTGTCCACCCAGATGTTCCCCGGCATCCTGTTCCTGCTGCCGCTGTTCCTGATCTACGTCAACCTCGGCAACGCCACCGGCATCGCGCTGTACGCCAGCCGCACCGGCCTGATCATCACGTACCTCACCTTCTCGCTGCCCTTCTCGATCTGGATGCTGGTCGGCTACTTCGACTCCATCCCGCGCGGCCTGGACGAGGCCGCCCAGGTCGACGGCGCCGGGCCGTTGCGCACCCTGTTCCAGGTGGTGCTGCCGGCGGCGGTGCCCGGCGTGGTCGCGGTGACCGTGTACGCGTTCATGACCGCCTGGGGTGAGGTGCTGTTCGCCTCGGTGCTGACCAACGAGAACAGCCGCACCCTCGCGGTCGGGCTACAGGGCTACTCCACCCAGTTCAACGTCTACTGGAACCAGGTGATGGCCGCCTCGCTGGTGGTCAGCGTGCCGGTGGTCGCCGGCTTCCTGGCGTTGCAGCGCTACTTCGTCGCCGGCCTCACCGCCGGAGCGGTCAAGTGAGCCCGTCCACCGCGAGAACCGAGGAGAACCCGCCCGTGCCGGACCTGTCCACGCTGCCGCCCGACTTCCTCTGGGGTGTCGCCACCTCGGCGTACCAGATCGAGGGCGCCGTACGCGCCGACGGGCGCAAGCCGTCCATCTGGGACACCTACTGCACCAAGCCGGGCGCCGTCGACAACGGCGACACCGGCGAGGTCGCCTGCGACCACTACCACCGGTGGCCGCAGGATATGGCGCTGCTGCGCGACCTCGGGGTCGACGCGTACCGCTTCTCGGTGGCCTGGCCCCGGGTCCGGCCGGACGGCACCGGCCCGGTGAACCCGGCTGGCCTGGAC
Source organism: Micromonospora craterilacus (assembly GCF_003236315.1). Taxonomy (GTDB): domain Bacteria; phylum Actinomycetota; class Actinomycetes; order Mycobacteriales; family Micromonosporaceae; genus Micromonospora; species Micromonospora craterilacus. The sequence continues at coordinate 12,272 of NZ_POTY01000083.1, forward strand.
TACTACGACCGGCAGGTGGACGGCCTGCTCACCGCCGGCATCCGGCCGTTCGTCACGCTCTACCACTGGGACCTGCCGCAGGCGTTGCAGGACCGGGGCGGCTGGCCGCACCGGGACACCGCCGAGGCGTTCGCCGACTACGCCGCGGTGGTCGCGGCCCGGCTCGGCGACCGGGTAGCCGACTGGTGCACCGTCAACGAACCGCTCTGCATCGCCTGGATCGGCCACCTGGAGGGGCGGATGGCCCCCGGCGAGCGGGACCTCGACCGGGCGGTGCGCGCCGGCCACCATGTGCTGCTCGGGCACGGCCTGGCCACCGCCGCGATCCGCGCGCACGCCCCCCGGCCGGCGTCGATCGGCCCGGTGCTCAACCTCAGCCCGATCGAGCCGGCCAGCGACGCCGCCGCCGACATCGCCGCCGCCGCCCGGATGGACGGGCACGTCAACCGCTGGTGGCTGGACCCGCTGCACGGCCGCGGCTACCCGGCGGACATGCTCGACACGTACGGCATCGAGCCGCCGGTACGCGGCGACGACCTCGCGGTGATCGCCACCCCGACCGACTTCCTCGGCGTCAACTACTACTTCCGGCAGGTGGTGGCCGACGATCCGGACGGGCCGGCACCGTATGCCCGGCAGGTCCCGGTGCTCGACGCGCCGCACACCGCGATGGACTGGGAGGTGTGCCCCGACGGCCTGGAGCGGCTGCTGGTCGAGGTGAACGAGGCGTACGCCCCGGCCAGGATCCTGGTCACCGAGAGCGGCTCGGCCTGGCCGGACAAGGTCGCCGCCGACGGCACCGTCACCGACCCCGAGCGCACCGACCACCTGGAACGGCACCTGGCCGCCTGCGCCGCAGCGGTCGGCCGGGGCGTCCCGCTGACCGGCTACTTCGCCTGGTCACTGCTGGACAACTTCGAATGGGCGTACGGCTACGACAAGCGCTTCGGCCTGGTGCACGTCGACTACGACACCCAGCAGCGGACGATGAAGGCGAGCGGCACCCGCTACGCCCACCTGATCCGCACCCACCAGCAGCGCACCGTGACGGTCGACCCCGTCGCCGTGCGCGGATAACGGGCCGACGGGGCCCGGGACGCCCCGGGTGCCGCGCCGGGCGGCCCCCGGGGCACCACTCCGATGAAAGGAAGGGCACCTTATTAACGCCTGAGGTAGAGCAGGGGCCCCTTCTTAACACCCGGCCTCGGGCGCAATGCCCGAACGCTCCACCGTGGCTGCCTGCTTGACCCTTGACCTGGTCGAGCCCTCAGGATCGTCGCGTCAGCCAGTCGGCGATCAAGAGGAGTAATCACGCGACTGCCCCTTAGTGCCCGAATCCGTCGGTGTGTGAAATGGCAAGGTCACGGCTGTCGCTACTGGTGCGACCTGCGCACTCACTTCGGCAGAGCGGATGCATCCGCATCTTCGACCAGGGGTTCCAGGACGCGGGTGACACGTCCTGATGTAGGCAGCGCCCGCAACGCAAGGCATGGGTGAGGGCGATGTCCACGATTCCATGCATTCGTCATGCCTGATCTGCGCCCGGAGCCCGCTGTCGCTGTCTGACGATGTCGGGGGAGGGACGGGATATGAGTGGCGCTCACGGCCGGGGCGGATGGGGCTGGAGAGGGTGAGCCCGACCGGGCGGTGGGAGACGTCGCCGGGCGGGCCGGTGCTACGCCGGCCTGTCGCCCCGATGCTGGCCGCGCCGGTCGACTCGGTGCCCGAGGGTCCAAACTTGATCTATGAACCGAAGTGGGATGGTTCTCTTCACTGAACTTGTCAACCGGCCGCCGTCTGATGTCGCTGGCGAATTTGGGCGGCACGACCGCTCGTCCGGCAGCCGTCTGCCAGATGCCGCGACGGCATACAGAGGTTGGAAGGCCAGGATTGCGACGGTTCGGAATCGAGGGTCAGGCCAGTGTGGGCTCAAGTGCGGATAGGCTCGCTGGGGTGGCCCGGCAGTTCAGGACCGTTGCGGCTGGGCCGGCTCAGGTTCGTGAGGGGCGGTCGCGCGGACCTCCACCCGTCGGAACTCGGGCGATGTGACCGTCCGTAACGTCGCCACGAGCACGAGGACGCAGAGCGTTGCCCCGCCCCAGAAGACCGCTCTCACGCTGATCAGTTCCGCGGTGAAGCCGGCGACCAGAGCCCCAAGCGGCATCGATCCCCAACTGGTCAGGCGGCTGACTCCGCTGTAGCGCCCCATCATCTCGTCGGGCACGACGAGCGCGCGCAGCGAACTGTAGGTGACGTTCCAGGCGCCGGTGCCGGCGCCGCCGAGGAAGGTCGTCACCGCGATCAGCCGGGGGGACGAGGAGACCGCTGGCGCCGCCAGCAGCACGGTGAAACAAGCCATCGACGTGGCGAGGACGACCTGCCGTCCCAGCCGGCGGGTGAGCGCGGGCGCGGCGGAGGCGCCCACGACGCCGCCCACTCCCAGGGCGCCGATCAGCAGTCCGTACTCCGAGCGGCTCAGGTCCATCGGTCCGGGTGCGACCGCATAGACGACGATGACCGCCATCCAGGCCGCCCAGCATCCGCTCGCCGCGCCGGCCACCAGCAGCAGGGTCCGCAGAACTCTTTCCCGCCACACGTATTGGACGCCGTCCCAGATGTCGGCACGGAGGCCGGACGCGCTCGTCGCCGATCTGGGGTGATGGTTGTTGCGGTAGTGGCCAGTCATGATCGCCAAGGCGAGCAGCGCGCCTGCGTAGCCCACGCCGCCGGCGCCGAGCGCGACGGCCAGTCCGGCGGCGGCCAGCAGGCCACCCAGAGGCGGCCCGATGAACTCGTTGGCCACGGTCTCGGTCGCGGTCAACTTCGCGAACGCGGATTCCATGCGATTGCGGGGCACGACCATCGGCACGACCGACATCCGGGTTGTGTCGGCGAACACCTCGGCGGTGCCGAGGAGCAGCGCCCCCGCGTACAGGCCGGCCAATGGCAGCATGTCCGCGAGGATGCCACCCACGAGCACGGCGAGGACCAGGGCGCGCGCGGCGGCCATCGTCATGATCAGGCGCCGGCGGTCGACCCGGTCGGCGAGCGCGCCGGCGGGCAGCGAGAACAACAGCCAGGGCAGGGTGTTGGCCAGGGTGATACCGGCGACCAGCGCAGGAGAGTCCGTCATCGAGACGGCCACCAGGGGCAGGGTCAGCTTGACGACGCCGTCCGCAAGATTGGTGACTGCGGCACCGGCCCACAGAGCCGTGAAGTTTCGCGCGCCCACGGTCGTCGGGTCGCTTGGCTGGGTGTCGCTTGGCATGGCCAGGAGCTTGCAGTATCCCGCGGTGCCACCCTAGAGTTTCGACTGGAGGCGAAACGTGGCGGTGTTCCTGGTCGACGCCGAAGTGATGGCGCAGGCCCGTTTCGGCACTTCACAGCTCACCGAGACGTTGGGGGCGCTCAATATCCTGCGCCGGGGCCAGCCGCTTCCGTGGCACCGGGTCTGGCGGGACCAGCATGTCGATGCCTTCCACGGCTATCTCGACGGCGACCCGGTGACCGCGGCCATCGTGGCGCACGCGATCTCGTCCTCCTGGATGGCTGACTTCCTGACGGTGCCGCCGGCCTGTCCGAACATGACGCTGGACGACGAGCTCGTGGTGCTGGAGTCGCTGCCGGACGATCGCGTCCGTGATGATCTGGCCCGCGTACGTTCTCCGCTGGCCCCGGAACTATGCGGTACAGGGTTAGCGAGCCGGACGGCCGGTCTGTTGCGCTGGGTCTGGCAGCACACGATCGAAGCGGAATGGCCGCGCCGGCAATCGGTGCTGCGTGCCGATGTGGTGTCTCGGATCTCCCGCCTGGGCAGGGACGGATGGTCTGGGGTCATCAACGATATGCGGCCGGGCATGCGCTGGCTCGGCGATGGCCGGCTGCAGGTCCAGGAGCGGCCTTACCCACCGTGCGACGTGCGGGGCGGGGAGCTGACGTTCTTCGCGGCTCATTGCCGGGGAGGCTGGGTCTCCTGGAGGTTGCCCGACCGCTTCGGGATTGTCTATCCGGTGACGGGGATCTTCACCGAGGCGGCTGCCAGCACACCGGATCCTCTGCGCCGCCTGCTCGGGAACGCGCGGAGCAGGATTCTGGTGCAGGCAGCCGAGCCGGTCAGCACCACGGCGATGGTCGCTGCGACCGGACTGCCGCTCGGCACGGTCGGTGGTCACCTGCGCGTGCTGACGGAGGCCGGTCTGCTTCACAAGCGCCGGTCGGGCCGGGAAGTTCTCTACTGGTGGACGGATACGGCCCGGGCGCTCGTGGCCAGTGCCTCCACGTTCTGACGGACCGGTACAGCTGTCTCAAACATCGACAAATACCCGAGACCAGCTGATCATTCCTTCAACTGCTCTCGCTTGCGCTTGATGTGATGCAGTGTCCCCGCCCGGGATCATGGTGCTCCACCGCGCTGCGATCTTGCGGCGATGGGCGGGGAACCGGGTTCAGCAGCGGGCCGAGCCCGTAGTAGATCGCGTAGTCGTAGAAGGCAGACAGCACCGCGAGCTGGTGATTGATCGTGCGTGGGGCGAACCCGACCACGTCGGCGCCCCGTTCTGGCCGGGGCGACTCCCGCAAGAAAGCACGAAGTCTCGGACCTGTTCACGCGTTGCCCGCGACCAGTTGCCGCCCGTTGCGTCCAGCCAACGGAACCAGCGCAGCAGGTCGTAGCCGTAGCTGCGTAACGTCGCCGGGCTGCTATCGCCGGCGAGCAACTCGCGAAACCACGCCGCCGCCGTCTCGTGCACCAAGCCATCCGGGAACATCACCAACCACGGCAGCCCGCAGCGGTTCTCCACTACCGCACCGGCCGATGGCATGACCAACACCACGTTCTGTACCGAACCCATCCTTTGGCGCCCGTGCGCTATGCCCAGACGCTGCGGTAGTTCAGTCAACAGGACCAGAGACTTCAAGGTGTCTCAGGGGCGAGATGGCGCCGCGCGCAGTTGCATTGTCTCAGCCGCCGGTGGCTGCTGCTGGCGGGCTTCACTCGTCCGGAAGGTCATGGACGTTATCGCGCGTCGGCCGGGCGCCACCGCGACGGGCTGCCGGCCGGCGGCCGGACGCTACGTCGGGGTGGTCTGTGATCCGGCGGCCGCGAGGTAGCGGGCGGCCAGCTCGCGCAGCACCTCGCGGAGCTTGGGCGGTTCCAGCACGGTGAACGGCACGTCGAACTTGGCCAGGTAGGTGGCCAGGTCGGTGAGCGAGTCGGTGCCGGTGACCAGCTCGCACGTCCCGTCGTCGAGCGGGATGACCTGCCCCGAGGTGGTGGTGCTGCGTTCGGCCACCACCGCGGCCGGCGCGTGCATCCGGATCCGCGCCTGGTACGTCCAGACTTCCGAGCGGACACCGCGCAGCACGTGTGCGGCGGCGTCGCCACCGGGCGGCTCGCGCGGCACGAACCGCGGCCCGGCCGGCGGCGACGGCCGGACCCGGTCGGCGCGGAAGGTGCGCCAGTCCCGCCGGTCGGTGTCCCAGGCCAGCAGGTACCAGCGGCGGCCGGTGAAGACGAGGGTGTGCGGTTCGACGTCGCGCTCGGTGCGCTGCCCGTCGTGGCCCACGTAGCGGAACCGGAGCCGTTCGTGGTTGTGCGCGGCCGCCGCGATCATGGTCAGCGTGTCGGCGTCGACCGTCGGCCCGCCACCGGCCGCCGACACCGTCGTCCCGCGCAGGGCGTCCACCCGCGGCCGCAGCCGTGCCGGCAGCGTCCGCTCCAGCTTGGTCAGCGCCCGCAGCGACACCTCCTCGATGCTGGTGACCGTGCCCGCCGCCGCGGCCCGTAGCCCCACCGCGACCGCGACCGCCTCGTCGTCGTCGAGCAGCAGCGGCGGCAGCGCGCTGCCCGCGCCCAGCCGGTAGCCGCCGGCCGGGCCGGTGGTCGAGTCCACCTGGTAGCCGAGTTGCCGCAGCCGGTCGACGTCGTTGCGCACCGTCCGGGTGGTGACCCGCAGCCGGTGTGCCAGGTCCGCGCCGGACCAGTCCCGCCGCTGCTGCAACAGCGAGAGCAACCGCAGCAGTCGTGCCGAGGTTTCCAACATTCCCCGATTCTGCATCAGATCGAGGAACCAAATGTTCCTCAACACCTCCTAACGTGAGGGTCATGACGGAGACACCGAAACTGCGGGGCCTGGCCAACGTCAGCTACTGGGCCGCGGACTGGCCGGCGGCGAAAGCCTGGTACAGCGAACTGATCGGCTTCGAGCCGTACTTCCTGCGCGACGGCTACGCGGAATGGCGGCTCGGCGACCACCAGGACGAACTCGGCCTGATCGACAGCCGCTACCGGCCGCCGGGCACGGCCGCTGGCCCCGGCGGCGTCGTCCTCTACTGGCACGTCGACGACGTGTACGGCATGGTCGCGCGGCTGCTCGCCATGGGCGCCACCGAGCACGAGCCGCCGCAGGACCGGGGCGCGGGCTTCGTCACCGCCACCGTGGTCGACCCGTTCGGCAACCTGCTCGGCGTCATGTACAACCCGCACTACGTCGAGATCGTCGACGGGAAGGACTGACCCTCATGGACGACGTCGAGATCCTCCGCTGCGCCGATGTCGACGGGTGGGACCGGTGGCTCGCCGCGCACGGCACGAGCCGGTCCGCCGTCTGGCTGGCCATCGCCCGCAAGGGCAGCGGCACGGCCACCCTGACCGCGACCGAGGCCGGCGACGTGGCCATCTGCCACGGCTGGATCGACAGCACCCGCCGACGGCTGGACGCCACACACTTCCTGCAACGCTACTCACCGCGCCGGCCCGGCAGCCCCTGGTCCCGGGTCAACATCGAACGGGTCGCCGCGCTCGAGGCCGCCGGGCGGATGCGCCCCGCCGGCCTGGCGCAGGTCGTGGCGGCGCAGGCCGACGGCCGGTGGGCGACGGCGTACGCGCCGCAGCGCACCGCCGCCGTACCCGACGACCTGGCCGCAGCGCTCGCGGCGAACGACCGCGCCCGCGCGGCCTACCAGGCGCTCGGCCGCAGCGACCGGTACGCGGTGTTCCTGCCGCTGCTCAAGGCGCACACCTCGACGGCGCGGGCCGGGGCGCTGCGGCGGGCCCTGGCGGGCCTGGAAGCCGCAGGCGGGCCGGCGCGGTGACCGGCGACCGTCACGGCCAGCGCCACATCGGGTACGCCGTGGTGCCGTCGGGCAGCGTGAACGACTCGTGGGCGACGTAACCGTGCCCGGCGTACAACTCCCGGTCGGCGAGCCTCGTCGCCTCGGTGCAGAAGGGCAGCAGGCTGGCGTCCATCCGGGCGTGGCTGCTGGCGAGCAGCGTGCCAAACCGGTCGCCGCGACGCGACTCGATGCGACCTGGTGCCTTGCAAATCCTGCCTCTTCGTTAGCGTCCCGCCGGGGATTACAGGACGGTGAAAGCCGGATCGCCGAAGGGTGGATAGTTCTCGCCGCCCATTCGCTCGGCCGCATCAATGTAGTTGGCGAGAGCGTCGCGGGATTGAGCGAGCATGTCCATCTGATCGTCCAGCCGCTGCAGCCGTGACCGCATCGCGGCCAGCAACTCGGGACACCCGACCAGCTCCGGGGCCTCTCCGACCGCACAGGGCAGCAGGTACGCGATGTCCTCGGATGACAAACCGGCACCGAGCAGGTGCCGGATCTGCTTCACCCGCAGCACAGCGTTCTCGTCGTACTCGCGGTAACCATTCGCGCCGCGGTCTACCTCCAGCAGGCCCTGGGCCTCGTAGTAGCGCAACTGATGGGCGTTGACGCCCGTCCGGCGACTCAGTTCCCCGATCAGCATCGAACCCTCGCTTGACCTTCACACCGGTATCAACGTTGACGATGCTGCCATGACCAACAACACCGACAAACCCGTGACGGTCATCGGACTCGGACTGATGGGCCAGGCACTCGCCGGCGCGTTCCTGAAAGCCGGGCATCCCACCACCGTGTGGAACCGTACGACCTCCAAGGCCGACCAGTTGGTGGCCGGGGGTGCGCGGCTGGCGCCAACGGTTGGCGACGCGCTCAAGGCAGGTTTCCTGACGATCATTTGCGTCACCGACTACCAGGCCATGTACGAGCTGCTCGGCGCGAGCGATATCGAGCTGGACGGCACGATGTTGATCAACCTGACCTCCGGCAGCTCGGCCCACGCCCGGGAAGCCGCCCACTGGGCCGAGCGGCACGGCGCCCACTACCTCGATGGCGCGATCATGGCCATCCCGCCGGCGATCGGGACCGCCGAGGCGGTGATTCTGCACAGCGGGCCGCAGCAGGACTTCGAGGCGCACAAGTCGACCCTCGGCGCGCTCGGCACCGTCACCTACCTGGGTGCCGACCCTGGGCTGGCGTCCCTGTACGACGTGGCCGGCCTGGCCATGATGTGGAGCATCCTGAACGCCTGGCTCCAGGGCACCGCCCTGCTCAGGACCGCCGGTGTGGACGCCGCAACCTATGCGCCGTTCGCGCAGCAGATCGCCGCCGTGGTGGCCGAATGGCTGCCTGGGTATGCCGAGCAGATCGACAGCGGCTCCTTCCCCGCGGAGGTGTCGGCCCTGGAGACCGACGCGCGGGCGATGGCACACCTGATCGAGGAGAGCGAAGCGGTGGGTGTCAACGCCGAACTGCCGAAGTTGATCAAGGCGATGGCCGACCGCTCGATCGCCGCCGGACACGGTGGGGAGCAGTATCCCGTACTGATCGAAGAATTCGCCAAGCCCCGAACCGACTGACCGTTACCGACGGCGTTCACCGTACGCTCCCGGAGGGAGCTCAGTGTCCCGTCAGGCGGCTCCAGGTGATCGGTCGGCGGTCGGCTACGGCGGGGAGTCCTGCACAAGCTTCATCGACACGAGTTCGTTGAATCCGACGCGTTGCGCGAAGCGCACTTTCCGACGCTTGTACGCCGTGAAGCCGAGCTTGGCGTAGAGGCCGAGAGCGGGTGCGTTGGTGTCCTTGATGTCTTCGAGCACGTACTCGCGATACCCGGGCAACGCCAGCAGGTGACGCAGCAACGCGGTCGCGACGCCGCGACCCTGATAAGTCGGCTCGGTGGCGACGAACCCGATCTCGGCGAGCCCGGGCCGGGCGCCGTCGGAGGGGCGCATGAACCATCTCCGGATCACCGCGTAGCTGAGCAGCCCGCGCGCCAGCCCGAGATGACGCCGGATCTCCCGCCAGCGCGGCGCGAACAGCGTCTGGTCGCCCTCGGTGAGCGAGGCGAGGCCGGCGGGCTCCCCGTCCACGAGCGCGATGTAGAACCGTTCGAGCAGCAGCATGTGCTCGAACGCGTCGGCCAACTTTTCGGTGTCGCGCGAGAACGCGACGAAGTCCGCTGCGAAGCTGCGCACGTAGACCTCGGTGATGCGGCGCCGGTATCCCTCGCCGAGTGCGTCTCCCCGCTCGACCACGACCATCGTCTCGACCATCCCCGTCCACTCCACGTGTCCCACACCCGTACGGGTTCGACCATATCCACCGGCACACACGCTGAAGCGCGCCCGAGGGTTGACATCGCGACCAATCTGGGCCGAGCGCTCATCGCCAGGGGCCGGATAATCGGACGTGCCGTCGTTGTGCGTCCGCTAACGTCCCGCCTCATGGGGAGCACGAACCTATTCACCGAACGCCTCGAGCTTCGCCCGGTGGGTGACGAGGACATCGACCGGATCCTGGAGTACCGCAACCTGCCGGAGGTCACTCGCTGGCTACTGCGCACCGACGTCGAGCCTGCGTCCTTGCGGGCGGCCTGGCGGCGCGCGGCGGAGGACCCCGACGACCACAGCGTGGCGGTGGCCCTTGACAGCGTGGTGATCGGGACGGTCTCGCTCGACGTGGTCGACGGTATGGGGCAGCCGGGCATGCCGTTGCGGACGGAGGCACAACTCGGCTACATCTTTGACCCGGCGTACGGCGGCCAAGGCTATGCGACTGAGGCTGTCACCGCGATGGTGGCGTACTCGTTCGACCGGCTGGGCGTCCGAAGGATCACCGCTGGCTGCTTCGCGGACAACCTCGCCTCGGTTCGGATCCTCGAAAAGGTCGGCATGCGTCGTGAGCAGCACGGCGTCGGCGACTCCTGGCACGCCGAACTGGGCTGGGTGGACGGCTACACGTACGCCCTGCTCGCCGACACCTGGCGCCGCGGGACGGCACCGTAGGGTCGGCGATGGTGGTAAGGCTGACTCGCCGCCGGCACCCCACGCCGGCAGCTGGCCGACGGGAGCCGGGACGGCCCCGGCGCCGCGGCGGGCGGCATCCGGGGCAGCACCCCACCCGCGCTCAGCGGGGCACGGGAAGGGTGGCACGGCGGGTGGCCGATCTTGCGGCGGTCAGGGCGCTGGTGATGGAAACCTCGGCGAGCAGGCCCGGTGCCGCGACGCTGTCGCCGACCAGCCAGACCCCGTTGCCCCGGTCGATCGCCGGACGGTCGCGCCAGGTGCGTCCGGGCAGGTCGACCGCGCCGGTACGGTGGCGTGTCGCGGCCTCGCGGCGCCACAGCACCCGGTCACGCCAGCCCGGCAGGCCGAGGTCGGCGAGCCGCTCCAGTCGGGCCACCGTGTCGGCGAGCGACTCACCGGCGCGCATCGGCATCTGCCCCTGCGCCAGGGTGTGGCCCGCCGGAGCCAGCGACGGATCGACCTGGGAGTACCGCTCCAGGAAGCCGCCCTCGTCGAGGTCGGAGACGAGGAACAGGTCCTCGCGCCGGCTGCGCAGGCCGAGATCGAGCAGGGCGGCGCGCCCGCTCTCCCAGCGCAGGGACTCGTCGCCGAGCAGCGAACGCGCGGCGTCGAGGCTGGTGGCGACGATCACCGGGCCCGTTGGCAACTGGTCCACCCGGGAGCCGACCTCGATCCGGACACCGAGCGTGCGGGCGTGCTCGGCCATCCGCCCGATCAACGCGCCCCAACCGCCGGTCAGGTACCGCACGGCGGGCCAGCGCGGCGCGGTGACCCGGACCAGCCGTTCCCAGACGAACGCCGCGGAGAGCCGCCCGGCGTCGGTGTAGGTGATGATCCCGACGAGTCCGGCGGCGGCGCTCGCCGCCTCCGCACCGAACCGGTGTTCCGCCCAGGTGGCGAAGTCCTGGTCGACCGGGGCCGACAGCCGCCGCCGGGTGAGCATCCGCCGCAGCCCGGCCGGCGGCAGGCCCTGCAGCCGGTCGCCGTGCCGGAAGCGGCTGCGGGCCAGCGCCCGCAGGGTCAGCCTGTTGAACGGGCGTGCCAGTCCGTGCCGGTCCAGCCATCGGAAGGGCTCGCCGTCGGCGTAGAGGGCGTGTGGGCCGTCGTTGGCCACGTACGGCGCTGCGGTCGAGCGCGCCCGACCACCCAGAGTGCGATGGGCCTCGTAGAGGGTCACCGCGCTGCCGCTCTCGGCGCACGCGATGGCGGCGGTGAGGCCGGCGAGCCCGCCACCAATGATCGTGATGTGTTCCGTCATGCCCCTTCGGACGCAGCCGGCCCCACCCGGTGTGACAGCGCGGCCAACTTCTCCGGGTTGGCGAGCAGGTAGATGGTGTCGACGAGCCCGTCCCGGACGACCAGCGAGAACACCGTGACCGGCTGGCCGTCGACCCACGCGACAATGGCCGGACCCCCGTTCACGTCGGTGACCCCGACGCGGAACGACACGGGCGGCCCGCCGGCGGAGGCCAGGAACGTATGCACCCCCGCCTCGGACGAGACCGCGATGAGGAACCGGGACACCTTGTCCGCGCCGTTGATCACCCGTACCGGCGCCTTCGCCTTGCCGCCGGCGTCACTGACCAGCCGTACGTCGGAGGCCAGCAACTCGGTCAACGCCCGCAGGTCACCGGTGCCGCAGGCGGCGAGGAAGCGTTCGGTCATCTCCCGACGCTGGGCCCGGTCCACGTCGAAGCGGGGCTGCCGCTGCTGGACGTGGTCGCGGGCCCGCCGGGCCAGCTGCCGGGCGGCCGCCGGCTCGCGGCCGATGATCCCGGCGATATCGTCGAACGGCAGCCCGAACGCCTCGCGCAGCACGTACACCGCCCGCTCCAGCGGGGAGAGCGTCTCCAGCACCACGAGCAGCGCCAACTCCACGGAATCGGCCAGTTCGACATGCTCGCTGACATCCGGCGCGGTGCTGATCGGCTCGGGCAGCCACGGCCCGACGTACGCCTCGCGCCGCGCCTTCGTCCGGCGCATCCGGTCAATGGCGAGCCGGGTAGTGACCGTGATCAGGTACGCCTTCGGGTCCGCCACCGTCGCCTGGTCGACGCCCGACCAGCGCAACCAGGCGTCCTGCACGACGTCCTCGGCGTCGGCCATGCTGCCGAGCAGGCGGTAGGCCACCCCGACCAGCAGGTCGCGGTGTGCGGTGAATACCTCGTTGGACATGACTCCAAGGACGCGTCGGGGGCGGCCGATGTGACACCATTCTTGCCTGGTTCGTAGATTCTCGCTGCGGTGGCGGTGAGCCGGTTGTTCATGTCGGCCGAAGCCGGCACGTCAAATGGCCCCGGCGCTGGCGCCGGGGCCATTTGAGTTAGCCCATCTCATGGCGATGGGTACTGGTCATCAGCTCCCGGAATCCGGAAACAGGAGCAGGTCGAACCACAGTCCCTGACCGTCAACCTCCAGCTGCTGGCTGCTGCCGGAGAGACTGGGTGGGCCGGCGTAGGTGCCGGCGAGCGAGTAGAGGCCCGGGTCAACGGCGAACTGGAAGACGCCGTCGGAGTCGGTAACAACCTCGATCCCGACCGGCTCCAGCCGGATCGTCGCCCCAACCACCGGCAGAAAGGTGGTTATGTCGAGCGCCCGGCCCCTGAGGCTCCAGAGGACGGACACCGTGAAGGAGTTCGCCGTCATGGAACTGATTCGGCCTTGGCGGTCCACCGCCACCGCGTATATCGGACGGTTACCGCTCACGTTGCCGACGTCGATCGTCACATTGGCCGAACCGTCGCGTCCCGCCGGGACCGTGCTGCCCAAGCTGGTGCGGTCGACGCTGTACCGGTAGCTGGCCACCTTGGTGTGACCGTTCGCGTCAAACCTGACGGCAAGCTGTCCGCCTTCGACCACACTGTCCCCGTTCGGGAAGCTGATTGTCGGCGGGAGGGGCACCTTCGTCTCAACCGAGCGCGTGACGGCCGCCGACGCGGTCGGCGCCAGCAACGCCGAACCGGCGGCCAACAGCATCAGCGACGCGGTCGCTGCAACGAGACCACGGCGAGTAGAACGGCTGCGCGCACCCGAGGTTGATCCGACAAACATTCCAGCCCCCGAATCATCAGATAGTCATAGCGTGGTCAAGCTAGTCGGCGGAATGATCTCCGTCAACATCGTTTCCAGCCGCGCATGGCCAGCTTGGGTACCACATTGACAAAGTATTAGGAGCTCCAGTTTCTTTGGTTGCTCGCGTCCACGTTGCCTTCCCATATGACGTATCGAGTCCTACTTGCCGGGAGTAGCCTCGCCGGCTGCCCACACTTTGCCCGGTCAGCGGCGTTGGAGGGCCTTGACGTTGTCGCCGAAGGTCCAGCCCTTCGAGCCGTCCCAGTTGATTGACCAGGTCATCAGGCCCTTGAGGCTGCCGTTGTACGTGTTCCACGCCTGCGCCACGGCCGACGGTGCCATGTAGCCGCCGCCCGCGCCGACCTGGGCCGGCAGGCCGGGGACCTGCTTGTCGTACGGGACGCGGATGGTGGTGCCCTGGATGACCAGGCCGGTGTTGAGGCAGTTGGTCTGGGCGACGAAGCCCTGCACGGTGCCGGCCGGGTACGAGTCGCCGGCGCAGCCGTACATGCTGCCGTTGTAGTACTGCATGTTCAGCCACCAGAGCCGGCCGTTGTCGGCGTACTTCTTGATGATTGGCAGGTACGAGCCCCAGATGGAGCCGTAGACGACGCTGCCGCCGGTCACGTACGCGGTTTCCGGGGCCATGGTGAGGCCGAAGCCGGCCGGCATCTGGGCGAGGACGCCGTCGATGATGCGGATCAGGTTCGCCTGTGAGGTGGAGAGCTGGTTGATGTTGCCGCTGCCGGTGAGGCCGGTTTCGATGTCGATGTCGATGCCGTCGAAGTTGTAGCGCTTGAGGATCGGCACGATGGTGGCGATGAACCGGTCGGCGACGGTGCTGGAGCTGAGGTCGATGCCGGCGGTGGCGCCGCCGATGGACATCAGGATGGTCAGCCCGGATGCCTTGGCGCGGCACATTTCGGCGGGGGTGGGCACCTTGACGGTGGCGTCCATGCCGTCCTGCCAGAGCACGGTGCCGTCGGAGCGGATCACCGGGAACGCCATGTTGATGACGTTGTAGCCGTGGGCGGGGATCCGTGAGTCGGTGATCGAGATCCAGCCGAGCCCCGGGTGCACCCCGTTGGATGCGCCGTCCCAGTTCTCCCAGTAGCCGTGGAGCACCTTGCCGGCCGGTCTCGGTTTGAGCGCGCAGGTGTCGGAGCCCGGCGGGGGAGTGGTGGTGGGT
>NZ_POTY01000084.1 GCF_003236315.1 Micromonospora craterilacus
GGGACATCGAGGACAACCTGTCCGAACGGATCCTGTTCAACGAACTGACCCCAGGCCAGATCGTCGTGGTCGACTGCGAAGGCGACCCGAACAACATCGACAAGTCCAAACTCGTCTTCCGCGGCTCCGAGAAGCCGGTCGAAGTGCCGGACGCGGTCCCGGCCGACCTCGGCGGCAGCACTGCGGCCGCGGGGGCCGACGAGTAGCAGATCCGTCAGCCAGATCGACGGCGGCCCGGTGGCGAATGCCACCGGGCCGCCACCGTTTCTGCGTGCCGCCCCGCCTGATCACGCCCCGGGTCGGCTCTGCCGCGCCGTCCGAGCGTCCCGCTACCCGAGAGCGGGTTAGCGGCCCGAGGAATCGACCCGGGACCTGGCCGGCTACCTCGCCGTGAGTCGCGGCCGTGACCGTGGCGTCCAGACCGTGCAGCAACGGCAACTACGTGGGACTGATGTGACTGTTGGAACTCCCGGGAACAGAGCGGCTCTTGAAACTCCTGTGACAGTCCCCGGCGGTGCTGTGGCCCCCGTCACCGGCGGGCTGGGCATGGGTCGGTGTCGGAGGCCGTTGTACCCGGAGAACCGCAGCGGCCCTGCTCTCGGGCGACCCGCAAGGCCGGGCCCGCCGGGGCCGTTGCATCCCTGGCAGGCGCTCCGCTGATCAGCGCCGGGCGATCCTGCCTCTTCCTTCCGACGCGGTAACCGCACCCTCCCTTACTCCGGGTGTCGTGTCGATCCTCCGACCTGGAAGGTGACGATCATGACTGCTCTAATCCGTAAGGCCGCCCTGACCGCCGCCGGCGCCGTCTTCGCCGGAGGAATGATCGCCGGGCCGACGAGCGCGCTCGCCGCTCCGCAGAGCACCGCCAACCCACTGGGCGCGGTGTCCGAGCGCGGGCACGGCAAGGGTGAGCGGCAGCTCAACGTGCGCTACGAGGCCCAGCCGAACTTCTACTACTGTGGCCCGGCCGCCGTGCGCAACGCCCTGACGACCATGGACAAGAACGTCTCGCAGGACGACCTGGCCAAGGAGATGGGCACCACCGAGAACGGCACCGACTCGGCGTTCCAGACCACCAAGGCCCTCAACGAGAAGGCCGGCAAGGAGGTCTACCGCACCGTGGAGGTTCCGGGCCGGAGCGCCGACGACGGTCAGACCGACCGGCTGCGCGCCGACATCGTCCGCGCCGTCGACGACGGCCGGAGCGTGGTGGCCAACGTCATCGGCACCGCCACCGATATCGACGGGGTGAGCCACTCCTTCGAGGGCGGCCACTACATCTCGGTGACCGGCTACCGGAACGACGGCGACCAGGCGAAGGTCGCCGACTCGGCCAACCCTGCCCAGGCCGAGTACTGGATCAGCACCGGCGCGCTGGCCGACTGGGTCGCCAGCCGCGGCTACTCCGCCTGACCCGACCGCGACATCGCCCGACCGGGCCGGCCCCATGTGGGGTCGGCCCGGTCGCGTCCTGCCTGGGCGCGCAGCCGCGCCCGCCGCCTCGACGTGGACCTGGACGCCCGTACCTGCTGGTGGTCGTCGGCCACGATGCCAAGAGCAGCGCACCCGGCGACCAGCCGGCCACCGGGGACGGGTCAGCCGGCCACTGGCGCCGGCGGACCGTCGCCGATCAGGCGGAACGCCCTCTCGCCGACCGGCTCGACCAGTCCGTCGGTGACCAGACCGGCCAGGGCCCGGGCGCGTTGCACGTCGTCCGCCCAGACCTGGTCAAGACGCTGGTGCGGCACCGGGCCGGTCGCCTCCCGTAGCACCCCGAGCAGCAGGCCGCGTACCTGACGGTCGGTGCCGGCGTACCGCTGGGGACGGCGGGTCGGGCCGGCCGGGGCGACCTGTCCCGAGGCCCGCCACGCGCAGGTCGCCTCGACCGGGCACGCGCCGCAGCGGGGCGACCGGGCGGTGCAGACCACCGCACCCAGCTCCATGATGGCCGCGCTGGCCAGGGCGGCGGCGGCCGGCTCGACAGGCAGCAACTCCTCGGTGGCGACCAGGTCGGCGGGCCGGGTCGCCGGGCCGGCGTCCGGCTCTCCGGCCACCGCCCGGCAGACCACCCGGCGTACGTTGGTGTCGACCACCGGATGCCGCTGGCCGTACGCGAAGGCGGCCACCGCGCGTGCCGTGTACGTGCCGACGCCCGGCAGGGCCAGCAACTGCTCCAGCCGGTCGGGCACGTCGCCGCCGTGCCGCTCCACGATGGCCACCGCGCACTCCCGCAGCCGTACCGCCCGACGGGGGTAGCCGAGCCGTCCCCACATTCGGATCGCCTCGGCGGGGCTGTCTGCGGCCAGGGCGGCCGGCGTCGGCCAGCGGTCCAGCCATGCCTGCCAGGCGGGCAGCACCCGGGCCACCGGGGTCTGCTGAAGCATGACCTCGCTGACCAGGATGGCCCACGGGCTCACGCCGGGCTCGCGCCAGGGCAGATCCCGGGCGTGCTGCTCGTACCACCGGCTCACTTGTCCGGCGAAGGTGGGTTCTGTCATCGCGCCGCCGATGATGTCACGCGCGATGGTCCCGTTGATTGGACGGTCCGGGCGGGCCGCAGCCAGCGGCGCGCATGGATCGGGCAGAATGCCCGGATGAACGAGCTCGCGATCACCGTCATCGGCCGGGACCGGCCCGGCATCGTGGCCGACGTCGCCGAGGTGCTTGCCCGGCTCGGGGCCAACCTCACCGACAGCACGATGACCCGGCTGCGGGGGCACTTCGCGATGACCCTGATCTGCGTGGGCCCGGCCGCCCCCGAGGTCGAGGCCGCGCTGGCCCCGCTCGCCGCCGACGGCCAGCTGCTGGCGACCGTACGCGCGGTGACGCCCGACGGCGAGACGGCCCCGGCCGGCGAACCGTACGTGATGGCGGTGCACGGCGCGGACCGGATGGGCATCGTGGCCGCGATGACCCGGGTGCTCGCCGCCGCCGGTGGCAACGTCACCGATCTGAGTACCCGGCTGGCGGGATCGCTCTACGTGGTGGTCGCCGAGGTCGACCTGCCGCCCGGCGCGGCCGAGGGGCTCGCCGGCCGGTTGGCCGACGCCGCCGCCGGGCTGGGCGTCGAGGTCACCCTCCGGCCTGCCGAACCGGACCTGCTGTGACCGGGCAGGCGGACGGGTCGGACCTCGACCCGCAGGCGGAGACGTACGCCGGCCTCGGCGACTGGACGCCGGAGGCGCTGGGCGACGGCCGGGTGCTGCCGGTGGTCTCCGCCCCGAACCCGGTTCTCAGCCGGGCGGGTACGGAGGTCGACCCGACCGCCCGGGAGACCGTCCAACTGGCGGCCGACCTGATCGCCACCATGCGGGTGTCGCCCGGCTGCGTCGGCCTGGCCGCCCCGCAGGTGGGGGTGGGCGCGCAGGTGTTCGCGGTGAACATCACCGGGCATCCCAAGGCGGTCACCGTGCACGGCACCTTCGTCCTCTGCAACGCCCGGGTGGTCGAGGCGACCCGGTGGAAGGCGGGGCGGGAGGGCTGCATGTCGGTGCCGGACCTGACCGGTGACGTCAAGCGGGCGAGCCGGCTGGTGGTCGAGGGCGTGCTACCCGGCAGCGGCAAGTCCGTACGCCTGGTGACGGACGGTTTCGAGGCGCGCGCCCTGCAACACGAGATCGACCACTGCGGCGGTCTGCTCTTCCTGGACCGGGTGGCCGGTGCCCACGCGATCTACCAGCGCAAGGTCTATCTCTGACCCGGTCGCACCGCTACGGTCGGTGACCGTCCGGCGTCGCTGGTCGCTCGCACTGTCGTGAATGGAGGGTCGGTTCCGATGGGTCGTGCCGGCCCCGGCGCGTCGCTACCATCCGTCGCGCGGACCGCCGCTACGGTGGGGGCATCATGCGTCTGACGGTCGGCCCCCTGCCTTCCGCCGTGTACTGGCGGCGTCGCGCCGTCGTGCTCGGCGCGGTTCTGCTTTTCCTCGTCGTCCTGCTGTATTCGTGCACCGGGCAGGGCGCCGGCACCGGCGCGACCGGCAACGGCCAGCCCGACTCGGGCGCGTCGTCCGGCACGCCGGAACCCACCGGGTCGGTGCTGACTCCGCAGACCGGCTCGCCGCCGTCGGGCGACGCCGGGGCCGGCCCGTCCGCACCCGCTGACGAGCCGTCGACCGAGCCGTCGACCGAGCCGACCCTCAGCAACGATCCGCCGCGGTCGAACACTCCGGTGACCGACGAGGGCACCTGCACGGACGCTGAACTGTTGGTGACCGCGGTGGCCCTGCCCGGGGAGGTCGTCCGTGGTGCCGCCGTCGACCTGCACCTCAAGATTCGTAACCGGTCGGAGCGGACCTGCAGCCGCGATGTCGGCGCGGACGCGCAGGAGCTGTACATCAAATCCGGCGCCGAGAAGATCTGGTCGTCGGACACCTGCGGCACCGCCGCCGGGTCGGACGTGCAGTCCTTCACCCCGGGATTCGAACGCTCCTACCGGGTCACCTGGAACGGCAAGGACAGCACCCGGTGCGCCGACGGGCTGGCGGACGGCCCCACCCCGCAGGCCGGGAGGTACGAGGTCTTCGCGCGGGTGGGCAGCCGGCTGAGCCAGCCGGCGAAGCTCGTCCTCACCGGCTGAGCGGCGCCGCCGCCGGGCCCGATCAGACGTAGCGCTCCAGGATGGACGCCTCGGCCAGCCGGGACAGCCCCTCGCGCACGCCCCGGGCCCGCGCGTCGCCGACGCCCTCGACCGCCTGGAGGTCCTCCACGGTGGCGCCGAGCAGCCGCTGGAGGCTGCCGAAGTGCAGCACCAGCCGGTCCACCACGGCCACCGGCAGCCGCGGCACCTTGGCCAGCAGCCGGAAACCGCGCGGACTCACCGCCGCGTCCAGCGCGTCGGAGGCGGCCGGGTAGCCGATCGCCTTGGCGACCGAGACCAGGTCGATCAGCTCGGTGGCGCTGAGCAGGTCCAGCTCGACCAGGGCCTCGTCGAGGGTGCGGGACTTCCGGCCGGTGGGCAGGTAGTCCCGGATGACCAGGGTGCGGTCGGCGTCGACGCCGGCCATCAGCTCGTCCAGCTGGAGGGCGAGCAGCCGGCCGTCGGTGCCCAGCTCCACCACGTACCCGGCGATTTCGTCGGCGATCCGGCGGACCATCTCCAGCCGCTGCACCACGGCCACCGCGTCACGTACGGTGACCAGATCCTCGATCTCCAGGGCGGAGAGCGTGCCGGAGACCTCGTCCAGCCGGAGCTTGTACCGCTCCAGGGTGGCCAGCGCCTGGTTCGCCCGGGACAGGATCGCCGCCGAGTCGTCCAGCACGTGCCGTTGGCCGTTCACGTAGAGGCTGATGATCCGCATCGACTGACTGACCGAGATCACCGGGTAGCCGGTCTGCCGGGCGACCCGCTCCGCGGTGCGGTGCCGGGTGCCCGACTCCTCGGTCGGGATGGTCGGGTCGGGCATCAGGTGCACCGCCGCCCGGACGATCCGGGTGCCGTCACTGGAGAGCACGACCGCGCCGTCCATCTTGCACAGCTCGCGGACCCGGGTCGCGGAGAACTCGACATCCAGCGGGAAACCGCCGGTGCACAACCCCTCGACCACCTTGTCGTAGCCGAGCACGATCAGCGCACCGGTGCGACCGCGCAGAATGCGCTCCAGCCCGTCGCGCAGCGCGGTGCCGGGTGCCATCAGGGCCAGATTGGCGCGCAGCGGGTCGCCGGCGCCGCCTCCCCCGGTCACGCTGACGCTGATCGGACGGGCGGGCGAGCCCACGGCACCGGTGCGGGCGTGGGGTGTCGCGCCGGCAGGCTTGGTGGTATCGCGGTCGACTGGCACGGGCACAGTCTACGGACTGCCCTGCGGTGGGTGCTCTCGCGGTTACTGTGATGTGTCACGATCCGGCACCGACCGGCCGGAGCCGGGCGAGATCGCCCGAGACGCGGCTTCACTCCGCCGATGCCCGGGCTGCGGCCTGCAACGCCGAACGTACGTCGGAGACCTCGACCACGCGCATCTGCTCGGGGCCGGCGCCGGTGCTCGTCGGCCCGCAGCCGGGCGGCACCAGGGCCAGTCGGAAACCGAGCCGGGCCGCCTCGGCCAGCCGGCGTGGCACCGCACCCACCCGGCGTACCTCGCCGGTCAGGCCGACCTCGCCGATCGCCACCAGGTGCGGCGCGATCGCCAGATTGAGCCCGCCGGAGGCGACGGCCAGGGCGACCGCCAGGTCGGCCGCCGGCTCCACCACCCGGATGCCACCGACGGTGGCCGCGAAGACCTCCCGGTCGTGCAGGGTGAGCCGTTCGGTCCGGCGCTGGAGCACCGCCAGCACCATGGCCAACCGGGCCGAGTCCAGCCCGGAGACGGTACGCCGGGGCGAACCGGCCACCGTCGCGCCGATCAGCGCCTGCACCTCGGTGACAAGTGCCCGGCGCCCCTCCATCGCCACCGTCACGCAGGTGCCCGGCACCGGCTCGGAGTAGCGGGTCAGGAACAGCCCGGACGGGTCGGCGAGGCTGCTGATGCCGCCCTCGTGCATCTCGAAGCAGCCCACCTCGTCGGCGGCGCCGAACCGGTTCTTGACTCCCCGCACCATCCGCAGCGAGGAGTGCTTGTCGCCCTCGAAGTGCAGCACCACGTCGACCAGGTGCTCCAGCACCCGGGGGCCGGCCACCTGGCCGTCCTTGGTGACGTGGCCGACCAGCACGGTCGCCACGCCGCGCTCCTTGGCGACCGCGACCAGGGCGGCGGTGACCGCCCGGACCTGGGTCACCCCGCCGGGCACCCCCTCGGTGCCGGTGGTGGAGATGGTCTGCACTGAGTCGAGCACCAGCAGGCCGGGCTTGACCGCGTCGAGGTGACCGAGCACCGCCGCGAGGTCGCTCTCGGCGGCCAGGTAGAGCTGGTCGTGCAGGGTGCCCATGCGCTCGGCGCGCAGCCGCACCTGGCTGACCGACTCCTCGCCGCTGACCACCAGCGACGGGCTGCCCGCGCCGGCGGCCCACTGCTGGGCGACGTCGAGCAGCAGGGTCGATTTGCCGACTCCCGGCTCACCGGCGAGCAGCACCACCGCCCCGGGCACCAGGCCCCCGCCGAGCACCCGGTCGAGCTCGCTGACCCCGGTGGGCCGGGCGCGGGCGGGCGCCGCGCTGATGGTGGCGATCGGCCGGGCCGGCTCGGCGGGCATCCGGGAGCTGACCACCCGCCCGGAGACGGTCGGGCCGGTGACGGTGCATTCGACCACCGAACCCCACTCGCCGCATTCGGGGCAGCGCCCCACCCACTTCGGCGGCTGGTGCCCGCAAGCGTCGCACTCGTACGCGGGACGGGGCTCGCGGGCGGCGGCCTTGCCACGCCCGCCGGCCGCGCCCCGGGCCGGGGTCGATCGGGAGATGCTCACCCGAGGGACGCTAACCCCCGGGTACGACGACGGCGCCGCCGGCATGGTGTCCACCACGCCGACGGCGCCGTCGGAAAGCTCCGGGCCGACTCAGCCGTGGCTGCTCTCGCCCTCGTACCCGGTGTGCCGCTCGATGATCGGCGACGGCGGCGGTGCCGGGGTGAGCGGCACGGCGATCGGGGCCAGGCTGGTGATCGTGTTGCCGCCGCCGAAGTCGAAGGTCAGCGTGATGTTCTCGCCCGCGAGGACGGCCTCGTTCAGCCCGATGAGCTGGAGCACCCGGTCACCCTCGGTGTTCAGCTGCACGTAGCTGAGCGGCGGGAGCACGATCCGGGCCGGCTCGGTGGCCGGAGATCCGGTCGGGCTGGGCGACGGCGACGCGGGGGACGGCGTGCCTTCCGGGGACTCCTCCGGCGACGGGGACGTCGTCGGCGAGGGCGATCCGGTGGGCGACGGGCTGGTCGCGGCGCGGACCGTGGTGAGGACCACCTCGCGGGCGTCCGACGACGTGACGGTCACCGTGACCGGGTTCTGCGTTTCGTTAAAGAAGACGGCGTTGAGCACGGCGTCGTCGCCGGCCCGGTAGCCCTCGACGCCGGGGTAGGCGACCAGGACGCTCCGTACGCCGTACTTGCCGTCGGCGGCCTGGAGGTTGACGCCCTGGATCGACGGCGCCTTGTTGGCCGTCTCGGAGATCTGGCCGGCGCCGCACCCGGACAGCAGCAGCCCGGCTGCCGCCGCGATCCCGGGCAGCAGCATGGCAGCCCGCCGGGAACCCCTGATCGAGCGCGTCACGTCGGTCCTCCTCGTCACGATCACACCCGGCTACACCGCCGGACCGGCTGGCCATGCCCGCGCAGACCGCGTTCCAGGGTAGTTGGGGCTGATCGTGGCCCGCACGCCGACCCGGGGCGGCCACCTGGCGGGGTGAGGTTCAGACCAGCCGACCGCTCGTGACCAGCAGGACGACGTCGATCAGGGCCACCAGCATCACCGCCCGGAAGGCGGCCACCGGGCGAGCCCCGGCCCGGTCGGTGCACCAGGCCACGGCCGGAACGATCACGGCGGCCGCCACCGCCGCGAGGCCCACGCCCGACGGCGGCCCGGGTGGCCCCAGCGCCAGGGTGACGGTCGCCGCGATCAGCAGCCCGAAGGCGGCCGCCCGGCTACCCGCCGACCCCAGCCGGTGCGGCAGCCCGCGCACCCCGGTCCGGGCGTCGTCGGCGAGATCGGGCAGCACGTTGGCGAAGTGCGCGCCCGCGCCCAGCAGGGCTGCGGCGGCGACCAGCCAGACCGGCGGTGCCGGCGCGCCGGGAAGGGCCAGCACCACGAAGGCGGGCAGCGCGCCGAAGGAGACCGCGTACGGCAGCACCGAAATCGGCGTCGACTTCAGCGGCCAGTCGTAGAGCAGCGCCGAGATCAGGCCGATGGTGGCCCAGAGAGCCGCCGTCGGGTTCGTGGTCAGGGCCATCGCCACGGTGCCGCAACCGGCCAGCACCGCAGCCACCGCCACCGTGCGCCGGCCGACCGCGCCGGTCGCCACCGGTTTGTCCGTACGCCCCACCGTGGCGTCCCGGTCGGCGTCGAGCAGGTCGTTGGTCCACCCGACGGTGAACTGGCTGGCCGCCACCGTCAGCGTCACCGCGGCGATTCCACCCGGTGGATGCCCGACGCCGACCGCGAGCAGGCCGGCCACTGTGGTGACTGCGGCGGTCGGCTCCGGATGGCTCGCCCTGACCAGCCCTAACACCGTCCACGACATAACGGAAGTCTGGCTGTTACCGAGGAGTCGTGCCACGCTCGTGCCATGCGTGATGCCGGCCTCAGCCTGCCCCGCAACGATCCGCGCCAGTACGACGAGCTGGCCGGCGAGTGGTGGCGCCCGGACGGGGCCTTCGCCATGCTGCACTGGCTTGCCGAGGCACGGGCGGCGCTGGTGCCTCCAGCGACGCGACCCGGTGCGCTGCTGGTCGACCTCGGCTGCGGTGCCGGGCTGCTCGCCCCGCACCTGGCCGGCAAGGGCTACCGACACGTGGGGGTGGACCTCACCCGGTCGGCTCTTGCCCAGGCGGTCGCGCACGGCGTGACGGCGGTCAACGGCGACGCCACGGCGGTGCCGCTGGTCGACGGCTGCGCCGATGTGGTCGCCGCCGGTGAGCTGCTGGAACACGTCCCGGACTGGCATGCTGTGGTGGCCGAGGCGTGTCGACTGCTGCGCCCCGGCGGCCTGCTGGTGCTGGACACCCTCAACGACACCGCGCTGTGCCGGCTGGTCGCCGTCCACATCGCCGAGCGGCTGCCCACCGTGCCGCGCGGCATCCACGATCCACGGTTGTTCGTGGACCACCGGCAACTGATCGCCGAGTGCGCCCGGCACGGCGTGGACCTACAGGTCCGTGGCGTCCGCCCCGGTGTGCCGGGGCTGCTCCGCTGGCTGTTCCGGCAGACACGCGGCGGCGAGGCGCGCACCAGCCGGGCACCACGGATCGTGCCGACCGGGTCGACCGCCGTGCTTTACCAGGGTCACGGGGTACGCGGCGGATAGCGGACCCGGCAGAGGTGTGGCGATGGGCGAAGAGGAGGTTCCATGAGCGAGCGCAGCGAGCGAATCATCGGACTCCGTGCGGTGCCACCTCATGGCGGCGCGCGGCGTAGCGGAGCGCCGACATGAGCGAGCGCAGCGAGCAAGCCACGAGCACGGATGCACTGGACGCCGCCCGCCGGCTGGCGCCCCGGCTGGCGGCCCGGGCCGCCGAGCACGACCGGAACGGCTCGTTCCCGGTCGACGACTTCGGCGATCTGCGCGCGGCCGGGCTGTTCGGCCTGATGGTCCCCGACGAGTTGGGCGGCACCGGCGCGACGTTCGCCGGGTACACGGCCGTCGCCACCGAGTTGGCCCGGGGCAACGGCGCCACCGCGCTGGTGTTCAACATGCACGCCTCGGTCACCGGTGCGCTCGGCGCGGTCACCGAGGAACTGGCCGAGGCGCTCGGCGTACCGGCGGAGGCGCTGGCTGCCCGCGACCGGTTGCTGCGGGCGGCGGCCGAGGGGGCGTGGTACGCCGTCGCGATGAGCGAGCGCGGTGCGGGTGCCCGGCTGTCCCAGCTCACCACGGTCTACGAGCCGGTCGAGCAGGGCTGGCGGATCAAGGGCAGCAAGACCTTCTGCTCGGGTGCCGGTCACGCCGACGGTTACCTGGTCGCGGCCCGCAGCGCCGCCGACCCCTCGGTGGTCTCGCAGTTCCTGGTCCCGGCCGGCGACGGACTCACCGTCGAGCCGACCTGGGACTCGCTCGGGATGCGGGCCACCGCCTCGCACGACCTGCACCTCGACGTCACCGTCCCGGCCGACCGGCTGCTCGGCGGGGTGGAGGGCCTGGCCCTGGTGATCGCCCAGCTCATGCCGCACTGGCTGGTGGCCAGCTACGCCGCCGTATACGTGGGAGTGGCCCGGGCCTCGATCGACGCGGCGGCGGAGCACCTCAACGCACGAGGTCTCGCCGGCCTGCCCGCCGTACGGGCCCGGCTCGGTCGGGCCGACGCGGCGGTGGCGGCGGCGGAGCTGGTGGTGGCCGAGGCGGCCCGCCGGGTGGACGAGGCTCCGGGCGACGCGGAGACCAACCGCTGGGTGTGGCGGGCGAAACTGCTGGCCGGCACCACCGCGGCGGAGGTGGCGGCGTCGATGCTGGAGGCGGCGGGTACCTCCGCCACCCGGCGCGGCCACCCGCTGGAGCGGCTCTACCGGGACGCCCGTTGCGGTTCGCTGCACCCGGCCACCTCCGACGTCTGCGCGGACTGGCTCGGCATCGCCGCTCTCGGCGGCGACCCGGACCGCGACGGGTCCACCCCTCGTTGGTGAGTGCGAGGAGTGAGCTTGCGAGCCCCGCAGTCACGATCGAAAGGCCAGCCCGGTGAGTGCGAGGAGCGAGCTTGCGAGCGGTGAGTGCGAGGAGTCGAGCGAGAGGAAGGTGGGACCGTGTCCGTACCGGTGATCGCGGGTGTTGGCACGGCTCATCCGCCCTCCGTGGACCAGCACGAGCTGTGGGAGAGGTTCTTCTCCCGGCACTTCTCCGGCACTACCCGTACGCTCGCCGAGCGGATCTTCGCGAACTCCGGCGTCAGCCGGCGACAGGCGGCGGTGAGCCCGCTGATCGAGGATGTCTCGGACTGGCCGACCGAACGGCGGATGCGCAGGTACCAGGTCGAGGCGCTGCCGCTGGGCAAGGAGGCGGTCGGCCGGGCGCTGACCGCGGCCGGGCTGGCCGCCGGCGACATCGGGCTGTTCGTGGTCTGCTCCTGCACCGGGTACGCGACGCCGGGGCTGGACATTCTGCTGGCCCGGGATCTGGGCATGGCCCCGGCGACCCAGCGGATGTTCGTCGGCCACATGGGCTGCTATGCGGCCCTGCCGGGGCTGGGCGCGGTGAGTGACTTCGTCACCGCGCGGGGGCGTCCAGCGCTGCTGCTCTGTGCCGAGCTGACCAGTCTGCACCTGCAGCCGTCGTCCGCCCGGGTGGACACCCAGCAGATCGTCTCCCACGCGCTCTTCTCGGACGCCGCGGTCGCCGCGGTGGTGGTTCCGGGTGGCCGGGGGTACGCGGTGCGGGAGGTCACCTCGGTGACCGACACGTCCACCGCCGACCATATGACCTGGGACGTGACCGACACCGGCTTCCGGATGGGGCTGTCGCCGAAGGTGCCGCAGGTGCTGTCGACCCACGTCCAGGGGCTGGTCGACGACCTGCTGGCCCGCCACGGCACCAACGTGTCCGGGGTGGACGGCTGGGCCGTGCACCCGGGCGGTCCGCGCATCGTCAACGTGGTGGAGCGTGAGCTGAGCCTGGCACCGGCGTCGCTGGCCGCGTCGCGGGAGACCCTGGACCAGCATGGCAACTGTTCGTCTCCCACGGTGCTGTTGATCCTCGACCGCCTGTTCCGGGCCGCGCCGTCGCCGCGCCGGGTGGTGATGCTGGCCTTCGGGCCTGGACTGACCCTCTACGCCGCGCTGCTGGAGCGGCACGCCTGACCATGCGGGGGCTACCCTGCTCGGCATGGACGGAGATCCCACCTACCGGCTGCGGGGCGTTCTGCTGGCCGCGGTCGGGGCGGCCGCGCTGGCCGTCGGTGGCTGGTGGTGGCAGGCGGAGGCACCCGCGCCGGCACCATCGGGCCTGCGCGCCGACGTCAGGGTGGTGCCGGACGGAACTCCGCACGCCACCGAGCTGTGGCGAGTGGACCCGGGTACGGGGGTCGTGATTGCGCCGGACGCCGCAGCGGACTCCTCCGTCCTGCTGGATGCGGAAACGGGCACGGTGCTCCGGTTGGACGGCGACACCGAGGGCGGTGCCATCGAGCCGGGCCTCGGCTACCCGGGCGCGTGGCCGCCGGATGGTCGGGACGTGTTGTGGACCGAGCGCGCGACGCTGGGCCCGGGCGAGATGGCCACCCGGCAGGCGCAGATGACCGACGGCCAGGTGTACCTGCTGCGCTCCACCTGCACCGGTTCCGGCGAGCTTCTGGTCGTGGTCACCGGCGCTCGGGCGGGCGATCCGATGAACATCGGGTGCGACGGGTCGGTGGTCATGACGGAGGTCATCGGCAGCGGTGATCCCGTGCAGGTGTCGTTCTCGACCGCCGGCACGGAGCCGGTCCAACTGGAAGCCCAGCTGGCCGCCGCCTGATGAGCGCCGCCGGCGACCGGGGGAGGTGCCGGCTGCCGGCAGCCTCTCAGCCGGCCAACCGGACCAGCTCGGTGTGGTAGTCGGCGATCGTGGCGACCTCGGGGACCACCAGCACGATCCGGCCGTCCCGGTCGGCGAGCACGGCGGTCACGGCGTCCGAACGGGCCGGTAGGTGCACGAAGGCGCGCAGGCCGCCGGCCGGGTCGGCCAGCGCGCGTACGTCGGTGCCGGCCGGTGCGGCTCGGGGGCTGCCACCGGACACGGCGACCACGGTCACCCCGGCGGGCGCCGCCGCCGCTGCCTCGGCGACCCGGTCGGGGCAGGCGCACCCGTCCACGAGCAGCACCAACGCTGGCAGCAGCCCGCGTAACGGCACCGGCGACTGCCCGGCGTCGACCAGGTCCAACGCGGGCAGCCCACGGCCGGTCAGTTGCCCCGGTGCGGGGTCGGGGGTGCTGGCGGCCGGCCCGGGGTAACGGCCGGGCCGGGGCCAGGTGACAGTGATCAGGCCGG
Source organism: Micromonospora craterilacus (assembly GCF_003236315.1). Lineage (GTDB taxonomy): Bacteria > Actinomycetota > Actinomycetes > Mycobacteriales > Micromonosporaceae > Micromonospora > Micromonospora craterilacus. The sequence continues at coordinate 13,534 of NZ_POTY01000084.1, forward strand.
CGATCGTGGCCACGACCGCGACCAGTAGCACGAGTACGGGTACCGCGGGCGGGCGCCATCGGCGGGGGTGGGCCGCCACTCGGCGGCGCAGCTCACGGCGGACCTGTTCGGCCTCGTCGGCGAGCGCGGAGGCGTCGTTCGGGACGACCACCCGACCCCACTCGGGAGGCAGGTCGGGCAGCCCGGGACCGTCGGCGTCAGCCTTGCCCATTACGACCCCCTGGAGCTCGTGGGTGTGCGGACAGCGGCGCTTCCTCCAGCGTCCCGCACCGGGCCTGGTCCCGCTACCGCTGCCCACACTCGGGTACGGCGGGATACCATGGGATGGGTGCGTAGCTTCTGATCTCGGCGTTCGTTGCCATCCGTGCCCGGGGGTCATCCCTGGATTACGGAGCGTGTTCGAATCATCGACTTGATGGTCTGTCAAGCCGAAGAAATACCTCTCACAGGGCCCCTGAGCTGCGCCAACGGTCAGGACAGCGGTGAGACATCGGTGCCTGAGCGTGTTACCCTAGACACAGCGAAAGGGGTTTCGAACCTATGGTTTTCAGTGTCGGCGAGACCGTTGTTTACCCCCACCACGGGGCCGCACTCATCGAGGCAATCGAGACTCGGGTCATCAAGGGCGAGCCCAAGCAGTACCTCGTCCTGAGGGTCGCGCAGGGTGACCTGACGGTCCGGGTACCAGCCGAGAACGCCGAGATCGTGGGTGTGCGCGAAGTGGTCGGCGAAGAGGGCCTCGGCAAGGTCTTCGACGTTCTCCGGGCTCCGCACACCGAGGAGCCGACCAACTGGTCGCGGCGTTACAAGGCGAATCTGGAGAAGCTGGCCTCCGGCAACCCGCTGAAGGTGGCCGAGGTCGTCCGCGACCTGTGGCGCCGCGAGCGGGAGCGGGGGCTGTCCGCGGGCGAGAAGCGCATGCTCGCCAAGGCCCGCGACATTCTCGTCGGCGAGGTCGCGCTGGCTGAGAAGAGCACCAAGGACGAGGCGGAGACGCTGCTCGACAAGGTGCTGACCGAGGCCTAGTCCGCACAGCATCGTCGTACCCACTTCGTAGCGAAGAAACCGTCGAGGACCGCGACGTGACCGCGCAGCTCAATCCGCGCGGTGACGTCGCGGTCCTCGTGCCTGCGGCCGGTGCCGGCGTACGCCTGGGGCCCGGCCGCCCGAAGGCGCTACGGCTGCTGGCGGGGGAGCCGCTGCTGGTGCACGCGGTCCGCCGGCTGGCGGCCGCCGGGTCGGTGCACACCATCGTGGTGGCCGCCCCGGTCGCGGACGTGCCCGCGGTGCGCGATCTGCTCGCTCCGATCGCCCCGGTGACGGTGGTGCCCGGCGGGGCGGAGCGGCAGGCGTCGGTGGCCGCCGCCCTCGCTGCCGTGCCTCCCGGCCCCGACATCGTCCTCGTGCACGACGCGGCCCGGGCGCTGACCCCGCCCGCGCTGGTGGAGTCGGTGGCCGCCGCGGTCCGGGCGGGCCACGACGCGGTGATCCCCGTCCTGCCGGTCGTCGACACGATCAAGGAGGTCGACCCGGGCGAGGTGGTGCTCGGCACCGTCGACCGCTCCGCGCTGCGGGCCGTGCAGACCCCGCAGGGCTTCCGCCGGGCGGTGCTGACCGCCGCGCACGCCGCCGCCGGCGACCCGCTCACCGACGACGCCGGGCTGGTGGAGAAGCAGGGCGTGCCGGTGTACTGCGTACCCGGCTCGGACCACGCCCTGAAGATCACCCGCCCTTTCGACCTGGCGCTGGCCGAGCACCTGCTGGCCACCGGCCGATGACGCGTACCCTCGATTCATGATCGTTCCTCGGGTGGCCATCGGGACCGACGTGCACGCCTTCGAGGCCGGGCGACCGTGCTGGGTGGCCGGCCTGCACTGGCCGGACCAGGACGGCCTGGCCGGGCACTCCGACGCGGATGTGGCCGCCCACGCCGCCTGCAACGCGCTGCTCTCCGCCGCCGGTCTTGGCGACCTCGGCGCCAACTTCGGGGTCGGCCAGCCCGAATGGGCCGGGGCGAGCGGGGTGGCGCTACTCACCGAGTCCGCACGCCGGGTACGCGGCGCGGGCTTCGCGATCGGCAACGTGTCGGTGCAGGTCGTCGGCGTCCGGCCCAAGATCGGTCCGCGTCGCGAGGAGGCCCAGCGGGTGCTGTCGGAGGCGGTCGGTGCGCCGGTCACCGTCTCCGCCGCCACCACCGACGGGTTGGGGTTCACCGGCCGCGGCGAGGGGCTCGCCGGGGTCGCGGTGGCGCTGGTGTACGAGCAGCCGAGCGCCTAGGCTCGCGCGATGTCCGCCGACGTCCCCGCCGACCCGTCCGCCGCCGACGGCTACCTCCAGCGCGCCACCCTCCTCGCCGAGCTGGGCCGCTACGACGAGGCCGCCGCCGAGCTGGGCTTCGCCCTCGCCCTCGACCCGGCCGACACCGAGGCGTTGATCATGCTCGCCCGGGTGCACCTGGCCGCCGCCCGGCCCGTCGAGGCGCTGGCCGCCGCCGAGTCCGCCGTCGCCGCCGCCCCGGGGCGGGTTCCCCCGCTCGTCGTTCGTGGCCTGGCGCTCGGCGACCTGGAGCGGTACGCCGAGGCCGCCCGTACCGCCGACGAGATCCTGGCGCTGGGGCCGCAGGACGGGTACGCCCAACGCAGCGCGGCGGCGATCCTGGCCGGCTCGCGTAACGGCCAGCCGGCGTTGAACGCGGCCTGGCACGGGGTGGAGCTGACCCCCGACGAGCCGCAGGCGCACCTGGTGCTCGGTTTGGTGGCGGCCAACATGCGGATGTACGACCTGGCCGAGCGGGCCTACCGGGAGGCGTTGCGGCTGGACCCGCGGCTGGCCGAGGCGGGCGACGACGTCGGGGTGCTGCGGCTGGAACAGCGGCGCTGGACCGCGACGCTGGAGCAGCTGGCGGAGGCGGCGGTGGCCAACCTGCCGCCCACCGACCCAGGCCGGCCCGAGGGGTCCCACGGCGGCCCGAACCAGCCTTACGGATCCCGCAACGCCCCGAACCGGCCGGACACGCCCCAGGACGATCCGAACCGGGTCGACGAGACCCGGAACGATCCGAACCGTCCCGGCGGAAGCCAGCGCGAACCGGGCTGGCCCAGCGAGGACCGGCCCGAAGCGGGCTGGCCCGGCGAGGGGCGCAACGAGCCAGGCCGGCCTGATGCGAGTCAGCCTGATGGAGAACGCGCCGGCGAGCGCGGGTACGGGCCGGGCCGGCGGAACGAGAGCCGCGAGCCCTCGGCTTTCGGCGGGACCGGTCCGTTCGGCACGGGTCAGATCGGTGCCGGACCGACCGACGTGGGGCCCGTGGTTGCGCGCCGAACGGTGCCGGCGGGGCTTCGGCAACTCGTGTTGTGGGGCGCCGGCTGGTCGGTCGTCGCGGCAATCGTGGTGGCCTGCTCGGCCGCTACCGGACCCGGATTCTCCCGGCTGCTAGCGGTACTGGCGGCGGCTGGCGGCGGTATCGTGCTGTGGCGGCAGGCGTCGCGGCTGCCCGGCCTGACCCGGACCGTCCTGCCTGTCCTGCGCCGGACGGACCGTCCGCTCGCCCTGGCCGTCTACGCGGCGGGCGCCGCGCCCGCGCTGATCCTGCTCTACGCCCTGCTCGGCACCCCGTGGCCGCTGGTCCTGGCCATCGGGGTCGCCACCGTCGCCCAGCTCGCGGTCATCTCCCGCCCGGTGGCCTGAGCCCTTCTCAGCGGCGCGCCCAGGTCCAGGCGTACGCCTCGTCCTCGCACTCCGTCGCCGCGTCGCAGAGGTCCAGCGGGCGGAAGGTGTCGACCATGACCGCCAGCTCGTCGAAGAAGTCCACCCCGATGGAGCGTTCCGCCGCGCCGGGCTGTGGGCCGTGCGTGAAGCCGGACGGGTGCAGCGAGATGGAGCCCTGCTCGATGCCGGAGCCGCGCCGGGCCTCGTAGTTGCCGCCGGTGTAGAAGAGCATCTCGTCGGAGTCGACGTTGTGGTGGTGGTACGGCACCGGGATGGCGTCCGGGTGGTAGTCGACCTTGCGCGGCACGAACGAGCAGATCACGAAGTTCGGGCCCTGGAAGGTCTGGTGCACCGGCGGCGGCTGATGGATCCGACCGGTGATCGGCTCGAAGTCGTGGATGGAGAACGCCCACGGGTACATGTGCCCGTCCCAGCCGACCACGTCGAACGGGTGGTTGGCGTAGACGTGCCGGGTCCAGCCGCGGCGGTGGCGTACCAGCACCTCGACGTCGGAGCCGTCGACCAGCAGCGGGGCGTCCGGCCCCCGGACATCCCGCTCGCAGTACGGCGAGTGCTCCAGGAACTGGCCGCGCACCGACAGGTAGCGCTTGGGCGGGCCGATGTGCCCGGACGCCTCGATGGCGAGCAGCCGGGTCGGCGCGTCGCCGGTGGGCACCAGGCGGTGCACCGTCGAGGTCGGGATGACCACGTAATCGCCGGCCACCGCGTCCAGCACGCCGAAGGTCGACTCGACCCGCAGCGCACCTGCCTCGACGTACAGGCACTGGTCGCCGGTGGCGTCGCGGAACAGGGGGGAGGGCCGGTCGGCCAGCACGTACGCGATCCGTACGTCGTCGTTGGCGAGCAGGTACCGCCGGCCGAGAACCGGGTCGGCACCGGCGCCGTCGAGCTTGTGGGTGCGCAGGTGCCGGGGCTTGAGCGGCAGGTTGGGCACCCGGGTCACGGCGGGCGGGGTGAACTCCTCGGCCGCCACGATCGCGGTCGGGGCGTACCGGTGGTACAGCAGCGACGAGTCGGACGAGAAGCCTTCCTGGCCCATCAGCTCCTCGGTGTAGAGGCTGCCGTCGGGCTGCCGGAACTGGGTGTGGCGCTTGCGTGGCAGTTCGCCGATGCTGCGGTAGTACGGCATGTCGCCCTCCCGGTCACCCGCTAACGCGTCCGATAATCGGACGCTGTTGTCCGCTTCTCAAAGCGTCCCGTACATTCTTGTCTCGTGTCAACGCAGCTGCCCGCACTCGTCGCCGGCCTGGTCGACGACGCCGCCGTTTTCCCGCCGGGCAGCGCGTCGCTGCCCGATGCCGTCGCCGCCCACCGGCGGCACCGCGCCGCCTGGTACGCCGACCTCGTCGGCCCGCTGCTGCTGCCCGCCTCGCGGCTGGTCAAGCTGCCCGCCCTGCTCGGCGACGGTGAGCGGATCGCGGTCGGGATGATCGGCGACGTTCCGCTCGGCGAGTTGACCAAGGCGTGCGCCGAGGCCGACCCGCGCGTCGATATCCGCCAGGTCGAGGCGGCGGTGGCCAAGCGCGGCGAGGACCCGCTGCCCGGCACGGCCGAGCTGGTCGCGGTGGCCCGCGCCACCGGAAACCGTCCCGTCTACGCGGAGATTCCGCTGACCTTCGGGCTGACGGCGGCGCTGGACGTGCTGGCCGCCGCCCGGGCCGAGGGGGTGCCCGTGGCGGCCAAGTTCCGCACCGGCGGGCTGGCCGCGGAACTCTTTCCCAATCCCGCCGAACTGGCCGCCGTGATCGGCGCCTGCCGGGACCGGGAGGTGCCGTTCAAGCTGACCGCCGGACTGCACCACGCGGTGCGGCAGGTGGACCCGGAGACCGGCTTCACCCACCACGGATTCGGCAACGTCCTCGCCGCCTCGCTGGCCGCCGCCGAGGGGGCCGGTGTCGGCGCCATCGCCGAACTGCTCACCGTGCGCGACGAGCGACCTCTGGTGGAGTGGACCGACGGCCGGCTCGACGCGGCGCGTCCGCTGTGGGTGGGCTTCGGCTCGTGCAGCATTGCGGAACCACTGTCCGATCTGATCCGGCTGGGGCTGGTGAACGGGGGCTTTGAGGCATGACCTGGGTTACGGGTGTGGACGGTTCGGGTTACGGGGTGCACCACCTGCCGTACGGGGTCTTCCGGGTAGCCGACGGTGCGCCGCGCATCGGCGTACGCATCGGGGATTTCGTGCTGGACCTGGCCGGCGCGGAGGACGCCGACCTGGTGCTGGCCGGCGGGGCGCTGCGCCGGCCGACGCTCAACGCGTTCCTGGCGCTGGGCCGACCGCAGTGGACGGCGGTGCGGCAACGGATCACTGAGCTGCTCACCGATCCGGCCCACCGGGCGGCGGTGGAGCCGCTGCTGCTGCCGGTGGACGAGGTACGGATGGAGTTGCCCTTCGAGGTGGCCGACTACGTCGACTTCTACTCCTCGGAGCACCACGCCACCAACGTCGGGCTGATCTTCCGCCCCGGCCAGCCGCCGTTGTTGCCCAACTGGAAGCACCTGCCGATCGGTTACCACGGCCGGGCCGGCACGGTGGTGGTCTCCGGCACCCCGGTGGTACGCCCGCACGGCCAGCGGCCGAGTCGCGAGGGCCCGACCTTCGGCCCGTCGGCGCGCCTCGACATCGAGGCCGAGGTCGGGTTCGTGGTCGGCGTACCCAGCCCGCTCGGCCACCGGGTGGCCGCCGCCGACTTCGCCGATCACGTCTTCGGCGTGGTGCTGGTCAACGACTGGTCGGCCCGGGACATCCAGGCGTGGGAGTACCAGCCCCTCGGCCCGTTCCTGGGCAAGTCGTTCGCCACCTCGGTCGCCGCCTGGGTGACCCCGCTGGACGCCCTGGGGCACGCCTTCGTCCCGGCGCCCGAGCAGGACCCGCCGGTGGCCGACTACCTGCGCGACGAGCCGCACCTGGGGTTGGACCTGCGGCTGACGGTGAACTGGAACGGCGAGCCGGTCAGCCAGCCGCCGTTCGCCGGCATGTACTGGACGCCGGCCCAGCAACTGGCCCATCTGACCGTCAACGGTGCCGCGCTGCGCACCGGTGACCTCTACGCCTCCGGCACCGTCTCCGGTCCCCGGCGCGACCAGGTCGGCTCGTTCCTGGAGCTGAGCTGGGGCGGCACCGAGCCGATCACCGTGGGCGGGACGGAACGCACCTTCCTCGCCGACGGCGATACGGTGACGATCATCGCCACCGCCCCGGGGCCGGACGGCACCACCATCGCGTTGGGCGAGGTGACGGGCACCGTCCTGCCAGCGCACTGACCCCAATCCGACAGCCGGCCTTGATCGCACCAACTGTGCGATCAAGGACCGTCACCGTCTTCGTTGAGTGCCTCGGAATTCCGTCGCCACGCCGCGCCGGGCCGGCCGGTGCCCCCTTTCCGGCCGGCCCGGCCGGCGCCTGGCGGCACGTCGAAGCCGAGGGAGATGAACGACGATGCGCGATCTCGTGGGTGCCGTCTGGCGTACCAGCAGTCGCTCGAACGACCAGGGTCTCTGTGTGGAGGTGGCCGACAACCTGGCTCGCGTCCACGGTGTGGTGGGCATACGCGACTCCAAGGACCAGACCGGGCCGGTGCTGGTGGTCAGCCCGCCGGGCTGGAGCGCGTTCGTCGACGCGATCCAGGCGGGCCGTTTCGCCCGCTGACCCCCCTGGGGGTCTCCGATGCAGGATTCTCCGCTCGGGGACCCCACGGACCTTTCACTCCGCGTACCGTCGACGCCACGGGAGGTGGCATGTCGACTGTTGCCGTCAACGGGTTGGTCGCGGCACCCGCGGCCGACCTGTGGCGTCTGCTCACCGAACTGCCCCGACGCTTTCCCGCCGACGGCCCGGTCGAGGTGCTGACCCCGGGCGAGTTCGGGCCGGGCACGGCCTGGCGTGAGACGCGCACCCGGCCGGACGGCAGCGAACTGACCGAGGAGTTTCTGGTGCTGGCGGCCGAGCCGCCCCGACTGCTGGTGCTCGGCTCGCCCGGCGACGGCGTCGACTACCGGATCACCTGGACGCTACGCGACGTACGCCGTCGCCGACGCCGGTACGCCGCGGTGCGGGTGACCGTCCAGGCGCTGCCGGCCGCGCCGTCGGGACGGGCGGTCGCGCTGCTGCTCGGCGGGCTGGCCGTACGGGCGGCGGAGAAGGTGTTGCGGCAGGACATCGCCGCGCTGGCCGCCGCCGTCGACCGTCCCGCCGAGGCGGCCTGACCCCCGGATCTCTCGGACCGCGCCCCGGAGCACTCAGCCCGGCTGGATAGGGTGCCGGTCGGAGGTGCGGCATGGGGTTGGCGACGGGCTGGCGGCGGATCGCGACGGCGGTGGTCGTCGCGGCGGTGGCCGCGGGCACCGCGGTTGTCGCGTACCGCGTCCTCGCCCCGGCCGAGGTCAGCACCGTTTCCCGAGGCGACTACCCGCCCGCCGCCACGCCGGAAGTCGGCGTGGTCGGCCGGTTGCCGGTGGCGCCGCTGATCGTCGACGGTCGGCTTCGGGTGTACGCGGCGCAGCGTCAGGTCTACGCCGACGGGCCGGCGGACGGCCAGCACCGGCGCACGCCGTACTGGTCGTACCGGCGGTGGCCGGCGCAGGTCAGCGGTGTCGTGGCGGACGGGACCAGGGTGGTCAGCCACTGGTCGGACGGGAAGCTGGTGGCGCTGGACGCGCGTACCGGACGGGTGGCCTGGCGGGTCGACGGCCCCGCGCCGGTCGACGGCTGGACCGCCCGCCGCACCGGGGCCGGCGCGGTCTGGAGCCCACCCGGGCTGTTCCTCGCCCGGGATGCCGGCGGCCAGCCGGTGCTGATCGTCTCCGGCCCGCACCGGGTCACCGGCTTCGGGCTCGCCGACGGCCGACAGCTCTGGTCGGCGGAGGCGGACGGTGGTTGCCGCACCGACGTGGGCACCACGGCGGCCGGGCAGTTCGCCGTGATGGACCGGTGCGCCGGCCCGGCCGCCGTCGAGTTCCGCGACGTGGCCACCGGTGCGCTGGTCACCCGCTGGCAGCCGCCCGGCGCGACCGCCGAGTCGACCGTCACACCGGTCGGCTGTGTGACCTACCGCTTCCGGTGCCGGGGGCTGCGCGTCACCGCTGGCGCGGACGACGGGGGGCAGGGCTGGCTGGTCGGCGCGGCCGGGCCGGTGCCCGCGCCCGTCCTCGACCCGGTCGGTACCGAGCTGGACGGGAAGTGGGCCGTGCGGGCGACCGGTGGCGCGGTGACCGGATGGGCCGTCCGCACCGGTGAGGAGTTGTGGCGGCGGACCGACCTGGGGTCCGTCCGGATCGTCGCCGCCCAGCCCGGCCGGGTGCACCTGCTCACCGAGACCAACGATCTGATCACCCTGGATACGGGCACCGGCGCGGAACGCTCCCGCTTCCCGCTCACCGTGGGCAGCGACGGGATCGGCTGGACGCCCGGGTCGGCGTACGCGGGCGGCGGTTACCTGGCGGTGGAGCGGCTGCGTGAGCCGGTCGCGCCGGACGCCGACGACCAGCGTTATTTCCTGACGGCCGAGCCGGTGCTGCTCGCCGCCACCTGAGCGGCCGGCCCGCGCCGTCGCCGGCGGACCAACAGCACGACCCCGACGCCGGCCGCCACGACGGTGGCGAGCGTGCCGCCGCGCAGCCACCAGGCCGCGTCGACTAGCGCGCGCCGACCGGTCCGGCCCGGTTCGGGAAAGGTGATCGCGCCGCTGGCGCTGCGCCTGACCTTGCCGCTGGCGAGGTCGACGGTGATCCGCCAGGGGCCGTTCGCCAGTGCGGTGGGAAACAGCACCCGGACCGTGCCGGTCTCGCCTGCGGCCAGCGTGGTGCCCTGCACGACGTCGAAGGGGCCGGCCCGGACGCCACCGGGGCCGTCGGAGAGGGTGACGCTGCCGGCCATGTCCAGTGCCCGGCCACCGGTGTTCCGGACCGCGACCGCGACCGAGGGCCGTCCCTGCTCGTCCCGGGCGGGCACGACCTCTCCGATGGCGAAGTCGGACGGTGGCTCACCGCCCGGCCCCACGTCCAGGTAGACGCGGATGCCGACGCGCTGGACGATGTTGACGCTCGCGGTGGAGTCCGGGGCGGGCACCGTGGCCGCCCAGATGACCGCGTACCGTTCGCCGGCCGACGCGTCCGGCGGGACCTGGAGGGTGGCGGTGAACTGGGCCTGCTCCTGCGGGTCCAGCGTCACCGAGTCCCGGTCGAGTGTGACCCACTCGCTCAGCTCGTTGGCTGTGCGCCCCTCGGCGAACTGGAACCGTCCCTCGGCCACCTCCGCGCCCGCGGCGTACAGGTCGATGTGGCGGCGTTCGGTCGAGCGGTTGACCACGCCGACCTTCCGCTCGACCGTACGGCCGGGCGGCAGGTGGTCGACGATGTAGCGCAGCGCCCTCGGGTCGTCCCGCCGGGCGACCGGAGCCTCCAGCAGTTGGATTCCGATTCCACCCTCGTCGCGGTCGCCGGCCGGCGCACCGGCCCGGGCGAGGGTGCCCGGGCCGGTGACGCTGAGCAGCAGCGCGGCCGACCAGACCGCCAGGCGGCGCAGCCTAGGCGACCGAATGTGTCACCGTGCCTGTGTAGGTGCCGGCCTGGTTGGCCAGCGGCACGTTGACCTCGAGGGTCGGGTTCCAGGTGGCCGAGTTGTTGCCGGTGCCGCCGGTGTGCGTGAAAGCGACGACACCGGTGGCGTTGTCCAGCGGTTCGGCGTCGGCGCCGGTCGGCTGGCCGGGAGTGAACGTGCCGTTGCCGGTGGTTGCCGTCGCCGCGCCCGACCAGTAGTCGATCGCGGTGGCCGGGACGGTCTCGCTGGGTGTGGCGCCGCCGGTGGTGAAGTCGGTGGAGGTGACCGCGGTCTCCCACGAGGCGTCGTCCGCCGCGCGGGTGTCCGACACGGTCACCGCGCCGAGCTGGCTGATGATCGTGGTGCCCGGAGCGCCGGAGCCGAGGTCGGCCGTGTCCGGCGTGGTGACGTCGAGCGTCCCGGCCGTTACGTCGAAGGTGGCGGTGGTGGTGTCGGTGGGAGCCGCCAGGGCCGGGGAGGCGGCCAGGGCGGTGGCGGCCGCTACCGCTGCCGCCGACACCAGGATCGTGCGTGTGCGCATGCTGTCGTCCCTTGCTCGGAAGATGTGGATCCTCGTGGGGGAGGGGACTCACGAGCTAAAAGGGACGTTAGCGACACAAGGCGCGAAGAGGCATTAAAGCCGTGAAGCGGAACGAAAGTTACGCCATCAAGGGGTAATTTCGGTCAAAGCGGACAGTGATGACGTATGCTGGCGGCTGCGGGCTTCCGGGCCGGTCCGCTGGGGGATGGTGGACCGGCCCGGCTCAGCTCGGTGGCCGCAGCACCCGCGCCGGCTCAGCCCAGCGCCGACTCGGCCGCCGCCAGGAAGGCGTCGTTCTCGGCCGGCGTGCCGATGGTGACCCGGACTCCGTCGCCGGCGAACGGCCGGACGATCACGCCCCGCGCCTCGCACGCCTTGCCGAAGTCCACCGCCCGGTCGCCCAGCGGCAGCCAGACGAAGTTCGCCTGGCTGGCGGGCACGTCCGGGACGAGCTTGCGCAGCGCCTCGGTGACCCGCTCCCGCTCGGCCACCACCAGCGCGCAGCGCCGCTGTACCTCGTCCGCCTGGGCCAGCGCGGCCAGCGCACCCGCCTGCGCGGCCATGCTGGTCGAGAACGGCGTGACGACCTTGCGTACCGCCGCCGCCACCTGCGGCTGCGCGACCAGGAAGCCGATCCGCAGACCGGCCAGACCCCACGCCTTGGACAGCGTGCGGAGCACCGCGACGTTGGGCCGGTCGGCGTAGCTCAGCCCGTCCGGCACCTCGGGATCGGTGACGAACTCCCGGTACGCCTCGTCGATCACCACCAGCACGTCGTCCGGCACGGCGTCGAGGAAGCGGTCCAGTTCGGCGCGGCGTACGGCGGTGCCGGTCGGGTTGTTGGGGTTGCAGACCAGGATCATGCGCGTGCGGTCGGTCACCGCCGCGGCCATCGCCGCCAGATCGTGCCCGTGCCCGGCGTCGTTGGGCACCTGCACGCTGGTCGCGCCGCTGGTCGCCGCAATGATCGGGTACGCCTCGAACGAGCGCCACGAGTAGACCAGCTCGTCGCCGGGCAGGCAGGTGGCCCGCACCAGGTGTTCGGCCAGCGCCACCGAACCGCAGCCGGTGGCGATCCGGTCGGGGTCCACCCCGTACCGCTCGGCGAGCGCCTGGCGGAGTGCGACGACGCCCATGTCCGGGTAACGGTGCACCCCGGCCGCGGCCTCGGCGACCGCCTCCACGACGCCGGGCAGCGGGCCGTACGGCACCTCGTTGCTGGCCAGCTTGATCGCCTCGGGCAGGCCCAGCTCGCGGGCCAGGTCGGCCGGGCTGCGGCCCGGCACGTAGTTGGGCAGCGCGTCCAGGTCGGCGCGGGTCAGCCGCAGCGCCGGCTGCTGGCGTCCGGTGTCGGTCATGGGGTCTCTCCCGGGGGGTTGGCGCGATCTTCGGGGGTACGGGGAACCTGGACCACCACGGTCTGCGCGCGCTTGTCGTGCAGCGCCTGCCGCAACGGGTGGTCGAAGAGCGGGGAGAGCGCGTCGATCAGCTGGAGCAGCAGGCCGAGACCACAGCAGTACCAGAGCAGGGTGGGCAGGCCGAGGGTGTTCCACCGGCGCAGCGCCCGGCCGAAGCCGAGCGGCGCGTCCGCCTCGACCGGCACCGCCTTGATCCGTAGCACCCGCTTGCCGAACGTCTGCCCGTTGGCCGCCATCGACGGCACCTCGTACGCCAGCCAGAGCATGGTGGCGATCAGCAGGATCACCACGATCAGCGCGCCGGCCTGCTCGCCCGTGGGCAGCGGCTCGGTCGTGCGGTCCTGCATCTGGAGCCGGCGCCGCAACTCGTCCAGGGTGGGCGAGAGCTCCTGGGCGTAGCGCCAGACGAACCAGCCGTTGACCAGGACGTTGAGCGCGAGGACGATGCCGAAGTCGATCAGCCGGGCGGCCAGCCGGGCACCGTACGAGGCCAGCGGCAACCCGTGCGGCCGAGGCTCGGGCGGACGGCCCGGCCAGGTCGGGTACGGCCAGCCCGGCGGCGGCCCCTGACCCGGTTCGCCGGCCGGCCAGCCCGGCGGCGGGCCCTGCTGCCATTGGGGCGGCGGGCCGTATCCGGGTGGCGTGCCCGGTGTGCCCGGCGTCCCGGCTGTGCCTCGCGTCCCGGGTGTGGCCGGAGTCGCGGCCGGGGTCGCCGGCTCGGGCTCGGGCGCCGGTTCAGGCTCGGGC
>NZ_POTY01000085.1 GCF_003236315.1 Micromonospora craterilacus
CGGCCAGCAACACGGAGGAACCCGGCCCCGCGCCGGGCCCTCAACATGCCAAGAAAACGCCGATAGGTACGCAAATCTTCTTCATCGAAGACCGGCTATCGAATGGCACTCAAGTGAAAGACCGAGGCTAGATAGGACTGACGAACGCTCCGGCAAGGTTCTGAGACCCCACGGGTGTGACCTGCGTCCCCCGCCTCCGAATGCCGGTGGCGGACGATCAACGCGCCGCGTGGTGTCAGCTCACGGCCTTCTTGACCAGGGCGGTGATCGTCTTCTCGGCTTCGTCGCTCAGCTCAGTCACGGCGTAGGAGGTGGGCCACAGGCCGCTGTCGTCGTCGAGGTTCGCCTGGGTGGTGAAACCGAAGGTCGAGTAACGCTCTTTGTCGACGTGCCCGCTGCGGAAGAAGCACACGACCTTTCCTTTCCTGGCGTAGGCCGGCTGTCCGTACCACAGCTTCGGTGACAACTCCGGGGCGTTGGTGGTGACGATGGCGTGGATGCGTTCGGCCACTGCACGGTCCGATGCCTCCATCTCCGCGATCTTCGACAGCACGTCGAGTTCCTCGGCGGCGGCCTTGTTGCCACGACCACGGCTCGCCTCCTTCTTCAGTTCCGCGGCGCGCTCCTTGATGGCAGCACGTTCTTCCGCCGAGAAGCCCTCCGTGCTTTTCTTGCTCTTCGTGCTGTTGTTCGCGCTCATCGCTCGTTCTCCTGGTCGTGATCGGGGGTGAGGCGCTTCTGACGCTAACCGTGCGAAAAGCCTGGAGCTTCTTGATTCCTGATCGATGCGTTCGCCCCTGTGCTTCTGCATACACCCGGCCGTGTCTGGCCAAGCAGGACACCAGAACGGTCAGGAATCAAGAAGCCCACGCCCGGTAGCCCTGCCTAGCGTGACGGACATGAACATCTCCATTCATTACGCCTTCCTCCCGCACACCGACCCCGAAGCCGCTCTGGGCTTCTACCGCGACACCCTGGGCTTCGAGGTCCGCAACGACGTCGGCTTCGAGAACATGCGCTGGATCACCGTCGGACCGGTCGGCCAACCCGGCACCTCCATCGTGCTGCACCCGCCAGCCACCGATCCGGCCATCACCGATGAGGAGCGCCGCACCATCGTGGAACTCATCGCCAAGGGCGCCTACACCGCCATCACGCTGGCCACCGACGACCTCGACGGACTCTTCGATCGTCTCCAGGCCGCAGGTGCCGATGTCATCCAGGAACCCATCGACCAGGACTACGGAGTCCGCGACTGCGCCTTCCGCGATCCCGCCGGCAACCTCATCCGCATCAACCAGCTCACCTGAGTGAGCCGGCCGGCCCGCACGGCTCTCATCACCAGATCAACCGACCGCGACGGCACGAAGGGCCAACTCGATGACGCTTTCCCTCGACATCATCACTATCGGTGTACCGCAGGTAGAAGCCGCACGCGACTTCTACACGTCCGCGTTCTCATCCACGGCCAATGACGACGACCACACCGCCAGCCTGGACCTTCACGGCACCGGACAGCTCGCCCTCCACCAGATCGACGTCCTCGCCACCAACTCCGACACGAACCCGGCGACCTCGGGCTTCCGCGGCTACGTCCTGTCCTCCATCGTCAACCAGCCCGCCGAGGTCAAGGCTCTCCTCGACGCTGCCATCGCCAATGGTGCGACGGTCATCAAGCCGGCGAAGAAGCAGCTCTTCGGCGAGTTCAACGCCGTTTACCGGGCGCCGGACGGGGCCGTCTGGAAGGTGGCTGCCGCCTCCAAGAAGGACATGGATCTCGTTCCCGACCCGCCGAAGCCGACCGAGACCGCGGTCTTCCTCGGGGTTGCCAAGCCGACGGCTTCCAAGGCGTTCTACGAAACGCTGGGCATGAGCGTCGACCGCGACTATGGCGACAAGTTCATCGACTTCACCATCACCGGCGGCGTCTGCCGGCTGGGCCTGCTGCTCCGCAAAGCCCTTGCCAAGGACGCCGGCGTCGATGAGCACGGCGACGGCTTCTCCGCGCTCGTCCTCACCCACACCGCCGCGTCCCGTGACGGCGTCGACACTCTGCTGGCCGCCGCGGCCGCTGCCGGCGGCCGGGTCACCGCCGCAGCAACCCAGACCGACCAGGGTCACTACGCCGGGCACTTCACCGACCTCGACGGCTACCACTGGAGGATCACCACAAACGCATGACCGAGGCCGACCGGTCGGTGGCATGGGGGCGGATGTACCCAGCGGGGCCGACCGCTCGCGCTGCCCCGTTGGCGACGATGGTCGGTGGCGTGGTTACCCTGCGGCGGTGGCGGTCGGTGAGGACGGGGAGCGGCTGGCGGCGTCGCTGGCTGCTCGGCTCGACGCAGTCGCATTCACCGACCTGTCCACCGACCAGGTCACCGCTCGGCTGATCGAGGCGGTGGTCGGCTGGGCCGGGGAGCGGGGCTGGCGGGTCTACCGGCGGGCACCCAGTGTGCTGCCGCTGCCGCCACCGATGAACGGGCGGCACTCGGTACTCGACGTGGCCTGCGCCCGCCCGGACGGGCCGCCGGTCGTCGTGGAGGTCGACCACGGTACGCGTCGCCGTACCTGGGAGAAGTTGCTCGCCGAGGCCGACGCGGGTCGGATCCCGCTGTGGGTGCGCTGGGGCTCCGGACGGTTCACCGCGCCGCCGCCGCCGATCCGGATGGTGACCTGCGAGGTGACCAGGAGGCCGGACCCGACGGGCCGGGGTCTGGTGCACAACCGCTTGCCGCGAGCCGACAAGCTGCCACCGGCGCACTCCGTCGCGCAGGTCGGGGAGGTGGCCGCCGTGGAACTGCCGCTGCCGCCGCCCGAGCCACCCGGCCACGGGGCCTGAGCGGAGCCCTTCCTCAGCGCGGCACGGTCCCGTGTTGCAGGCCACTGCGACGGCCGGTGCCCCGAGCGTGAGCGTCACACTCGGGGCACCGGTCTCAGTGACGGCGGTCAGGCCGTCACGCGACGAACTTGAACAGCGCGGTGTGGGCCACCGCCGGTCCCTCCCCGAGGTCGACCCGCAGCTTCTGGCAGGTGTCGGCGTACGACTTCGGGGTCTTCCAGTTGACCTGGTAATTCCCGTCGCCCAGGTTCTGCAGCCCTGAGTTGCCGCTGGTGTACTCCTCGACCTGCGCGAGCTTGCTGGCCGTTCCGCATCCGATCAGGGTGACGGTCAGCGGAGCGGTCGCCAGGTTCGTCACCGGAGCGCCGGTGGCGTCGGTGAGCCGCCATTTGATCGGGATCGCCTGCCCGGCCTTCGCCTTGTTGAGCACGCCGCCGTTGTCCACCGGACGACCGAACCCGTCGAAGACGTACGCGACCGAGTAGGTGACCGAGACCGGCGCGGCGACGTTGCCGGCCTTGTCCTTCGCTCCGGCACAGGTCGCGGTGTACTGGCCGACGCCGGCGGCGGTGCCACCGATGACGGTGACCGTCGCCCTGGTCGCCACCCCGGACCCGTCGTCCGATGTTTCGCAGCCGGCGGCCGGAACGGCACCGAGGTGGTAGAGCCCGCCGGCGGCGACGCCGGTGACGCTGACCTGTGGGGGCACGGAGTCCGGCCCCCGCCAGTCCACGGTGAGCGTCCGCCGCCTGCCCTCGGCGACGAACCGGCCGACGTGGTCCCGCGCCAGTTCGTCGACGAGAACCTGCACCGTGCCGGTGTGCTTCTCCCCGGTGAACCGGAACGTCGTGGCCATCGACGCGTTCTCCATCGGGTGACCGACCGGGGCCCGCCGGGACACCGCCGTCCACCGGCCACCGACCGGGTCCCCCTGCGGCGTGGTCACCGCCAGGCGCTCCGTCACCTGGTCGGCCAGCATCGGCTGGGTGAAGATGACGGTCAGACCGCTCTGGTCGGCCTCGACCTGGTCGACGTCGGCGAGGTCGGCGCGGACCAGGTTGACGTTGACGTCGGTGTGCGGCGGCAGCACCTTCATCACCCGGGACTCGGTGGGCAGGTAACCGTCCCTGGTGAAGACGACCTTCCACCAGCCCTCGGGCACATCCCAGCCGTAGCGGCCCTCGTCGTCGGTGATCTGCGGGTTGAGGTCGCCGTACGCGGCCGCATCCCACGGCTGCCACGGCCCGTTCGGCGACGTCGCACGCAGCACGGTGGCGGTGACCCCCGCGACCCGGCGGTTCTCCAGGCCCTCGTACACGAAGCCGGACGGGTCGAACCGGTACTCGATCTCGGCGTCCGGCTGCCACGGCGAGCGCGGGTCGCGCGGACCCGTGCGCGGCCAGCGGCAGCTCTCGTCGCTGTTCATCTCCCGGGTCAGGGCGTCGATGTCGTTGTTGAGGGGGAACTCCAGCGCCTTTCCGAAGCCCCAGGTGACCGCCCACAGGCCCACGCTGAGCCCGAGGGTCGCCGGAGCCAGCGCCAGACCGGCCGCCGTCGACAGCACGGAGTACGCGTCGAGCTGGATCGCCCGCCGCATCAACCGCTCCACCGCGTTGCGGTAGATCTGGCCCTGATCGCCGTCGCGGCACTTGTTCGCCTGGTCCATCAGTGCGCTGAGCGCCTGGTACTTGTCGCCGCCGGTGAGCGCGGAGTAGAGGGCGTCATCGGTGGTGGCGTTGATGAACGCCCACTCGAACAGGAACCGGGCCGGACCGGTGACGAACCCGCTCGCGTTGAGCGACCGCGCCAGCGGCGCGTCCGGCGACTTCTTGATCAGCCCGTCGAGATCGATGATCGCTCCCGCGGTGCCGGACCAGGTTCCGTTGTCCCGGATCACCAGCGGATCTCCGGCGGAGAACGACGTGCCGTAGACCGGCACCCCGGACCCCCGCGCCGCCGCCCTGTCGGCGTCGCCGGGCACGTAGTCCGGCAGCGGCTCCACGGTGACCTTGAACCGAAGTCGCGCGTTCGGGCCCATCTTCGTCACCGGCACCGTGAACTGCTGGCTCACGGTGGCGCGGTCGGTCACCGGTTCATCGAGCACCGCATCGTCGGCGTCGAAGAGTGCGGTCGCCGGATCCGGCTCCGGCGGGACCGGCAGGAGCGGCCTCTCCCGCCGGGGCTGGTAGCCGATGATCAGGTCGCCGACCTCGTTGGCCCTGGTCTTCGTGGCCGCGGTGTAGACGTTGTTCTGGCCCGGCACGGGCACCAGGGGGAGGTCCAGGTGTCCGAGCAGCGCGCGCGGCTCGACGACGGCACCGGTGAACCGCGCCGTGACGGTGACCTCCTTGTCCGCGTACCACGTCCAGGGGAACCGCGCGACGCCGTCCACCGGCCGGAACGTCCGCACCTCGCCGGCCTGGGACATCGTCACGGATTCCAGGACACCGGCGTGCGGGTCGACCACGACGGTGGCCGGGTCCGACGCCATCTCGGTGCCGTCGATGGTGCTGACGGCCTTCAGCACGTGCTGAGCCATGTCGTCACCGGCGGTGCCGAGGTCCACCACGGCGTGCCAGATCCCGCCGTCGCCCGCGTCGGCCTCCGCGATGACGGTGCCGCCGTCGTACAGGACCACGGTCGATCCGGCCGGGGCCCGACCGGACGCGGTGAACCGGCCGGTCACGCTGTTCGCCGTCGCCCGGAGGGTCACCACGCCCACCCGGACAGTGGCCGAGCCGAGAACCTCGGAGAGCTGGTCCGAGGTGACCGACATGGTGAACGGCAGCTCGGTCCCGACCGCCTCCGGCATCCGGACGTAGACGTCCAGGGTGCGGGACGGCGCCGCCGGCAGTGGCACCACGACGGCATCCTCCTCCCGGGTGAACGCGACCGGCTGGCCGGCGCGCAGCACACCGTCGTCCGGCACGGAGACCCCCGGCGGCAGGATCAGGCGGGCGGTGCCCGCGCGCCTCGGGTCGCCGTACTCGATGTCGGCGTGCAGGTGGGCGAGCTTGCCGGGCTGCACCTCCCCGGTGACCACGCGGAAGCCGCTGCGCAGTCCCTGGATCAGGCCACCCGGACGGGCGAGCCGCAGGTCACCGAGGTCGAGCTGCTGGCCCTTGGTCAGGGTCACCAGGCGGCGCACCTCCCAGGCCTCGCCGCTGCACGGCGCCAACGACAGCAGGTAGGTGCCGGCCGCCGGGGCGGAGATCCGCAGCTGCGACCCCGCGATGGTCACCTTGACGGCACGCCCGCCGCTGACGCGTCCCCCGTCGAGGCTTCCCCCGCCCTCGAGCGTCACGCACGTCTTGTCGACGCGTACCGCGCCGGTCGGGTCGAGCACCCGACCGGTGACCCGGGCGATCTCGTGGAGTTCGACGGCGAGGGCGAGGTCGGGGACCTCCCCGGTGACCACCTCCGCGCATGCCCTGGTCATGCCTCGCCACTCTCCGTCCGCACAGAACGTGACGGTGGTACCGGGAGGCGCGTCGATCGGCAGCTCCGGTGCGGCGATGAGTTCCCGGGTGCCTCCGACGGTGACGAACGCCTGGAAACCCGGCGTGTTCTGGTAGTTCAGCACCTGCTCGGTCCGGCCCCCGTCGATCAGGACCGTGGTGAGCTTCGGGTGCAGGACGTAGCCGGAGACTGCCGGGAAGACGAAATCCACCGGCCGGTTGTCGGCCGTGTCCACCGTGACCTCGTCCGCCTTCGCGCCGACGCGGGTGGCCGAGGCGACCGTGGGCACGTTCCGGAACACCTCCGCCGACCAGGTGCCATCGGTGGCGGACTCGGCGCGGTAGGAGACTCCGACCCCGCCGACGTCCTGGCGGATCAGCACGGTGGCCCGCAGCGGACGCCCCTGCGCATCCTTCGTGGTGCCGCCCACGGTGACCTTCGGAAAGGCCGCGAGGTCGACGGCGAGCGAGTTGGCCCCCTGCGTCAGGGTCACCGTCCGCTTCGGGCTGGCGGCGAGACCGTCCCTGGCCCGTACGTGGTCGGGAACCTGGACCTCCACGCTGACCTCCGTGGCCGCGTCGAGGGCTTTGAAGGTCGCCTTGCCGGCCGGGTCGGTACGGCCGGAGCGGGGGCCGGTGGGGGTGGACAGCACCACCGGAACATCGGCCATCGGGTGCGCCCCGGATCCACGCACCGTCACAGTGAGCGACGCCGGTGCGTGCGGTGCGAGCACCACGTCGACCGCCGCGCCGGGGTCCACCGCAACCATCCTCGGTGGGGTGCCGGCCAGGCCGTCGGTCCGGGTGGTGGTGATCTGGTGGTCCGCGGCGGGAGCGACCGGGATCTCCACCATCCCGTTGCCGTCGAGCACCCGCAGGGTTCCGCTGTGGGTGGCGTCGCTCCACACCTGGAGCCGCAGGCCCGCCGGCTCGCCGCCGGTTGCCGTGACGTCCATCCGCAGCAGGCCGCCGACCGGGGCGGGTAGCCCACTCACCGGCCGGTCCAGGGTGTTGTCCGCACCGTCGGCGAGGTGCAGCACCGCCGAGGTCACCGCCAGCACGCCGGTGGGCACCGGCCAGGAACCGGTGTACGTGCCGGGTTCCTTCTCCTTGAGCTCGATGCGTACCCGTTCGGCGGGATCGTCCGCGGTGCGGACGGTCAGGTCGGCGGAACCGGTGAACCCCGGGGCGCCGACCAGGGCGAAGGTGGCCGCGCGACCCGGAGCGAGGTACGTCGTACCGGTGATCCGCGGCAGGTTCCACGCCGCCTCGCTGACCGCGAGGGCCGGCGTACGCACTGCCGCGTCCCTGGTGAGCGGGAACTCCTCGGTGCCGCGCAGCAGCGCGACCGTGTACCGGTAGGTGCGGTCGGCGGCGACGGTCCGGTCCTCGTAGGTGTCCGCTCCGGCGGCCAGGTCGGCGAGCTTGACGCCGTCGCGCAGCACCCGGTGGCCGGTCACCCCGCTCGCCGTCGACGGCTCCCACCGCAGCCAAACCCGGGCACCCGGCCCGGCCACCGCCGACAGCGGCGCGTCGCCCGGTGGCAGGTCCTCGCGCAACGTCACACCGATGGTCAGCGGAGCCGAGACGCGTCCACCGGTGTCCCGGGCGACGACCGCGATCTGCACGGTCGCTCCAGGGGTGAGGTTGGACAGGACCGCCCGGGTCGCCGGTTGGTGCACCGTCGTCGCTGCCACGCCGTCGACGCTGACCTCGTACGCCGTGACGGCGCCGGACGCCGCCGGCCAGCTCAGCGTCACGGTCGTGGTACCCGGCTCGGCGGCGAGCGCCGCCCCTTCGGGCCAGGTCGGTGCCGGCAGGTCGGCCGGCACCGAACGGTACAGGTGCGGCGGCTGCGGGGCGTCCGTCCGGGGCGCGACGAAGGCCGTGCTCGCGGAGAGGAAGGCGAGCACGGTGCCGTCGCGGCTGAGCTGCGGAGCGGCCACGGCGTCGGGGTAGCGGGCCTCGCCGGGGAGCGGG
Source organism: Micromonospora craterilacus (assembly GCF_003236315.1). Taxonomy (GTDB): domain Bacteria; phylum Actinomycetota; class Actinomycetes; order Mycobacteriales; family Micromonosporaceae; genus Micromonospora; species Micromonospora craterilacus. Next base: position 8,281 of record NZ_POTY01000085.1, read on the forward strand.
TCGGCGATCCGGCCGTCCAGGCCGGGGCTGGCCAGCCGCGCCGGCTGTCCCACCCGGGCCGGCTGGGCCCAGAGCGCGCCCGCGCGGACGAAGGCGACGGTGCTGCCGTCGGCGCTGAGCCGGGCGTCCGTCGGCGGATCGCCGGGGCCGAACACGACGTCGCCGGTGACGTACGGCACCGGGTTCGCCGGCGCGAGCGTGACGTCCGCCGCCGGCCCGCCGGCCAGGTCGGCCACGACGACGCCGCTACCGGCCTTGCCGAGGGCGGTACGCCGCCCGGTGCGGTCCAGGTTCGGCACCCACGCCTCCTGCTCCGGGCTGGTGAGGATTCGATCACCGGGCAGCGGGTCGCCGTTGGCCGCGTCGAAGCGCAGCATGACCGGGGTGCCGTCCCGGTATGCGTTGACGGCCAGCACCGTCCCGTCCCCGGAGAGGGCGAAACCGCGTACCTCCGGGTCCGCCTTGACGGGATCCGCGTCCTCCGCCACCAGCGATTCGGGGCCGACGATCCGTACCGCCGGTGCGGCATCCGCCGCCAGGGTCGCCACCAGCACCCCGTTCGGGCTGTTGAGGCCGGCGTACCTCGGCAGCGGAAGCGAGACCTCGGCGGCGAGGCGCTGACCGTCCTCACTGAGCGCGACCCCGTTGAGTACGTGCCGCGAGGCCGGTACGCCCAGATCCGGAACCGGAACCCAGGTCGTCGCCCCGGTCAGTCGGTCCCGGACGAAGATCGCCGAGCTGACGTCCGGGTCGACCGTGCCTGGCAGGTGCAGCTCGGCCGCGTTGGCGCCGGTGGCGAGGAAGGCCACGGTACGGCCGTTGCCGCTGACCGCGACCGCCGCCACCCGGGGCACCGGCTGCCCTTCGAGGTCGAGACCGACGACCTCGTCCGCCCCGGTCCGGAAATCGGTCGCCCGGAGAACGGACGGGCCGTCGCCGTCGGGGGACATGTGTACCGCCGTGGTGCCGTCGGCCGAGACGGCCAGCAGCGGTGCGGAGAACTCCAGGTCGGCGACCTCCACGACGCTGTCGACCTGGTAGGCGCGCGGCAGCGGATCGGCCGCGCCGGAGGCGAGCGCCGTCGGTACCGCAGCGATCTGGGAAACGAGGGTGACGGTCAGCGCCGCGCCGACGACCCGGCGCAGGGCAGGTGGGGGACGAAATCGAGTACGCACGGTAGCTCCTCAGGTTCTGGGATCTGACTGACCGTGCCGGGACCGGCTAGGGCAAGGCTTGGCGTTCAGCGGGAAAGGCATTGGCGCGCGACTTGGGACTGCCTGCGCGACCGGCCGCCGACTGTCCTAGTGGCGTCCAAGTCGCGGGTGCCACCGTTCCGGCATGGCACAGTACGAGGTCCCCACCCCGAACACGCTGCTGCTGCGCATGGTGCGCCCGGAGCGGGCCGCCGCCGCGTTACGGATGTTGCAGGAGTCGTTCCCGGCGACCGGACCGCCGGCAGTGGACGATTTCCGGGTCGCCACCCTCTCCGACGTCTCCAGCGACTCCTCGATGGCGCCGCTCGCCGCGTGCGTCGTCCACCACCGGCTGGGTGAGCCGACGGCGTGGATGTCCCGGTTCGCGGTCTCGGTACCGTTCCGGCGGCGCGGGCTGGGCCGGCGGCTGCTCGCCGAACTCTCCAGGGCGCTGCAGGCGGAGGGGGCACAGCGCCTGTGGGTTCAGGCGAGCGACGGGTGCCCGGCGGTACGCGCGCTGCTCACCGGTGCCGGGTTTGTGATCTGGTCGGTCGAACCGAATGGCCTGTTCCCCGCGGGTCTCGGTGCCGGCGAGGATGACCCCGAGGTCGCGTGGTGGGTGCGCGAGCTCTGAGAGGGGAGGCGGGATGGGCGTGCCGGAGCCGGCCGCACCTCGGCTGCTGGCGCTGGATTTCCGGGTCCTCGGCCCGCTGACGGTCACCGCGCCGGACGGTGCGGAGCTGCGCCTCGGCACCCGCAAGCAGCGTGCCGTGCTCGCGTTGCTGACCCTCGAGGCGGGACGGGTCGTATCGCTGGACCGCATCATCGCCGGCCTGTGGGCGGATGAGGCGCCGTCGAGCGCCACCGGCACGCTACAGGCGTACATCTCACAGCTCAGGCGCGTCCTGGAGCCGCACCGCTCACCGCGGGCCGCGCCGACCGTGCTGCTCACCCGGGAGCCGGGCTATCTGCTCGCGGTGCGGCCGGACCAGGTCGACGCCGTCCGGTTCACCACGCAGGTCGAGGCCGGCCGGGCCGCGCTCGCCAGGGAGCTGCCCGCGGAGGCGGAACGCCTGCTCGCCGGCGCGTTGCAGCAGTGGCGCGGCGAGCCGCTGCTCGAGTTCGCCGACGAGGCCTTCGCCACGCCGGTGATCGCCCGGCTGACCGCGCTGCGCCAGGATGCCACCGAGGACCTCACCGAAGCCGAACTCGGCCTGGGCCGCAACGCGCAGGCCGCCGCTCAGGCGCGGACGCTGCTGCACCAGGACCCGTTCCGGGAACGGTCCTGGGCCCAGCTCATGGTGGCGCTGTACCGGGACGGCCGGCAGGCCGAAGCCCTTGAGGCGTACCGCGAGGCCCGCACCGCCCTGGACGAGCAGCTGGGCCTGCCGCCGGGCCCACAGCTGCAGGCGTTGGAACGGGCGATCCTCCACCAGGATCCCGCGCTGGCGTTCACCCCGCGCCCAGCCGTGCCCGCAGCACCGGGCACACCACCCGCGCCCGCGCCGACACCTGATGCCGCACCCGCGCCGTCACCGCTACCCGGAGCACCACCCGCGCCCGACCCCGGGTGGGTTCCCGCGCCGGGGGACGCCGCTGCGCCGCCGGCCGACGAACCCAGCACCGGGCGCGCGGCGGAGCTGGCCCCGACCGCCCGGATGGTGGGCCGCGGTCCGCAGCTCGAGCTGATCGGAGACCGCCTCAGGGCGGCGGCCCGGGGCCACGGCGGACTGCTCTTCGTCGCCGGTGGCGCCGGCGTGGGCAAGACCTTCCTCACCGAACGCGTGGTCGAGCGGGCCACGGCGGCGGGCATGACGGCCGCCTGGAGTAGGTGCGTGGAGGGGAGCACCACCCCCGCGTTCTGGCCGTGGATCCAACTGTTGCAGGCGATCCCGCCGAGCCCCGAGCAGGAGCGCCTGCTCGCCGCCCTCACCGGGGGCGCAGAGCCGCGGCCGCAGGCGGGGGACCCTGACGCGGCCCGGTTCCACCTCCACGAGGCCGTGGGCGAGCTGCTGCGTACGGTGGCGCGGCGGCAGCCGATCCTGCTGATCATCGATGATCTGCATCTCGCGGACGCCGCCTCGCTGCGGCTGCTCACCCACCTCGCCGGCACGTTGAGCCGGCTGCCGGTGATGGTCCTGGCCACCATGCGGGCGGAGCAGGGCGAGCACGGCCAGCCGCTGCGCGAGACGCTCGGCGCGCTGGCGAACGAGCGGGGCGTGGAGCGGGTGGCGCTGCAACCGTTCTCCGCGACCGACGTGCGCGACTATCTGCGAGCGGCTGCGGAGGAATCCGACGCCGCCGTCGTCGCCGCCCTGCACGAGCGGACCGGCGGGAATCCGTTCTACCTCAAGGAGTTGCTGCGCCTGCTGGCGAGCGAACATCCCGACGGCTGGAGCAGCAAGGAGGCGATCGCGGAGTCTGCGGTGCCGGAGAGCGTACGCGACGTCATCGGCCGGCGGGTCGCCCGGATGCCGGAGGAGACCCAGGCCCTCCTGCGCGCTGCCGCCGTGATCGGACGCGACGTCGACACGGTGCTGCTGGAGAGTGCCGCCGGGCTGGACTACGAACGGGTCCTGAGCCTGCTCGAACCGGCGGTCGCGAGCGGCCTGCTGGTCGAGGTGCCCGACGGCTGGAACTACCGGTTCGCCCACGCCCTGGTCCGCGACGCCCTCTACGCGGAGCTGAGCCGGTTGCAGCGGTCCCGCGTCCACCGGCGTACCGGCGAGGCGCTCGAAAGCCTGCACCGGGCCGACGATCCCGCCACCATCGGGCTGCTCGCCCACCACTTCGCCGCCGCCGCCCGGATCGGCGCCGCGGCGAAGGCGGTCAGCTACGCCCGACGCGCCGCCGAGTTGGCCGAGGCTCAGCTCGCCTACGACGAGGCGGTCGAGTTCCTCACTGTCGGCCTGGCCGCGCTCGATCCCACGGCGGCGGATGCGGCGGAACGCCGGTGTGAGCTGTTGGTGCAGCTGGGCAAGGCCAGCCGGCTCGCCGGCGATGTGGTGGGCGCGCGAGCCGCGCTGAACGAGGCGGTGGCGCTCGGCACCAGGCTCGGCGACGACTCGCTCGTGATCGACGCGGCCACGGTCTTCGGCGGCGTCACGTTCTGGAACTGGCGGGCCTACGGGCAGGTGGACGAGCACATGGTGGCGATCCTGGAAGACCAGGTCGCCCGGCTCGACCCGACCGACCACCTGCGTCGCGCGGCGCTGCTCGGCACGCTCGGCGTCGAGCTGTTCTACGGCGAACGACGCGACGAGGGTGAACGGTTCGCCGAGGAGGCGGTCGCGCTTGCCCGCCGGTACGGCGACGTGGAACTGCGGGCCCGGACCCTCAACAACTACGCGGTGGCCGCCTGGATCCCGGACCGCGACGAGCAGCGGCTGGTCGCGGTGAACGAACTGCTCGCGCTCGGCCCACTGCCCCGGCGGGTGGAGATCATGGCCCGGATGCACCGCATGTTCCTGCTGATGTCCAACGGCGATCTCGACACGTACGACCTCGAACTGGCGCGGTGCCAGCGGCTGTTGACGGAGATCCGGGTACCGGAACTCGCCGCCCAGATCACCTACGCCGCCGGCGGACGGGCCATCCTCGACGGGCGATGGGCCGAGGCTGAGCGGCTGGTCGAGGAAGCCTTCACCGAACAGCAGCGCACCAACATGTGGGGCGGCCAGTGGATCAGGTTGGTGCTGCTCTACACCTGCCGCCGCTTCCAGGGCCGGCCTGGTGAGCTGCGCGACGAACTGGTCCGCGGGGCCGACGAGCCGGAGTTGGAACTGCTGCGCCCCACCGCGGTGCTGGCGGCCTGCGAATCCGGCGACGAGACGCTCGCCGCAGAGCTGGTGGAACGGTGGGGCATGACGATCCGCCGCGACTGGAGCTGGGACATCGTGGCGTACCAGTGGGCTCTGGTCGCCGCCCGGCTCGGCGCACCGGACCCGGCCCGCCTCTACGAGACGCTCGCTCCCTTTGCCGACCGGTTCGTCGGCGTCGGCTCCGGCGGCGCCACCTGGGGCTCGAACCACTACCCGCTGGCCGAGCTCGCCCACCGGCTCGGCCGGGCCGAACAGGCGAACCGGCACGCCCGCGCCGCGCTCGCCGCGCATCGGCGGCTGGGCGTGGCGCACCTGATCGACGCGAGCCTCGACCAATCGGCGCGCATCGGTGCCTGATCGCGGCCCACTCCACCCCCGTTGATCGGGCAGCTCCCGAGCCCTGGCGGACTTGGACCCCACTTGGACGCGGGCACATGCGCGGGCCAAATCCGGCCCAAGCACCTCCTGACACCGTCGGGTCATCCGGCGCCCGACCCGTGGGCGCCCTGCCCCTGAGGGAGCCAACGGTGCATACGTTCGTCGACACCGTCGCCCTGGTCGAGCGGGTCCGCGGACCCGTGCTGCGCCCCGGCGACGACGGTTTCACCACTGAGATCGCCGGGTTCAACTCGGCCATCGTCCACCGGCCGCAGGTGGTGGTGGCAGCCACCGACGCCGGCGATGTGGCGGCGGCGGTCGGTTGGGCGGCCGAACAGGGTCTGTCGGTCGCGGTGCAGTCGACCGGCCACGGGCAGCTGTCGGCCGTCGACGACGGCATGTTGATCAGCACCCGCCGACTCGACGAGGTCCGGATCGACCCGGTCGCCCGGCGGGCGAGGGTGGGTGCCGGCGTACGGTGGCGGCGGGTGATCGACGCGGCGGCCGAGCACGGACTGGCCCCGCTCAGCGGGTCGTCCTCCCAGGTGGGCGTGGTCGGTTACACCCTCGGCGGCGGTCTGCCGGTCCTGGCCCGCAGCTACGGCTTCGCCGCCGACCATGTCCGGGCCGTCGAGCTGGTGACCGCGGACGGTCTCGTTCGCAGGATCGACGCGGAGCACGAGCCGGACCTGTTCTGGGCACTGCGGGGAGCCGGCCGGATCGGCTTCGGCGTGGTGACCGCGATCGAGTTCGACCTGGTCCCGGTGCGACGCCTGTACGGCGGCGGCATCTTCTACCCGGCGAGCGCCACGGCGGAGGTGCTGCACACGTTCCGGACCTGGGTCCCGACGCTGTCCGAGCTGACCACGGCGTCCGTCGCCCTGCTGCGCCTGCCCGACCTGCCGCAGCTGCCCGAACCGCTCCGGGGCCGGTTCGTGGTCCATCTGCGGACAGCACACCTGGGCAGCGCCGAGGACGGCGAGCGCGTGCTGGCCCCGATGCGGGCGGCGGCACCGGCGCTGATCGACACGGTGGCGGAGATGTCCTACGTCGACGTCGACGCCATCCACTCCGATCCCACCGACCCGATGCCGGCACACCACGCCGGCATCGTGTTGCGCCACCTGCCGGCCGAGGCGGTGGACGCGCTGATCGCCGTGGCCGGTCCGCAGGTGGACGTGCCGCTCGCCATGGTGGAGCTGCGGCTCCTCGGCGGTGCCCTGGCCCGGCCGGCGGCGGTGCCCAACGCGGCGGGTGGTCGGGCCGGGGCCTTCTCGCTGCTGGGCATCGGGCCGCTGCTGCCGGGGCTCGAACAGGTCGTGCCAGCCGTCGTGCGCAGCGTCCTCGACGCGCTCGAACCGTTCGCCGCCACCGACACCGCCCTGGCCAACTTCCAGGGATCCGTGGAGGCCACCGTCGGCCCCTACGGTTCGTGGTCCGGCGCGGACGCGGGTCGGCTCAGCCAGCTCAAGGACAGGTACGACCCGACCGGGATGTTCGGACCGGGCAAGCTTCCGACCCGGCCCCAATCCGGCGTTCCGGTTCGATTCGGATAAAAGCGTGCTTAACTGCGGGAGGAAACGGTGCCCTCGGCCCGGGAAGGGATTGGCATGCACGGACGTGAGCTGCGCGGTCTGCTGCATCCGTTCCTCCTGCTCCTGATCCTCGAACGGCCCGGTCACGGGTACGACCTGATCGACCGGCTCCGGGACATCGGAATGCCCGATGTGGAACCCGGCCACGTGTACCGGGTGCTGCGCGGCCTGGAAGGCGACCGGTCGCTGATCTCCGTGTGGGAGACCGCCGGGGCGGGGCCGGCCCGCCGGTGCTACCAGCTCACCGCCAAGGGCCGCGACGATCTCCGGGCGTGGACCGTCCGGCTGGCGCAGCTCGACCAGGTCATCGGCGCCTGTCTGCGCCGCTCGGCGGGTGCCTTGCACGCCGCGCGGCCCGGCGGTGCGGACCGGTTCGCCGCGGCCCGACGGTGAACGGAGGAGCATGGAGACGTCCGTGATGCCGGTGGTCGGCCACGCGTTCGCCCGCCGGGTGGCACCGGCGCAGGCGGTCGCCACCGACGCGGCGCGGATCGCGCGGGCCTGCTACGCGATGGCTGCCCGCTTCCACCGTGGCGGAAAACTGATCGTCTTCGGCAACGGCGGGCCGGCGACCGACGCCCAGCACATCGTGGTGGAGTTCGTCCACCCGGTCATCGTGGGCAAGCGGGCCCTGCCGGCGATCTCGTTGACCAACGACGCCGCCACCCTCACCGGGATCGCCCGCGCGGAGGGCTTCGACGAGGTGTTCGCCGCTCAACTGCGCCTGCTCGCCGCTCCGGCGGACATCGCGCTCGGACTGTCCGTCGACGGCCGGTGCGCCAACGTACGACGTGGCCTGGAGACAGCCCGTGACCTCGGTCTGCTCACCGTCGGGCTGCTCGGCGGCGACGGCGGCGACATCGCTCGGGACGCCGTCGCCGACCACGTCGTCGTGGCCCGCTCCGAGGACCCGTGCATCGTCAAGGAGGTGCACGTGACGATCTATCACATCCTGTGGGAGCTGGTGCACGTGTTGTTCGAGCAGCCTGGGCTGCTGGAGTCGGAGACGGTCCGGTGACCCGGCAGCCCCTGCGGCTCGGCCCGCCGGCCACCGTGCCGGAGTGCCACGACGAGGTGTGCATCACCTGTTCCGACGTGGCGGTCGCCGTCCGGGTGCGGGAGGTGCTGGCCGGCGGCCTGGCCGTGGTCGACACCGACGCCGGACCGGAGGAGATCAGTGTCGCCCTGGTCGAGGCGGGACCGGGCGACGTCGTGCTGGTCCACGCCAAGGAGGCCATCGCCGTCGTGGAGAGGCCGTCGTGAGCGAGCGCCAGCGAGAGAACCAGCAACGCTGCTTGGCACCGCACGACGACGCCGAGCTGGGCGAGGTGGCGGCGTGAGCGCCCGGGTCGAGGGCGCGATCGGAGCGCTCTACCCGTTCCTGGACACCCGACCGGCCGACGTGGACGCGGTGCTCGCCGAGGTGGCGCGGTCCACCGCGGCGAAGGCGGCGGAGATCGTCGCGCTGCGCGAATCGCTGGTCGCCGCGCACGGGCAGCGCCTGGTCGACTGCGCCCGCCGGTGCGCCGCGGCGTTCCAGGCCGGGGGCACGCTGTACGCGTTCGGCAACGGCGGCAGCAGCACCGACGCGCAGGACGTCGCGCAACTGTTCCTGCACCCACCGACGGCGGCCCGCCCGCTGCCCGCCATCTCGTTGACCCACGACGTCGCACTGATCACCGCGCTCTCCAACGACGTGGGGTTCGAGGTGGTCTTCGCCCGGCAGGTGGCGGCGTTCGGCCGGGCCGGGGACGTCGCGGTCGGCCTGTCCACCAGCGGCGGATCGAACAACGTCCTGCGGGCGTTCGAGGAGGCGGCCCGGCGCGGCATGCTCACCGTCGGGATCGCCGGGTACGACGGCGGCCGGATGGCCGAATCCGAGTTCGTCGACCACCTGTTCGTGGTGCCGTCGGCATCGGTGCACCGGGTCCAGGAGGCGCAGACGACGGTCTACCACGTGCTCTGGGAACTCACCCAGCAGGCGCTGGCCGGCGACCTCTGACCGGGCTGCCATGGAGCTTGCCTTCGTGCGGCGGGTGCACGTCCGTGTCGAGGGCATCGTGCAGGGGGTCGGCTTCCGGCCGTTCGTGCACGCGCTCGCCACCGAGTACGACCTGGCCGGTTTCGTCGGCAACGACACCGCGGGCGTCTTCGTCGAGGTCGAAGGGGACGGGGACCGGCTGACCGCCTTCGTGGCCGACCTCAGCCGGCGGGCGCCGACCCTCGCCCAGGTCGACCGGCTCACCACCGAGCCGGTCCCGCCGACCGGCCAGCCCGGCTTCGCCATCGTCACCAGCGTCACCGGCGCCGGCCGGGACGCCCTGATCTCCCCGGACACCGCCACCTGCCCGGACTGTCTGGCCGAACTGGCCGACCCGGCGGACCGCCGGCACGGCTACCCGTTCACGAACTGCACCAACTGCGGCCCGCGCTTCACCATCGTCGAGGACGTTCCGTACGACCGCCGCACCACCACGATGGCCGAGTTCCCGCTCTGCGCCGGCTGCGCCGCCGAGTACGCCGATCCGACGAACCGCCGCTTCCACGCCGAGCCGGTGTGCTGCCCCGCCTGCGGCCCCGCGCTCCGGTTCGTCACCGCCGGCGGCACCCCGGTGCCCGGCGAGCCGCTGGACACCGCCGTACGGTGGCTGCGCGAGGGGCGGATCGTCGCGGTCAAGGGTCTCGGCGGCTACCACCTGGCCACCAGAGCCGACGACGACCGGGCGGTCGCGGCGCTGCGCGCCCGCAAGCACCGCGAGGAGAAGCCGTTCGCGGTGATGGCCGCCGACCTGCGGGCCGCGCGCACCCTGGTCGACGTGCCACCGGCCGCCGAGCCGGTGCTCACCGGCGCACGCCGTCCCGTGGTGCTGCTGCCGCGCCGCCCCGACGCCCCGGTCGCCGCGGCGGTGGCGCCCGGCAACCGCGACCTGGGCGTGCTGCTGCCGTACACGCCGCTGCACCAACTGCTGCTCGGGCGGCTGGCCACGCCGATCGTGCTGACCAGCGGCAACGTCTCCGACGAACCCATCGCGTACCGGGACGACGACGCCCACGGCCGGCTGGCGCCGATCGCCGACGGATTCCTCGTACACGACCGGCGGATCCACGTCCGGACCGACGACTCGGTGGTACGCGTGTTCCGGGGCCGCGAACTGCCGGTGCGGCGCTCCCGTGGCTACGTGCCCGCGCCGATCACCCTGCCCTGGCGGTTCGACCGGCCGGTGCTGGCCTGCGGCGCGGAACTGAAGAACACCTTCTGCGTGGCGAAGGGACGGCGCGCGTTCGTCTCGCACCACATCGGCGACCTGGAGAACTACGAGACGTTGCGGGCGTTCACCGACGGCATCGCGCACTTCACCCGGCTCTTCGACGTCCGGCCGGAGGTCGTCGCCCACGACCTGCACCCCGAGTACCTGTCCACCAAGTACGCCCGGCAGCGCGACGACGTCGAGCTGTGCGGGGTCCAGCACCACCACGCCCACATCGCGTCCTGCCTGGCCGACAACGGCGAACCCGGCCCGGTGATCGGCGTCGCCTTCGACGGTCTCGGGTACGGCCCGGACGACACCCTCTGGGGCGGGGAGCTGCTCGTCGCGGACCTGACCGGGTTCGAGCGGGTCGGTCACCTCAGCAGGGTGCCGATGCCGGGTGGGGCCGCGGCGGTACGTGAACCGTGGCGGATGGCGGCGGCCTACCTCGACGACCTCTACGGCGACGCCGTACCGGAGCTGCCGCTGCGGCGGCGGCACGAGCGGCAGTGGCCCGCGGTGGTGGCGTTGGCGCGGACCGGGACGAACTCCCCGCGTACCTCCAGTGCCGGCCGACTGTTCGACGCCGTCTCGGCGCTGCTCGGCCTGCACGACCGCAGCACCTACGAGGGGCAGGCCGCGATCGCCCTGGAGCAGCGGGCCGACCGGGACGAGCGGGGCGGCTACCCGGTCGAGGCGGGCGGTCCGGTGCCGCTGTGGGACGCCGGACGCGGCCTGGTCCGGTGCGTGGTCGAGGACCTGCTCGCCAACGTGGACCCGGGCCGGATCGCCGCGCGCTTCCACCACGGCCTGGCCGACGCCGTGGTCTGGGCGGCGAGAGCCGTCCGGGACGACACGGGACTGGCCACCGTCGCGCTTTCCGGCGGGGTGTTCCAGAACGTGCTGCTGCTCGAGGCGGTGGTGAGCGGGCTGGAACGGAACGGGTTCCGGGTGCTCGTGCACTCGCGGGTGCCACCCAACGACGGCGGGATCTCACTCGGCCAGGCCGTGGTGGCCGCCGCCCGGCACCGCTCCTGAAATGTTAAGCAGGGCCCCCTCCTATACAAAAAGCGATAAGAAGGGGCCCTTCCTTGCACTCAGCAGATGCGGGGGAGGGGGTCGCCGACCAGCATGTCGACCACCCGGGTGCCCCCGAACGCGGTCCGGAGCAGCACCATCCCGGGTGGGTCGGCGGCGACGCGGCCGACGACGGCCGCGCCGTCGCCGAGCGGGTGGCCGCGCAGCGCCGCCACGGCGGCCTCCGCCTGCGTGCCGTCCACCACGGCCACCAGGCGTCCCTCGCAGGCCACGTAGAGCGGGTCGATGCCGAGCAGTTCGCAGGCGCCGGTCACGGCGGGACGCACCGGTACGGCGGACTCGTCGACGACCACGGCGACCTGGGCGGCCTGCGCCACCTCGTTGAGGATGGTCGCCACGCCGCCCCGGGTGGCGTCGCGCAGCAGGCGTACGCCGGGCGCCGCGTCCAGCAGGGCGTCCACCAGGCCGGACAGCGCCGCGGTGTCCGAGGCGAGGTCGGCGGCGATGTCCAGCTCGCCACGGGCGAGCATGATGGTGATCCCGTGGTCGCCGATCGGGCCGGAGACGACGATCGCGTCACCCTGGCGGATGTGCCCGGTGCCCAGGCTGACCGGCCGCTCCAGCACGCCGACGCCCGCCGTGTTGAGGTAGCAGCCGTCGGCCTTGCCCCGCTGCACCACCTTCGTGTCCCCGGTGACCACCTGGACCCCGGCCCGCGCCGCGGCGGCGGCCATCGAGGCGGTGATCCGTCGCAGGTCGGCGACCGGGAAGCCCTCCTCCAGGATGAACCCGGCCGACAGCCACAGCGGCCGGGCACCACTGACCGCGAGATCGTTGACGGTGCCGTTGACCGCGAGATCGCCGATGTCGCCACCCGGGAAGAACAGCGGCGACACCACGTACGAGTCGGTGGTGAAGGCCAGCCGGCCGGTGCCCACGGACAACACCGCGGCGTCGTCGAGCGCCTCCAGCGTCGGGTTGCGGAACGCCTCCACGAACAGCCCTTCGACCAGGCTGTGCGTCGCCTTGCCGCCCGCGCCGTGCGCGAGCGTGATCCGGCTCTCCCGGATCCTCGGCGCGCGCCGGCGGGCCCGTTCGATGCGCCTGAGCACCTGCTCCTCCGGCGACAGCCGCCCCGAGTCGTGTTCGGTCGTCGCCGCCGCCTCGGCCACCGCGCGCTCGACCCAGCCGGCGGTGCGTTCGGTCGTCATACCCTGGTCGCCTCCGTCAGCCGCTGCCGCGTGAAGCGGCCGAAGTTGTAGTAGGCCGCGCACGCGCCCTCCGAGGAGACCATGCAGGTGCCGATGGGCGTCTCCGGCGTACAGGCGGTGCCGAACACCTTGCACTCCCAGGGCTTGAGCACCCCCTTGAGCACCTCGCCGCACTGGCAGGCCTTCGGGTCCGCCACGCGTACCCCGGGCACGTCGAAGAGCTGCTCGGCGTCGTACGCCGCGTACTCGTCGCGCATCCGCAGCGCGGAGTGCGAGATGAAGCCGAGGCCACGCCACTCGAAGTACGGCCGCAGCTGCATGACCTGGCCGATCGCCTCCAGCGCCCGCAGGTTGCCGTCCCACGGCACCACCCGGGTGTACTGGTTCTCCACCTCGCAGCGCCCCTCGGCGAGCTGCTCGAGCAGCATGAAGACCGACTGCAGCAGATCCAGCGGCTCGAAGCCGGCACACACCAGCGGTTTGCCGTAGTCACGGGCGATGAACTCGTACGGTCGGCAGCCGATGACGGTGGAGACGTGCCCGGGGCCGAGGAAGCCGTCGAGACGCAGGTCGGGTGAGTCGAGGATCGCCTTGATCGCCGGCAGGATGGTGACGTGGTTGCAGAACACCGAGAAGTTGTCGATGCCCTCGGCGGCCGCCCGCAGCACGGTCATCGCGGTCGACGGTGAGGTGGTCTCGAACCCGATCGCCATGAAGACCACCCGGCGGTCCGGGTTGGTGCGCGCGATCTTCAGGGCGTCCAGCGGCGAGTACACCATCCGGATGTCCGCGCCGGCCGCCTTGGCGTCCAGGAACGAACCGGTACCGCCCGGCACCCGCATCATGTCGCCGAACGCGGTCATGATGACGCCCGGCTCGTTGGCGATGGCGATGGCGTCGTCCACCCGGCCCATCGGGATGACGCAGACCGGGCAGCCCGGGCCGTGCACCAGCGAGATGTTCTCCGGCAGGTAGTCCTCGATGCCGTGCTTGTAGATGGTGTGCGTGTGCCCGCCGCACACCTCCATGAACTTGTACTGCCGTCCCGGCTCGCACCGCGCGGCGATCTGGGTGGCCAACACCTGGGCCTTGTCCGCGTCGCGGTACTCGTCGACGAAACGCATCTGGTGATCCCCTAGCTGATGTCGGATTCGGCGAGCGCCTGCAACTCGTCGGTGTACGCCTGCCCGAGGCCGGTCAGCAGCGTCAACGTGGCGGCGGCCTCGGCTTCGTCGATCTTCGACATGGCGAACCCGACGTGGACCAGCACCCAGTCGCCGACGCCGACCTGGTCCGCTTCGAGCAGGCCGATGTTGACCGCCCGCCGGACGCCCACCACGTCGACGACGGCGAGATCGTCGTGACCGGCCTTGAGCTCGACGATCTCCCCTGGGATACCTAGACACATCGGCTCGTCCGGCCTTTCCCGTTCACATCTTCTCGATCTTGATGTAGCGCCGCAGTGCGGGCAGTTCCTTCCAGAACAGCCCGACCACGGCGACGCCGGCCAGCAGCGCCAACAGCTTCCGCATAGCTCACCTCCTCGTCGCCGGATCCCGGTCAGCCGGGCGGCAGGTTCGGCATGGTCGGCAGGATCGGGCCGTGCTTCTCGGGCCGGATGCCGGTCGAGCGGCGGGCATCCACCGACCCGTCATCGTGATGGCCCGTCTGCGGCCTCCTGCGCGAGTTGCCCTCCTCGACGCCCTTGGTGTGCGCCGGCGCGTCGAGTTCCACATCGGGATCGCCCACTCGGATCTCGCCCACTTCCGCCCCCTCCATCAGTCGTTGCCGGACGGCCGACCGTGCCGTCGGCCCAGGTCGTCGAAGAACCCGGCGATCTCCCGCCACACCGCGCTGCCCCCCGACATGCCGGTCCAGTGCTGCCGGATGAGCGCCACCAGCCGGAAGCAGTCGTCGACCGGCACCAACCACCGCTGGTCGCCGCCGCGCGGCGGGCCGGTCCACACCAGGAACGCCTCGACCCGCGGCTTCAGCTCGGCCAGCGCGGGGGACCGCGCCTCGACGGCCCGCCAGGCGTCGGCATCGATCTCCGATTCCGTGGTGCCCAGCGGGCTCGGGTAGTGGCCGAGCACCCGGCCGTCGGGTTGCTTGACGAAGAAGACCAGGCCGACCGGTACGCCGAGGTCGTCGGCGGAGAGACCGGTCAGCGGTCGGCCCTGGGTGGGCACGAGTTGGTACCGGTCGGCACCGGCCGCCTCGCGTTCGAACAGCAGGGAGCACGCCGTACAGGCGCACATCAGTTCCCGGTCCTGCTCGTCCCACACGTGCCGGTGTTCGGGGCCGACCGGCCCGGCGCACATGCCGCAGCGTTCGGCCGTGGCCGAACGCTGCCCCGCCCGGCGGATCGCCCGCTGCAACGCGCCCGCGGTCATGCCGGGTCACCCAACGCCAGCGGCCCCGCGGCCCGCCCCGCCTCGCGCGTCGTCGCCGGCTCGGGCCGGTCCGGCCGCTGCCACAGGGTGCTGACCGGGATCAGCGCCGGTGCCGGCGCGGGCGCCACCACATCGACGGCGGACAGTTCCGGCGCGAACGTGAGCACCTGCTCCCGCACCAGGTCCCGTAGGGCCGCGCCGCCGCCACCGCACGACCTCGTGGACAGGCTGATCCGGGCCACCTCGTCCTGGACACCGATCAGCGCGATCTCGGCACCCTGCGCCCGTAGCTGTGGCCGGAGGTCGTCGACCGCCCGGGCCACCCGCCGGTCCGGCGGATCCGGGTGGATGCGGTGCAACAGCAGCAGGTGCCGCAGCAGCTCGTCGCCGGTGAGCCGGTCGAGCGCGCGGGGACTGCCGGCGGCGAGGTCGGTGACCCGGGCCAGCGCCTCGCCGTACACCTCGGTCAGCATCTCGACGGCTTCCAGCGCCAGCTCGGCGGTGCGGCCGGGGGTCTGTTCGAGCTGGCTGAGTACGGCGTCCAGCCGGGCCAGCCGCGGCTCGACGGACGCGTCGTCGAGCCGCGGACCGTCCGGCGGCTCAGCCATGCGACGCGCCGAACATCGGCGAGTGGATCTTCTTGAGGGTCTGACCGCCGCCGACGTACATGTGCACCCCGCACGGCAGGCAGGGATCGAAGCTGCGCACCGCCCGCATGATGTCGACACCCTTGAAGTTGTCCGGGCCGTTCTCCTCGAAGATCGGGGTGTTCTGGATCGCGTCCTCGTACGGCCCGGGGGTGCCGTAGCTGTCCCGGGGGCTGCCGTTCCAGGGTGTCGGCGGGTACGGGTGGTAGTTGGCGATCTTGCGATCCCGGATCACGATGTGGTGCGACAGGATGCCCCGGACGGCCTCGTGGAAGCCGCAGCCAATGGCCTCGTCCGGCACGTCGAACTCGGCGAACACCCGCATGTCGCCGCCGCGCATCCGCGCCATCGCCTGCTCCAGGAAGTGCAGCGACATCGCCGCGGCGTACGCGATGAAGTAGGCCCGCGAGCGGTCCCGCTCCAGCGCGTTCGACCACTTCGGAATCTTCCACTCCAGCGTCATCTCGGGCAGCGACGCGCTCTTCGGCAACGAGATCTGCACGCTGTGCCCGGTCGACTTGACGTACGGGGTGTCGACCAGCTTCGCCAGCGCGGTGGTGTACAGCCGGGCGAAGCAGCCGCCGCCGGTGTCCAGCGCGAGGTGCTCGCCGCTGTTCTTGTCGAACCAGCGGGGGCTCATCACCCAGCTGTACTTGTCGTTGAAGTCGCGCTTGCCGGGATCCGGGAGGGTGGTCTGGTTCCAGGGATGGCGGATGTCGATCGGGTTGCCGAGCGGGTCGAACTTGACGAACGGCTCCTCCTCGCCGGCCCAGTCCTTGTAGTAGGAACTGCCGAGCAGGATCCGGATGCCGAGGTTGATGTCGACCAGGTCGGTGGTGAGCAGCTTGCCGTCGACGACGATGCCGGGCGTGACGTGCATCGCCCGCCCCCAGTTCGTCATGGTCTCGTACCGGTAGTCGACGACGTCGGGGTTCTGGAAGGAGCCCCAGCAGCCGAGCAGCACCCGGCGGCGGCCGACCTCCTCGTAGCCGGGCAGCGCCTCGTACCAGAAGTCGAAGATGTCGTCGTTCATGGCGACGGCCTTCTTGACGAAGTCGAGGATGCTGATCAGCCGGCTCAGGTAGTCGGTGAACAGCGACGGCTGCGGCATGGTGCCGACGCCGCCGGGGTAGACCGTCGACGGGTGGACGTGCCGGCCCTCCATGAGGCAGAACATCTCCCGGGTGGTCCGGCTGACCTTCAGCGCCTCCTTGTAGACCTCGCCCTCGAACGGGTTGTACGCCCGCATGATGTCGGCGATCGTCCGGTAGCCGTGGATGTCCCGGCCCGGTGCCGCGGTGGCTTCCGCGCGGGCGAGGACACTCGGGTTGGTCTGCTTGACCATCGCCTCGCAGAAGTCGACGAAGACGAGATTGTCCTGGAAGAGGGTGTGGTCGAACATGTACTCGGCGGCCTCGCCGAGGTTGATGATCCACTCGGCCAGCGGCGGCGTCTTGATGCCGTACGCCATGTTCTGCGCGTACACCGAACAGGTGGTGTGGTTGTCGCCGCAGATGCCGCAGATCCGGCTGGTGATGAAGCCGGCGTCGCGCGGGTCCTTGCCCTTCATGAACACCGAGTAGCCGCGGAACAGCGACGACGTGGTGTGGCACTCGGCGACCACCCGGTTCGCGAAATCGATCTTCGTGTAGACGCCGAGGTTGCCGATGATCCGGGTGATCGGATCCCACGCCATTTCCACCAGCTCGCCGGGCTTCTGACCGGCGGCCGGCTTCGGCTTCGTCGCTGTCACGGCTCGTTCCTCTCCATCGCTGCCTGTCGCCGAGGATCCGCCGGACCGTACGGGCGCCACCGGGGGTTGTAGCCGCTGGTCAGCTCGGGACCGTTGTGGTGCCACTTCGGTTCCCGGTTGGCGGTGACGTTGGTGATGCCGCGCAGGCGGCGGATCAACGCGCCGTACGGCTTGATGAGCAGGGTGGACAGGCTCCCGCCGGGCGGCATGTCCATGAACGGCATGAACTTGTCGGGGAAGCCCGGCATGGTGCAGCCGATGCAGATGCCACCGACGTTGGGGCACCCGCCCACCC
>NZ_POTY01000086.1 GCF_003236315.1 Micromonospora craterilacus
CCTGACTACCCCGCCCCAGCAGTGCTCAAGGGGTTAGGTCAGGGTTCACGCGGCACCTGACGAGAACCCCTTGAGCAACCAGGAGATCGCGGTGACGGTCAGGGGGTCTCGACGATCATGGCGGCGGCGACGGTGCGGTTGGTGGTTTCGTCGACGATGATGAAACCGCCGGTGGTGCGGTTGCGGCGGTACTCGTCGGCGAGCAGCGGGATGGTGGTGCGGAGTCGGACCCGGCCGATCTCGTTCAGGCGCAACTCGGTCGCCGACTCGTCGCGGTGCAGCGTGTTGATGTCGAGGCGGTAGTGCAGGCCACGCACGATCGCCCGGGCCGCGCGGGTGGTGTGCTTGATCGCGTACTTGCCGCCGACCTGCAACGGGCGGGTCTCGTCCATCCAGCAGACCATCGCCTCGATGTCCTGCGCGACCGCCGGCGCGTTGTTCGGCCGGCAGATCATGTCGCCCCGGGAGATGTCGATCTCGTCCGCCAGACGTACCGTCACCGACATCGGCGGGAACGCCTCCGCGACCGGCCCGTCGGCGGTCTCCACCGCGGCGATCCGGCTGGTGAAACCCGACGGCAGCACCATCACCTCGTCGCCCGGCTTGAGCACACCGGAGGCCACCTGACCGGCGTAGCCCCGGTAGTCGGTGACCGTGGTCGACTGCGGACGGATCACGTACTGCACCGGGAACCGGACATCGACCAGGTTCCGGTCGCTGGCGATGTGCACCCGCTCCAGGTGGTGCAGCAGCGCCGGCCCCTCGTACCAGGGCATGTTCTCCGAGCGGGTGACGATGTTGTCGCCCTGCAACGCGGAGATCGGCACCACGGTCAGATCGGGGACGTCCAGCTTCGCGGCGAACGCGGTGAACTCGTCGGCGATCCGCTCGAAGACCTCCTGCGAGAAGTCGACCAGATCCATCTTGTTGACGCAGAGCACCAGGTGCGGCACCCGCAGCAGGGAGCAGAGGAAGGCGTGCCGGCGGGACTGCTCGACCAGGCCCTTGCGGGCGTCCACCAGGATCAGCGCCAGGTCGGCCGTGGAGGCGCCGGTGACCATGTTCCGGGTGTACTGGATGTGTCCCGGGGTGTCGGCGATGATGAACTTGCGCCGGGGCGTGGCGAAGTAGCGGTACGCCACGTCGATGGTGATGCCCTGCTCCCGCTCGGCCCGCAGGCCGTCGGTGAGCAACGCCAGATTGGTGTACTCGTCGCCCCGGGCCGCGCTGACCGCCTCCACGGCGGCCAACTGGTCGGTGAACAGCGACTTCGTGTCGTACAGCAGCCGGCCGATCAGGGTCGACTTGCCGTCGTCGACACTGCCGGCGGTGGCGAAGCGCAGCAGGTCCATCCGCCGCGCCGTTGCCTCGGAAGCGGCTGGCGCGAACGTCTCGGTGGTCATCAGAAGTAGCCCTCCCGCTTGCGGTCCTCCATCGCGGCCTCGCTGACCCGGTCGTCACCCCGGGTCGCCCCGCGCTCGGTGATCCGGGTCGCGGCGACCTCCTCGATGACCTTCTCGACCGTGTCCGCGTCCGAGCGGACCGCCGCCGTGCACGAGGCGTCGCCCACCGTGCGGTACCGCACCTGGGCCTTGAACCGCTCCTCCCCGGCCCGGGCCGGCAGGAACTCGTTGACCGCGTAGAGCATCCCGTCGCGCTCGACCACCTCACGCTGGTGCGCGTAGTAGATCGACGGAAGCTCGATCCGTTCCCGGGCGATGTAGTGCCAGACATCCAGCTCGGTCCAGTTGGACAGCGGGAAGACCCGGATCGACTCGCCCGGGTGGTGCCGGCCGTTGTAGAGCGCCCACAGCTCCGGCCGCTGGTTCTTCGGATCCCACTGGCCGAACTCGTCGCGGAAGCTGAACACCCGCTCCTTGGCCCGAGCCTTCTCCTCGTCCCGCCGGGCCCCGCCGAAGAGCGCGTCGAACCGGTGCTTCTCGACCGCGTCGAGCAGCACCGGCGTCTGGATCCGGTTGCGCATCCCGTCGGCCGACTCCCGGACCAGCCCGCTGGCCAGGGCCTCCGGCACGCTGGCCACCACCAGGTGCAGGCTCAGCTCGGCGACCCGCCGGTCGCGGTACTCCAGCACCTCGGGAAAGTTGTGACCGGTGTCGACGTGCATCACCGGGAAGGGGATGTGGGCCGGAGCGAAAGCCTTCTGCGCCAACCGGAGCATGACGATCGAGTCCTTGCCACCGGAGAACAGCAGGACCGGCCGCTCCATCTCGGCGACCACCTCGCGCATCACGAAGATGCTCTCCGCCTCCAGCGCGTCGAGATGGGTCACCTGGTACGCCGCGGTGGCGGTCATGACACAGGCTCGATTCGCTCGCTCATCCGGCTTTCCAGACCTTTCCGGTCGGGGATGTCAGAAAGTAGCGCCAGGCTACCCGCAATGCCGGTGCAGCGCTGCAAGTAACCGGCTGGCGAGATCCTTCCGGCACACCAACAGATCAGGCAGACGCGGATCCGCCTCGTTGTATTTCAGCGCAGAACCGTCGATCCGGGAAGCGTGCAGTCCGGTGGCCGTCGCCACAGCCACCGGCGCCGCCGAATCCCACTCGTACTGCCCGCCGGCGTGGATGTACGCGTCCACCTCGCCGGTGACCACCGCGGCGATCTTCGCCCCGGCCGAGCCCATCGGCACCAACTGCGCCCCGACCTCCTCGGCGAGATCGGTCAGGAACACCGGCGGCCGGCTCCGGCTGACCGCCAGCCGGATCCGCCGGGCACCGACCACGGTCGCCGCCTCCGCCGTCATCGGCGGATACCCGGGCGGATAGTCCGTACCCAGCACCCGGTGCTGGGCCGGCAAGCCCACCGCACCGGCCACCAGACCGTGCGGCGTCGGCGCATTGCGCGCCCAGAGCGCCACATGCACCGCCCAGTCCGCGCGCCCCTCCTCGCTGAACTCCCGCGTACCGTCCAACGGGTCGATGATCCACACCCGGTCCGCGGTCAACCGGGAGACCGCCGCAGCGTTCACCTCGGCCGCCCACGCCAGCCGGGAACCCTCGTCCTCCTCGGAGAGCACCGCGTCACCCGGACGCCACATCGCCAGCTCGGTCCGGATCAGGTCGTGCGAAACCTTGTCCCCCGCCGACTTCAACGCACCGGGATCGGCGAACCCCATCTCCGCCCGCAGGCCCACCAGCGCCTGACCGGCCCGATCCGCCAACCACCGGGCGAACGCACCGTCGATCATCGGTGGACTGCTCATGCTTCCGCTCCCGTCGCCACGACCTGCGCACGCCGAGCAGCCGGCCCCGCCCGGCCACCGAACCCGCAGACTACCGGTCCGGCCGGCACGGCTCGGCCGTCAACCCCCGTGATAGAGGTTCTGCGTCGGCTCCACACCCCGGGTGACCACGGATTCCACCACGTCCGCGGCCCGGTCCACCAGGAAGTCCAACTCCTTGCGCTCCACCGAACCGAAATCCGACAGGACATAGTCCGCCGGATCCTGCCGCCCCGGCGGCCGACCGATCCCGAACCGCACCCGCACGTAGTCCTTCGTGCCCAGCGACTTCGACATCGACCGCAGGCCGTTGTGCCCGCCCTCGCCCCCACCGCACTTCACCCGCAGCTGGCCGTAGCCGATGTCCAGTTCGTCGTGCACCGCGATCACCTGGCCCGGCGACACCTTGTAGAACTGGGCCAGGCTGGCCACCGGCCCGCCGGAAAGGTTCATGTACGTCAGCGGCTTGGCCAACACCAGCTTCGGGCCACCGAAACCGAGCCGCCCCTCGGCGACCTCCGCCACCGCCCGCCGGTGCCGGCCGAACTTCCCGCCCAGCCGACCGGCCAACAGGTCGACCACCATGAACCCGACGTTGTGCCGGTTGCCCGCGTACTCCCGACCCGGATTGCCCAGGCCGACCACCAGCCACGGCCCGGTCTCGTCCGTCACCGTCGTCCCTTCCGTCATCCCGCCTGGGTCGCCGCCCGGCGGCCGACCCCGATACGCCGACAGGCGCCCCCGGAAACCGGGGACGCCTGTCGCACAGCCTGCGGACCGATCAGGCCTCGGTCTTCGCCTCGGCGCTCTCCTCGCCACCCGCGGCAGCCGGCTCGCCGGCCTCGGCGCCCTCGGAGGACTCGGCGGTCTCCTCGCCGACCCCGGCCTCGACCTCCTCCTCGGCCACCTCGATCTCGGGGAGAGTGGCCTCAAGCTGCTCGGCGGTCGGCGCGGCGGTGACCGTGGCGACCGGCAGCTCCGGGTCGGCGGCCAGCTCGACGCCGGCCGGCAGCTCGACGTCGGCGGCGGTGACCTGGACACCCGGCACGGCGCCCTCGATCGAAGCCTCCAGGTGATCCGGCACCTTGGTGGCGTCGGCCGTCACCGAGAGGGTGTCGTGGTCGTGCACGATCAGCGTGTCCCTGCCCGCCTCGCCGGTCAGCTGGACCGGCACCTCGACGGTGACCTTCTCGCCCCGACGCACCAGCAGCAGGTCGACGTGCTCGAACGTGTCCTTGATCGGATCACGCTGAATCGCCTTCGGCAGCGCCAGCGCCTGCGTGCCGTCGCTCACCTCGATCGCGAAGAGCTGGTTGGCACCGCCCTTGCGGATAGCGGCCGCGAACTCACGGGCCGGCAGCGCGATGTGCTTGGGCTTCTCGCCATGGCCGTACAGCACGGCGGGCACCTTGCCGGCCCGGCGGGTACGACGGGCACCACCCTTGCCGAACTCGGTGCGGGGCTCGGCGCTGATCTTTACCTCGGACACGGGGAAACTCCTGATGCTTCGCTGCGGCAGCTTGTCGTCTGGCGGTGCTGGGCGGGGGGCTCAGAGGGGCTCATGCGTCAGAAGACTGCCCGGAGCACCGCGTCGATCACGGTGCCTCCGTGCGGCGCTTCTCAGCGGCCCGCAGGGCACCCTCGCCGTGGCAACCGCACCAGTCTACCCGAGCAATTTCGCGGGCATCCGGCAGTCCCCGCAACACCCGACCTGCCGGCGCGCGGCCCGCCGGGACGACCGCTCCGGCCCGGCCCCCGGATGGGCCGGCCACCGCGGCCGACCCACCCGACGTAGCGCTCAGACCCGCGCAGCTGTCAGCTCAGCCCACCGAAAAGCGTGGTCACCGAGCCGTCGTCGAACACCTCACGGATGGCCCGGGCCAGCAGCGGCGCGATGGACAGCACGGTGAGCTTGTCGAGCTGCTTCTCCGGCGGCAGCGGGAGCGTGTTGGTCACCACCACCTCACTGATCGGGCTGTTCTTCAACCGCTCGGTGGCCGGGTCGGAAAGCAGCGCGTGGGTGGACGCCACGATCACGTCCGCCGCGCCCGACTCCTTCAGGATGTCCGCCGCCTTGCAGATCGTGCCACCCGTGTCGATCATGTCGTCGACGACCAGGCAGACCCGACCCTCGACCTCGCCGACCACCCGGTTCGCCACCACCTGGTTCGGCTTCAACGGATCCCGCGTCTTGTGGATGAACGCCAGCGGGCAGCCGCCCAGCCGGTCGGTCCACCGCTCGGCCACCCGTACCCGCCCCGAGTCCGGCGCGACCACGGTCATCGGCCGGCCCGCGTACTTGTGCTCCACGTACTCGGCCAGGATGTCCATCGCGAAGAGGTGGTCCACCGGGCCGTTGAAGAAGCCCTGAATCTGCGCGGTGTGCAGGTCCACCGTGAGGATCCGGTTCGCCCCCGCCGTCTTCAACAGGTCGGCCACCAGCCGTGCCGAGATCGGCTCCCGGCCGCGGTGCTTCTTGTCCTGCCGGGCGTACGGATAGAACGGCAGGACGACCGTGATCCGCTTGGCCGAACCGCGCTTCAGCGCGTCAATCATGATCAGGGTCTCCATGACCCAGGTGTTCACCCCGTGCGTGACGGACTGCACCACGAAGGCGTCCGAACCACGCACCGAGTCCTTGAACCGTACAAAGATCTCGCCGTTGGCGAACTCATACGCGTCGGCCGGCGTCGGCGCGACGCCGAGCACCTCGCCGATCTCCTTGGCCAGATCCGGGAAACCCCGTCCGGAGAAGAGCATCAGGCTCTTGCGGTTTTCGGCGACGATGCTGCCCATGGGCCCGTCTGCTCCCGTTTTGGTCGGTGGTACCCGGCCCACGGTGGTGGTCGGCCGGGGACTATTCGGTTGCAGTATCTCCCGCCCCGGGCGTACCGCCCACCGACTCGGCAGCGCCGTGGATTGCCTCACCTTCGCTTGCGGCCGACGTCGGAGTCGGCGCACCCTGCGCACCCCGCAGGGCACGCTCGGCCGCCTCGGCGGAGGCCGTGCCGGGCCGCTTGCGCGCCACCCAGCCCTCGACACTGCGCTGCGGCGCCCGGGTCACCCCGAGCGCGCCCGGCGGCACGTCCTTGCTGATCGCGCTGCCCGCCGCCACGTACGCCCCGGCGCCCACCTCGACCGGCGCGATCAGGCTCGTGTCGCAGCCCA
This sequence comes from Micromonospora craterilacus, assembly GCF_003236315.1. Lineage (GTDB taxonomy): Bacteria > Actinomycetota > Actinomycetes > Mycobacteriales > Micromonosporaceae > Micromonospora > Micromonospora craterilacus. The sequence goes on from NZ_POTY01000086.1 coordinate 6,410, forward strand.
CAAACGCCGCCTCGCCGACCACGGTGCGGTGCTTGTTGACCCCGTCGTAGTTCACGAAGATCGTCGCGGCGCCGATGTTCGCCCGCGCCCCGATCGTCGCGTCACCCACGTACGACAGGTGCGGCACCTTGGCGCCCGCACCCAGCTCGGAGTTCTTCACCTCGACGAACGTGCCGACCTTCGACTTCTCCGCCAACCGCGCGTCCGGCCGCAGATACGCGTACGGCCCGACGCTGGCACCCGGGCCGACCTCGGCGCCGATCGCGTGGCTGCGCAGCACCGTCGCGTCGGCGCCGACCACCGTGTCGACCAGCGTCACGTCCGGCCCGACCACCGCGCCACTGCCGACCACAGAGCCGCCGCACAGCTGGGTGTTCTGGTCGATCACGGCGTCCCGGTCCAGCGCCACGGTCACGTCGATCCACGTCGTCTCCGGATCGAGCAGGCTCACCCCGGCCCGCATCCAACGCTCGTTGACCCGGTCCCGCAGCAGCCGCCGCAACGCCGCCAGCTCCACCCGGTCGTTGCAGCCGAGCGTCTCGGTGTGGTCGGTCGCCAGGTGCACCGCCACCGGCTCGCCCGCCGAGACCAGCAGCCCGAACACGTCGGTCAGGTACTCCTCGCCCTGGTCGTTGTCGGTGGAGAGCTTGCCGAGCACGTTGCGCAGCCGGACCGCGTCGAACGCGTAGATGCCGGCGTTGATCTCCCGGACCGCCCGCTGGGCGGGGGTGGCGTCGCGCTGCTCGACGATCTGCTCCAGGCGCCCCGAGGCGTCCCGCACGATGCGACCGAGACCGGTCGGATCCGGCACCTCCGCGGCCAGCACGGTCGCCGCCGCGCCCTCGCTCTCGTGCGCCGCCACCAGCGCGGCGACCGTCTCCGGCCGCAGCAACGGCACGTCGCCGTTGAGTACGACCACGGTGCCGGTCGCCTCCGGCGCGCTCTCCAGCGCGATCCGTACCGCGTGCCCGGTGCCGAGCTGCTCGGCCTGGAGCACCGCGGTGGCCCCCGGGGCGACCTCGGCCAGATGCCCCCGGACCTGGTCCGCGCCGTGCCCGACCACCACTATCGTCCGTTGCGCCGCCAACGGGTCGGCCGCGTTGAGCACGTGGCCGAGCAGTGTCCGGCCGAGCATCGGATGCAGCACCTTGGGCAGCGCGGACTTCATCCGCTTGCCCTCCCCGGCGGCAAGCACGACGACGGTACGGGGGTGGGGCTCGGACACGACGTGGCTCCCGTCGGAACGCGGACAGTCTCGCGGCCATGCTAACCAGACAATCCCGCCCAGTTGGCACGGCCACAAGGATCGGCGGGATATCCGCATTTGCTGGGGTGCCTGGATTCGAACCAGGAGCTCAAGGCTCCAAAGGCCTGCGGGTTGCCGTTACCCCACACCCCATTGACATGTCAAGCCGCGACGCCCCACATCAATCCACAATTGTGGGCTCTGCCGCGGACCGGAACAGCTCGGCGATCATACCCTCAATCCGCCAGTAGAGCTCGCGGCTACGGGGTACGTTGATCACGAGGCAGCCGCGGTAAGCCTCGCCGGTGTTGTGGCGCACGGTAGCGGGGTTGTGCTTCTTCAGGCTGGCGCGCCGGAATCGGTCGGCCGGAAGCCCCAGTTCACCCGCCCACCACTCGGCCGCCGCGTCCGGGTCGGCGGTCTCGTGGATGCTCACCCGGTAGGTCGGCACGCTGCGGTCGACCCCGCAGGTTTCCAGGAAGCGCAGAAAGAGCGACAACAGCCCCGGGTCGCTGTTGACGAACTGCACATGGTCGTACCGGCGCCATGGCTTCGATTTCGTACCCTCGCACCAGTAGATGGCCGCGCCGAGCAGCAGTAGGTCGCGCTCGCCAAGTCGTCCGACGGCCACGGCGGCCGACGCGTGGGTTTCCGCCTGCGCCTCGTCGCGCGTGCGACGGTACGCCGCCCAACGGGCCTCGGTCATCGCCTTCGAGTGGGCTTGGCGGCGCTCCACTTCCTCCTCCGCCTCCCGGTCGAGCGGAACGTGCCGCACCCAGAGAGACGCCGTCGACTTGCTCACCGTCAACCGCCGCGCGATCTCGGGCACCGAGTGCCCGGTCGACCGGAGCGCCACCGCCTCAGCGCGCAGGTCGTCCTTGGCGTTCGGCCGCCGGGTCCGCTCCGGCGGCGGGACGCCGCGCAGCAGCTCGTACACCCGGTTGCGGCCAAGACCGGTGCGGGCCTGGATCTCCCGGACCGAGAGGTGCTCCTCGGTGCGCAGGCGACGCACTTCGGCGGCGCGGGAATCGGTCATGCGGTGCAGGCTAGGGCGAGCGTACGACAGTCAGGGCATTCGTTCGCGTCGCTGTCTGATGTGATCTACCGGCCTCGTAAGTTACGGTGACGTAGGCGTAGATTCGCGTTTCCCACCCGTCCCCTGCGAGGTGCCATGTCCACCGCCCTGCTCGACCCTCATCCGGCCGGCCCGAAACCCCTGACCGAGGGCACCCAGTCCCGGGGCATCCTGGTCGCGCTGTGGGCCTTCGTGGTGATCCCGTTCGCGGCGCTCATCGCCGCCGTGCCGGTCGCCTGGGGCGGTTGGCTCAGCTGGGTCGACGTGGGCATCGCCGCGTTCTGGTACGTGCTGTCCGGCCTGGGCATCACGGTCGGCTACCACCGCTACTTCACCCACGGCTCGTTCAAGGCGAAGCGGTGGCTGCGCATCGCCCTGGCCACCTCCGGCTCGCTCGCCGTGCAGGGCGACGTCATCCAGTGGGTGGCCGACCACCGGCGCCACCACGCCTTCTCCGACCTGGAGGGCGACCCGCACTCGCCGTGGCGGTTCGGCTCCACCCTGCGTGGCCTGACCAAGGGGCTGTTCCACGCGCACGTCGGCTGGCTGTTCGGCCGCGAGCTGTCCAACCGGGAGCGCTTCGCCCCGGACCTGCTGGCCGACCGGGACATCCGGCGGATGGACAAGTTGTTCCCGGTGCTGGCGGCCGTCTCGGTGCTCGGCCCCGCGCTGATGGGCGGGTTGTTGACCTGGTCCTGGCAGGGCGCGCTGACCGCGCTGTTCTGGGCCGGCCTGGTCCGCATCTCGTTGCTGCACCACGTCACCTGGTCGATCAACTCGGTGTGCCACGTGTACGGCGAGCGGCCGTTCATGATGCGCCACGGCGACCGGGCGTCCAACTTCTGGCCGTTGGCCCTGCTGTCCTTCGGGGAGAGCTGGCACAACCTGCACCATGCCGATCCGACCAGCGCGCGGCACGGCGTCCTGCGGGGTCAGATCGACATCTCGGCCCGGGTGATCTGGCTGTTCGAGAAGGTGGGCGCGGCGTCCGACGTCCGCTGGCCGAAGCCGGAGCGGATCGCGGCGAAACTGGTGAAGTCGGCGGACCAGGCGGCGGCGTAGCGGTAACCGGGCGGCCGACCGGCAAGTTACCTGACAGTATGTTCGGGTGACCGGGCAGAACGCAGGCAGCATCCCACGACAGGGCGTCACCGAGCGCCAGCGAGGTGCCGAGATGGCCGAGGTTCCCAGCGAGGAGGGCGGCAAGCGCCGGCGACGGACGGTTGCCGCCGGGTCGGCCAAGCCGACCTCGCGGGTACGTATGTCGGCGGCCCAGCGTCGCGAGCAGCTGATCTCGATCGGTCGGCAGATCTTCGCGGAGCGAGGTTTCGACGCCACCTCCATCGAGGAGGTGGCGGCCCGCGCCAAGGTCTCCAAGCCGGTGGTGTACGAGCACTTCGGCGGCAAGGAGGGCCTCTACGCGGTGGTGGTGGACCGGGAGGTCCGGTCCCTGCTGGACCGGATCACCACGGCGCTGACCGCCGGCCATCCGCGGGAGTTGCTGGAGCAGGCGGCGCTGGCCCTGCTCGGGTACATCGAGGAGGAGACGAGCGGATTCCGGGTGCTGGTGCGGGAGTCGCCGGTGCTCTCCGCGACGGGCAACTTCAGCAGCGTGATGAACGATGTGGCGCATCAGGTGGAGCACATTCTGGGCGCGGAGTTCTCCAGCCGGGGGTACGACCCGAAGCTGGCCGAGTTGTACGCGCAGGCGCTGGTGGGCATGGTCGCGTTGACCGGCCGCTGGTGGTTGGAGGTGCGCAAGCCGCGCAAGGAGACGGTGGCCGCGCACCTGGTGAACCTGTCCTGGAACGGGTTGTCGCACCTGGAGGCGAAGCCGGGGCTGATCACCGTTCGCAGTCGCTGACCGACCCCGTCAGTGGACCGGGCACCTCGTTGGGTGGGCCGCCGGTCAGCGGCGGCGATGGATCTCGGCGACCGGATGGTAGCGACGGTTGCGTTCGGCCTCGGCGTGCTCGGGCGGGCCGACCTTGTCGTACAGGCCGGTGCCGAGCAGGACCAGGCCGAAGAGCATCGAGACGACCACGGTCGACATGGAGAAGTTCAGGAAGTTGGCCTGGGTCTGCAGCACCGACATCATCAGGATGCTGGTGACCAGGAAGACGACGCCGGCGGTCAGGTTCATGTAGTGGCCGAGGTTGCCGCGTCGGGAGGCACCGACGATGAGCACGATCCCGAAGACGATGGAGACCAGCGAGAAGGCCAGGTTGGTGCGGAGCCCGAGAGCCCAGTCGCTGCCCCGGCCGAACAGCGGTTTCCCCACGGTGAGTGCGGTGCCCCAGACGCCGAACACCAGGATGTACAGCCCGATCAGTCCGGACAGGACCCGGTAGATCGGCCGGGCCGGGTGGTTCACCGGGAAGTGCGGCATGACCCCTCCACGCCAATAGGAACAATCGGAACAATTGTCCCCCGGCAGGAACCCCACGTCCCTCAAAACGCCATGCCGGACCGCGCCACAAGAAGATCCCACCCCGCCGGCAGCAAGGCTCGGACGGAGCGGGAACAGATCAAGATTTTCGACTTCCCCAGCCGCAACGCTCGGACGCAGCGGGACCAGGACAGGTTTTCGCCGGAGCCCGACCCGCGCAGGGATCAAGCCTGACCGCCCGGAGCGGGTCGGGCTCCGGCGAAAACCTCAAGCGAAACCAGCAGGAAGCTCAGAGCACGAGGCGCGCCTTCTGCCACGCCTCGTTCTCCTCGTCGGTGCCGACCTTGCCGTACATGCCGGCCATCAGCAGCACCATGCTGAGAACCATCAGCACGATGACCGTCGCGACGCTCACGTTGAAGATGTTGGCCTCGGTCCGGACGAAGGCGAGCCCGGCCAGGCTGACCACCATGATCAGGTACGCCATCCACTGGTTGACCAGCACGTCGAGGTTACGACCGATCGCGGTGCCGGCCAGCACGACGGCGCCGACCGCGATGCTGAACAGCGAGAAGCCGAGGTTCGTGCCCTGCCCCAGGGCCTGGGTGTCGCCCTGGCCGAAGAAGGGCTCTCCGCTGCTGACGAAGAAGCCGATCACACCGAAGACCACCAGGTACAGACCGGTCAGCCCGCCGATCGCCCGGTAGATCGGCCGCGCGGGGTGGTTGACGGGGGTGTGGGCCATGTCTGTGTCTCCAACGCCGTTGGGTGAGGGGTCGTCCGCGATTGTCCCGCACCCGGCGGTGTGACGCCGCACACGGGGTCCCCGCGGGTCGCCGGTAGCCGCAGGTCGGGTCGCTGCCGCTGGTGGCCGGAGGGTCAGCCGGCAGGGATCTCGTCGGCCAGGGCGAGCCACGCCTCCTCGATCTGTTCCCGCTCGGCCCGTACCTGGGTGAGTTGGGCGTCCAGCTCGGCGACCTTGCCGTAGTCGGTGGCGTTCGCGGCGAGCTGGTCGAGCAGCGCCGCCTCCTTCTGCTCCAGCTTGCCGACCTGCCGTTCCAGTCGGGCCAGGTCCTTGCGGGCCTGCCGGGCCTCGGCGGCGCTCATCCCGGTGCCGTCGGCCGGGGCGGTGGTCGCGGCAGCGGCGGGTGTGGCGGTCCGGCCGGGTGCGGGGCGGCCGGTGGTCCGGGCGAGGTACTCGTCGATGCCGCCGGGCAGGTGGACCAGCCGGCCGTCGCCGAACAGCCCGTACGCCGAGTCGGCCACCCGCTCGATGAGGTAGCGGTCGTGGCTGGCCACCACGATGGTGCCGGGCCAGGAGTCGAGCAGGTCCTCCAGCGCGGCGAGGGTGTCGGTGTCGAGGTCGTTGGTGGGCTCGTCGAGCAGCAGCACGTTCGGCTCGCCGGCGAGCAGGCGCAGCATCTGCAGCCGGCGGCGCTCGCCGCCGGAGAGGTCGCCGACCGGGGTCCAGAGCCGCCGGTCGTCGAAGCCGAACACCTCGGCGAGCTGGGCGGCGGAGATTTCCCGGTCGCCGAGGCGTACCCGCCGGGCGACCTCCTCGACGGCTTCGAGGACACGCAGCTCGCTGGGGAGTTCGGCGAGTTCCTGGGAGAGGAAGGCGGCTCGGACGGTGCTGCCGGTGATCAGCCGGCCGCCGTCGGGGCGGGTGAGGCCAGCGAGCAAGCGCAGCAGGGTGGTCTTGCCGGCACCGTTGGCGCCGAGGATGGCCACCCGGTCGCCGGGGCCGACCTGCCAGGTGACGTCGTCGAGAATGGTCTTGGGGCCGGCGTGCAGCCGGACCTGCTCCAGGTCGTACACCTGCTTGCCGAGCCGGGCGGTGGCCAGCCGTTGCAGCGACATGGTGTCGCGCGGCGGCGGCACGTCGGCGATGAGCGCGTTGGCGGCGTCGATGCGGAACTTCGGCTTCGAGGTGCGGGCCGGTGGGCCGCGGCGCAGCCAGGCGATCTCCTTGCGGAGCAGGTTCTGCCGGCGGGCCTCGGTGGCGGCGGCGACCCGCTCGCGTTCGGCGCGGGCCAGGATCCAGGCGGCGTAGCCGCCCTCGTAGGCGTGCACGGTCTGGTCGGCCACTTCCCAGGTGGTGGTGCAGACCGCGTCGAGGAACCAGCGGTCGTGGGTGACCACGACCAGGGCGCCCTTGCGGCCGAGCAGGTGCCGGGCCAGCCAGTCGACGCCGCCGACGTCCAGGTGGTTGGTGGGCTCGTCGAGGATGAGCAGGTCGGCGTCGCGGACCAGCAGGGCGGCCAGGGCGACCCGGCGGCGCTCGCCGCCGGACATCGGCCCGACCGGCGCGTCGAGGCCGAGGTGGGCCATGCCGAGGCCGTCGAGGATGGCGCGTACGCCGGCGTCGCCGGCCCATTCGTGTTCGGCGCCCATGCTCTCGGCGAGCCATTCGGTGCCGAGGACGACGTCGCGGACGGTGGCGTCGGGCTTGAGGGTGAGGTTCTGCGGCAGCCAGGCGACCCGCAGGTCGCGGCGGTGGGTGACCCGGCCGTCGTCGGGGTCCTCGGTGCGGGTGAGCAGCCGCAGCAGGGTGGACTTGCCGGCGCCGTTGAGCCCGACCACGCCGATCCGGTCGGCGTCGTCCAGGCCGAGCGAGACGTCGGTGAGCAGTGGCCCGGCCGCGCCGTAGCCCTTGGACACCCGGTCCAGGTTGACGATGTTGGCCACTCCCCCACCTTCCATGATCAAGGCGTCCCGGTGCCGGCGGGCACCTGGGGACGCCTGGCCTTCCAGGGTACGCGGACGCCCCGCCCGGGTATGTCGGGCGGGGCGGGGTGACTCGGCGTCAGGTGATCCGGGCGCCGTGGACCGGGCCGTGTGTGGTGCGGGCCTGCCGGCAGACCCCGGCGGCTTCCAGCTCGGCGGCGACACGTTCGGCGTCGGCGGCGTCGGCGGTGAGGAAGACGCAGGTGGGCCCGGAGCCGGAGACGATGCCGGCGAGTGCCCCGGCCGCCTCGCCGGCCTTCAGGGTGGCCGCCAGCGTGGGGCGCATTGCCAGGGCGGCGTCCTGCAGGTCGTTGCCGAGGGTGGGGGCGAGCACCCGGGGGTCGCGCTGCCGGAGCGCGCCGAGCAGCGCGTCGGTGCTACCGAGCGGCGGGCCGGCGGCGCCGGTGTCGCGGAGCCGGTCGAGTTCGCGGTACGCCTCCGGGGTGGAGAGTCCGCCGTCGGCGATGGCGACCACCCAGTGCCAGGAGGTGGGGCGGGCCAGGACGGGGCTGACCGCTTCGCCCCGGCCGGTGCCCAGCGCGGTGCCGCCGTGGATCAGGAACGGCACGTCCGATCCGAGGTCGGCGGCGATGCCGGCCAGTTCGTCGCGGGACAGGCCGGTGCCCCACAGCGCGTCGCAGGCGACCAGGGCGGCGGCGGCGTCGGCGCTGCCGCCGGCGAGCCCACCGGCGAGCGGGATCTGCTTGCGCAGGTGCAGGCGGGCGTGCGGCATCACGCCGGCGTACCCGGCGAGGGCGTGGGCCGCCCGGATGACCAGGTTGGAGTCGTCGAGGGCCAGTTCGCCGGTGCCTTCGCCCTCCATGGTGAGGGTGAGCGTGTCGCCTCGTCGCGCGGTCAGCTCGTCGTAGATCGAGATCGCGTGGTAGACGGTGTTCAGTTCGTGGTAGCCGTCCCGGCGCAGCGGGCCGACCCCCAGGTGCAGGTTGACCTTGGCGGGCACGCGTACGCGGACCGGTCCGCTGGCTCCGCGTCGCTCCTCGTCGTCCTCCGGACGCCAGGCCTCGGTCACGGGGTGATGTCCCGGACCCGCGACCGGATGTCGAACGACTTGTCCACGATCAGCTCCTCGGCGGTGTCGGCGGCCGGTTCCGGCGTCCGCGTCAGCCTACTGCGCGGCCGGCGTACGGCTCGGGGCCGACGCGGCGACGGCGGCGAACTGCTCGACGGTGAGTGATTCGCCGCGGGCGCCGGGGTCCACCCCGGCGGCGGTGAGCGCCGCGGCGGCCCGGTCGGCACCGCCGGCCCAGCCGGCCAGGGCCGCCCGCAGGGTCTTGCGGCGCTGCGCGAAAGCGGCGTCCACCACGGCGAAGACCTGTTTCCGGGCCACGTCCGTCCGGGGCGGCTCGCGGCGGGTGAACGCCACCAGGCCGGAGTCGACGTTGGGCACCGGCCAGAACACGTTCGGTGGCACCTTCCCGGCGGCCCGGGCGCGGGCGTACCAGGCGAGTTTGACCGACGGGATGCCGTACACCTTCGATCCGGGGCCGGCGACGAGCCGGTCGGCGACTTCCTTCTGCACCATCACCAGCCCGTGCCGGAGGCTGGGCAGTTCGGCGAGCAGGTGCAGCACCACCGGCACGGCGACGTTGTAGGGCAGGTTCGCCACCAGCGCGGTCGGCGCCGGGTCGGTCAGGTCGGCGGCGGTGATCCGCAGCGCGTCGGCGTGGTGGACGGTGAGCCGGCCGGCGTCCGGGCCGGCGTGTCGGGCGGCGGTGTCGGGCAGGGCGCCGGCCAGCGTCGGGTCGATCTCGACGGCGTGCACGTGGGCGGCGGCGGGCAGCAGGGCGAGGGTGAGCGAGCCGAGCCCTGGGCCGACCTCCAGCGCCACGTCGTCGGGGGTGAGCCCGGCGGTGTTCACGATCCGGCGGACGGTGTTCGGGTCGTGCACGAAGTTCTGGCCGAGCTTCTTGGTGGGTGCGACGCCGAGCCGGGCGGCGAGGTCCCGAATCTCCGCCGGTCCGAGCAGGTCTGCGGCCATAACCCGACAGCCTACGGGCCAAGGAAGGGCCCCGTATTAACGCCTCCGGTAGAGGAAGGGTCCCCTATTAACACTTCGCTCGCCGGTCAGTGCCAGGGGCCGAAGGCGCGCTCGCCGGTGGTGGAGATGGCGGCGCACAACTCGTCGAGGTCGGTGCCGGTGGTGGCGGCCAGGGCCCGCACGGTCAGCGGGATCAGGTACGACGCGTTCGGCCGTCCCCGGTGCGGCACGGGGGTGAGGTACGGCGCGTCGGTCTCCACCAGGATCTGGTCGAGCGGGGTCAGCGCGGCGGCCTCGCGCAGGGCCCCGGCGCTGGCGAAGGTCACGGTGCCGGCGAAGCTGAGCAGGTATCCCCGGCGGACGCACTCGGCGGCGAACTCGGCGTCACCGGAGAAGCAGTGCAGCACCACCGTGTCCGGCGCGCCCTCGTCGTCCAGGATGCGCAGCACGTCGGCGTGCGCGTCGCGGTCGTGGATGACCAGGGTCTTGCCGTACCGCTTGGCGATGGCGATGTGCGCGCGGAAGCTTTCCTCCTGCGCGGCCCGGCCCTCGTCGCCGGTGCGGTAGCTGTCCATTCCGGTCTCGCCGACGCCGCGCACCCGGTCCCGGGCGGCCAGTGCCTCGATCTCGCGTAACGCGGCGTCGAGGTCGGCCAGCCGGGGCGCCTCGTTGGGATGCAGCGCCACCGTGGCCAGCACCGCCGGGTATTTCTCGGCCACCTCGGCACCCCAGCGGGAGGAGTCGACGTCCACACCGACCTGCACCAGCCGGTCGACGCCCACGGCGGCGGCGACCTCGATCGCCGCGGCGACCGGTTCGGCGGCGGTGCTGCCGCCCGGTACGCCGGCCTCGCTGACGGTGATGTCCAGGTGGGTGTGGCTGTCCAGCACCGGTTGGGGCAGCGGCTCGGGTGCGGGTGGGAACTCGCCGGCCCGGCGAGATGCGCGCTGGCTGCGGGTTTCGGTCGATTCGCTCATCAGTCGACAGCATCACACACTGGCCGAGTCCACCCGACCGCCACCCGCAGTTCACCTCGACTACGCCGGGCGCCCCTACCGTCGCCGGATGAATGCGTGAAGTGAGGTGACGACGTGAGCGGGCTTTGCGAGCGTGTTATCCGGCACGGCGGCTCGGTGCCTCGTGCCATCGGCGCGCGAAGCGAGCCGACGACGTGAGCGTTACTTCGCGGACCGACGGTACGGCACCGGAGCGGACCGGCCTGCGGGTGGCGTTCGGCGGCGCGGTCTACCCGGCGGAGGAGATCGCCCGGGGCGCGGCGTACGAGTTGTTCAGCGCGGACGAGGTGGCCGGTTTCGAGTGGGCTCCCCGGCAGAACTCGGCGCTGCCGTGGCGACGGTTCGTGCATGTCACCGAGGTCACCGCCGTGCTCGGGATGGCCGAGCCGACCGAGGAGCCGGAGGCGCCGCTGCTGGTGCCGTTGCACCGGGAGCGCGGCTGGGCGGAGGTGCACCGGCTCGGCCAGCAGCCCGGTGCGGCGGACGACCCGCTGCTCACGGCGGTGCGCGCCTCGGCCGCCGTACGACGTGGCACGCGGATGATGAAGATCCTCTCCGCCCGGCAGTTGGCCGGGTACGTGCGGGGCTGGCTGCCGCACGGCTTCTGCTACCGCGAACACGACGTGGCGCACCTGCGCACCCCGGCGGCCACCACCGTGCTGCGCACCGACGGCGGGGGCGACCGGGAAGGGGTGGAGGTGACGTACGCGCTGCGGTGGCGCGCCGCCGACCCCGGCGACTACGACGTGCCGTCCGGTGCGTCGTACCGGGGCCTGACCGCGCTGGGCGCCCGTGACCGGCTGGGGCCGGCGGTGCTGGGCACCGGGTTCACGCCGAGCAGCCACCATCTGATCCCCGAGTTCGTCACCCGCGACTTCGCCGACCTGCCGATGCCGGCGAACGCCACCCTGCTGGCCTACCCGGCGGAGGGGCTGGAGGTGGTGCTCTACGCCTACCAGGCCGAGCAGCGCGGCTGGCTGCGGATGGTCGGTCCACAGTGGCGGCATCTGCTCGCCGCGGTGCCGGGTCTGTCGCCGGACCAGGAGTACGTGCCGACCGGCGACGCGCCCCGCTCCACCCGGCTGGTCGGCACGTACGCGGGCGGCGAGTACGAGGCGGTGGCCGACCTGCCCGGCGGGTTCCGGGTGCTGGCGCTGACCCGGGCCGCCCGGTACCCGGTCGACGGGGCGTCCCGCCGGCTGCGCCTGGCCGCCTGGCGCGGGGTGCCCTGTCTGGTGCTCCGGGAGGAGTCGGGCTGGCTGCGACTGCGGCTGCGTCATCCGAATCCGGACGCGGTGGTCGCGGTCGGGGCACAGTGCCACGAACGGGGTGTCTACGAGGCGTGGGCCCCGGGCAACGAGGTCACCGACGACCAGGTGGTGGACCACCCGTACGTCCTCTGACGGGCCGACCGTGGCCCCGCCCCGCGCGGCGCGGGATCGGGGCCGCGCATATCGGTCGGTGACGCGGGAATGCGCGGGCGACAACGTTGTCCGACCGTAGGAGTGGAAATGCCCTTCATCACCGTCGGGACGGAGAACTCCGCGCCCATCGACCTGTACTACGAGGACCACGGCTCCGGTCAGCCGATCGTGCTGATCCACGGGTTCCCGTTCAACGGGGCGACCTGGGAGAAGCAGACCGGACCGCTGCTCGCGGCCGGATATCGGGTGATCACGTACGACCGGCGCGGTTTCGGCAATTCGGCGCAGCCGACGTTCGGGTACGACTACGACACCTTCGCCGCCGACCTCGACGTGCTGATGACCGAACTGGATCTGCGTAACGCGATCCTGGTCGGCCACTCGATGGGCACCGGCGAGGTGACCCGCTACCTGGGCGCGTACGGCTCGGACCGGGTGGACCGGGCCGTCCTGCTGGCACCACTCGCGCCGTACCTGGTCCAGGCGTCGGACAACCCGGAGGGTGTCGAGGCGAGCCTGTTCGAAGGGTTCAAACAGGCCATCATCAAGGACCGGTTCGCGTACCTCACCCAGTTCTGCAACGCCTTCTTCAACTACGAGGAGAACCGGGGCAAGCTGGTCAGCGACGAGGCGTACCGGGCGCACTGGGAGATCGGCGCGCGGGCCTCGGCGAAGGGCACGCACGACTGCGTGGACGCCTGGGGCACCGACTTCCGGGCCGACGTGTCGCGGATCGACGTACCGATCCTGATCGTGCAGGGCGACAAGGACAACGTCCTGCCGTACCCGAAGACCGGGCAGCGGCTTCAGCCGATGCTCTCCGACAGTCGGCTGGTCACCCTGAAGGGCGCGCCGCACGGCACCCCGTGGACCAACGCCGACCAGGTCAACGAGGCGATCATGGAGTTCATCGGGGCACCGGCGATGGCGCGGGCTTGACCCAGGATCCGGCACCGGCGATGGCGCGGGCCTGACGCAGGATCCGGCGCTGACCCGGCCGCGTCGGTCAGAGCCGAGACGCGCGACGGGCGCCACCCCGGTGTCGGGGTCGCGCCCGTCGCGCGGTGCCGTCCTGGCGGCCGGGGCCGCGGGTCAGCCGCCGAGCCGGGCCAGTTCCTCGTCGACGATCGACGGGTCGAGCTTGCGGAACACCGGCTTGGGCGCGGCGAGCGGCCGGCCCACCTCCAGTGGTACGGACTCCCAGCGCGTGCCCTGCGTGTAGTCCCCGGTCAACACCGGGTACGCGGGCCCGCCGTCGAGGTCGGACACCTCCTCGATGACCGGCATCGGGGCGTGCACCCCGCTGCCGCCGAGCAGCTCGTGCACCTTCTGCGCGGAGTGCGGCAGGAACGGGGTGAGCAGCGTGTTGGCGTCGCTGACCACCTGGAGGGCGACGTGCAGGATGGTGCCCATCCGGGGCTTGTCCGCCTCGCCCTTGAGCTTCCACGGCGCCTGGTCGGAAAGATATTTGTTGGCCTCGGCGACCACCTTCATCGCCTCGCCGATCGCCTGCTTCTGCCGGTGCCGGCCGATCAGGTCGCCGACCGTGGCGAAGCCGGCGCGGGCCACGGCGAGCAGTGCCTCGTCGGCCTCGGTGAGCCCGTCCGGGCCGACCGCCGGGATCTCGCCGAAGTTCTTCGCCGCCATCGACACCGACCGGTTGACCAGGTTGCCCCAGCCGGCGACCAGTTCGTCGTTGTTGCGGCGGAGGAACTCGGCCCAGGTGAAGTCGGTGTCGTTGCTCTCCGGGCCGGCGACCGCGATGAAGTAGCGCAGCGCGTCGGCGTCGTACCGTTCGAGGAAGTCCCGGACGTAGATGACCACCCGGCGGGAGGAGGAGAACTTGCGTCCCTCCATGGTCAGGAACTCGCTGGAGACCACCTCGGTGGGCAGGTTGAGCCGCCCGAGCTGGCCCGGCTCGCCGTCCCGGCTGCCCTCACCGGAGTAGCCGGCGAGCAGCGCGGGCCAGATCACCGAGTGGAAGACGATGTTGTCCTTGCCCATGAAGTAGTAGGACTGGGCGTCCTTCCCCTCACCGTCGGTGGACCACCACCGGCGCCACGCCTCGGGGTCGCCGGTGCGGCGGGCCCACTCGATGGACGCGGACAGGTAGCCGATCACCGCGTCGAACCAGACGTAGATCCGCTTGTCGGTGCGCTCGCGCCAGCCGTCGAGCGGGATCGGCACGCCCCACTCCAGGTCGCGGGTGATGGCCCGGGGCTGGAGGTCGTCCAGCAGGTTCCTGGAGAACCGCAGCACGTTGGGGCGCCAGCCCTCGCGGGCGTCCAGCCACTGCCGCAGGATCTCGGCCAGGGCGGGCAGGTCGAGGAAGAAGTGCTCGGTCTCGACGAACTTCGGCGTCTCCCCGTTGATCTTCGACTTGGGGTTGATCAGGTCGATCGGGTCGAGCTGGTTACCGCAGTTGTCGCACTGGTCACCGCGGGCGCTGTCGTAGCCGCAGATCGGGCAGGTGCCTTCGATGTACCGGTCGGGCAGGGTCCGGCCGGTCGACGGGGAGATCGCGCCCATGGTGGTCTTCGGCACGATGTAGCCGTTGCGGTGCATCCCCTCGAACAGCTCCTGCACCACCGCGTAGTGGTTGCGGGTGGTGGTGCGGGTGAACAGGTCGTAGGAGAGACCGAGGCCGTGCAGGTCCTCCACGATCACCCGGTTGTACCGGTCGGCCAGCTCACGGGGGGTCAGCCCCTCGGCGTCGGCCTGCACCTGGATCGGGGTGCCGTGCTCGTCGGTGCCGGAGACCATGAGCACGTCGTGGCCGGCCATCCGCATGTACCGGGAGAAGACGTCGGAGGGAACGCCGAAACCGGAAACGTGGCCGATGTGGCGCGGGCCGTTGGCGTATGGCCAGGCCACTGCCGCGAGAACGTGACTCATGCCAAGCAAGCCTAGTGACCCGCCCCGGGTGACTGCGAACCAATAGGGGTGCCCGGCGGGCCGAGCGGCCATCCGCGACCGGCTCGCTGGTCCGATTTGTCGCCGACACGCTGTCTGAGCTGCCCGGCCGTGAACATCCACCGGTGTCCAATGAAGCGCGTGACTGGCAGCCGAGCCGCCCCCGACCACGAGGACGACCTCCCCAGCGACACCCGGCCGGACCCGGCCGCGTCGTCGCGTACCCATGCCGTGGCGCCGCATCCCCGGACGGTGCCGCCGGCCGCGCCGGAGGGTTCCGACCCCGCCGGCCCGGCCGCCGTCGAGCTGGAGCCGACCACCGGCGCGCCGGTCGACGCGGTGCCGCGCCGGGTCCCCGTGCGGTCGTCCGGCCGCCGGGCCCGTCGGGGTCAGTCCACCGACGGGGGTACGCCGGACGACGACACGTTCTGGGCGCCCATCGAGGAGGTGCACTGGGACGGTACGCCGGTACGGCCGGAGGCGACCGGTGACCGCAGCCCGTGGTGGCGCCGGGTCTGGCCGGCGCGCCGCCACCGGGACCGGGCCCGCCGCCCGCCGGACCCGCTGCGGGGGCTGCCCGCGCTGCTCGGGCTGAGCCTGACGGCGGCCTTCTTCGCCTGGGTCAGCGCCGGACCGTTCTGGCTCGCGGTCGGGCATGCCACCTCGGGCACGGTGGTCGTGACCGAGTGCACCGGCGACGGGCTGACCCAGCGGTGCCGGGGGATCTTCACCGCGGCGGACGAGGCGTTCCGGACCCACGGCGTACGGGTCAGCGGGGTACCCGAGCACCGGGCGACGGCCGGCGCGATCCTGCCTGCCCGGATGACCGGCCCGGGCGACGACACCGCGTACGCCGACCGTGGTGCCGGTGCCCACCTGCGCTGGCTGCTCGGCCTGTTGGCCGTACTCGGCTGCGCATGGGGCATCGCCCGATGCACGGGCGCGACCCGGCTGCCCGACCCGCGCGCCCGACGCTGGGCGGTCACCGCCGCGCTCACCGGCCCGCTGCTGATCACCCTCGGCTTCCTCGCCGCCGCCTGGTAAGCCGCACGGCCGCCGCGATGTTGTTAATAGGGGCCCTTCCTCTACCGGAGGCGTTAAGAAGGGGCCCTTCCTTACACCTGGTGCACGACGGCGTAAACCTCCCGCCGGCGTAAGCCGAAGGTGGTGGCGACCTCGGTGATGGCGTCGCGGCGGGTCAGGCCCGCGGCCTCCCGCTCGGCCACCGCGGCGCGCAGCACGTCGTCGTCGGGGCGGGTCGCGGGCGTCGCCGGGGCACCGGCCACCACGAGAGTGATCTCGCCCCGCGGGTCACCCTCGCCCGCCCACCGGGCCAGCTCGCCGAGCGGGCGGCGCAGCACCTCCTCGTACGTCTTGGTCAGCTCCCGGCACACCGCGGCGGGCCGGTCGGCGCCGAACGCGTCGGCCAGGTCGGCGAGGGCGGCGGCGACGCGGTGCGGCGCCTCGAAGAGGACCAGCGTCCGCTCCTCGTTGGCCAGCGTCCGCAGCCGGGCGCGGCGGGCGCCAGGGCTGCGCGGCAGGAACCCCTCGAAGCAGAACCGGTCGCAGGGCAGGCCGGACAGCGCCAGGGCGGTGGTGACGGCGCTGGGCCCGGGCGCGGCGGTGACCGGGATGCCGGCGTCCAGGGCCGCCCGGACCAGCCGGTAGCCGGGGTCGGACACGCTGGGCATCCCACCGTCGGTGACCAGCGCGACCTGGTATCCGGCGGCGAGCACCTCGACCAGTTCCGGGGTGCGCCGCTCCTCGTTGCCCTCGAAGTAGGAGACGATCCGCCCGGGGATCGTCACGTCGAGGTCGCGGGCCAGCCGACTCAGCCGCCGGGTGTCCTCGGCGGCGACCACGTCGGCGGCGACCAGCACCTCACGGAGCCGGGTGGAGGCGTCGGCGGGGTTGCCGAGCGGCGCGCCGAGCAGAATCAGGCGACCCGGTTCGGACATTTCACCCACGAGTGCGTGCTCCTTCATCGATGGTCGTACCGGATTTGGGGACGACAGACGCCACCGCCCCCCTCCGCAGCCTACGATCGCCGGGTGACGAGTGCGTCGACAGCACAGAGCGCGAGCGCGGACCGCCCGGCGCCGGAGGTTTCCGTGACCGGGACCGACCCCTCCGACCCGGCGGGTGGTGGCGTGCCGGCGATGGTTCGCCGCCGGCTGGCCACCGTCGAGGCCCGGCTGGACGGCCGGTCGTGGCTGGCCACTGCGGTGGTGGTGGCGATCGCGGCGATCATCCGGTTTGCCAATCTCAGCCACCCGCCGGGCAAGATCTTCGACGAGATCTACTACGCCCGGGACGCCTGGGGCCTGGTCGACAAGGGCGTCGAGTGGAACTACAAGGACGGCGGCCCGTCGTACGTCGTCCACCCACCGCTGGGCAAGTGGCTGATCGGCTTCGGCGAGTGGGCCTTCGGCTACGCGGATGCCGAGCACGGCATCTCGGTGCCCGGGCACCTGTGGACCACCTCGCCCGAGTTCGGCTGGCGCTTCTCGGCGGCACTTCTCGGCACCCTGTCGGTGCTGATGCTGGTCCGGATCGGTCGCCGGATGTTCCGCTCCACGGTGCTCGGCTGCACCGCCGGCCTGCTGCTCGCGGTCGACGGCTTCCACCTGGTGCTGTCCCGCACCGCGCTGCTGGACATCTTCCTGCTCTTCTTCGTGCTGGCCGCGTTCGGCGCGCTGGTGCTCGACCGGGACGCGACGCGCCGGCGGTGGGCCCGGGCGCTGGAAGCGGGCCTGGATCCCACGGCCCGGGGGCGCGCCGGCCGCCCGCCCGGCGGATGGCGGAACTGGCCCTGGTGGCGGCTGGCGACCGGGGTGCTGCTCGGCTGCGCCTTCGCGGTGAAGTGGAGCGCGCTGTTCTTCGTGCCGGCCTTCGCGCTGCTGATGCTCCTCTGGGACGTCGGCGCCCGCCGCTCGGCCGGGGTACGCCGGCCGTGGTGGGACACCCTGCTCGACGGGGTGCCCTGGATGGTGCTCGCCGGCTTGCTGATGGCGGTCACCTACGTGGCGACCTGGTCGGGCTGGCTGCTCGGCCAGGACGGCTACTACCGGCTCGCCGAGCGGTACCCGGGGGCCAGGCTCAGCGACACGCCGGTGCTCGGCGCGCTGTGGAACCTGGTGCAGTACCACCAGGCGGCGCTGGGCTTCCACAACCAGCTCGACGACCCGCACAAGTACCAGTCCTGGCCGTGGCAGTGGCTGCTGCTGGGCCGGCCGGTGGCGTTCCACTGGACCGGTGAAAGCGCCTGCGGCGCGCCGAGCTGCGCCGAGGAGGTTCTGCTCCTCGGCACGCCGCTGCTGTGGTGGTCGTTCCTGCCCGCGTTGGTGGCGCTGGTCTGGCTCGGCCTGGCCCGGCGGGACTGGCGCGCCGGGACGATCCTGCTCTTCGCGGGCGCGGGCCTGCTGCCGTGGTTCTGGTTCGCCCTCGACGGCCGGACGATGTTCTCCTTCTACGCCGCGCCCGCGTTGCCGTTCCTCGTGCTGGCGGTGGTCTACGTGCTCGGCGCGATCGCCTCGCCGGCCGGGCCGAGCGGCAACCGGCCGGTGGGCGGCGTGCACGACGAGGCCAGCCGGGATCGCCGGCTGATCGGCGGCGTGATAGCCGGGGCGTACGTCGTGCTCGTCGTCCTCTGTTTCGCGTACTTCTATCCGATCTTCGTGGGCCAGGCCCTGCCGTACGCCGAATGGTCAGCACGGATGTGGTTGGACGGCCGCTGGATCTGAACCACGACGAAGGGCCCGGTGCCGAAGCACACGGGCCCTTCCGGGTAAAAGGACGCGCCCCGATCGCCTGCCACGGGGGAAGCGGGCGATTGGGGCGCGCATCAAAAGCTTAACCACCCATGACCAGCGGCACAACGGGGCGGCGCGGGTCAGATTTCCGACGGAAGCCGATCAAGGCGAGGGTCCATGTCCGCCGCCGCCACTGTGTGATCATCCGCGGACTCTGCGCTGCCAGTCGTGAACGGATCAGCCGACAGCTCGCGACCGACGCATGTCGATCGACCCGCTCCGGCGGACGGAGAAACATTCCCGTCCGTCCCGAGTCGGCTTCACTGAGTGGTTAGTCACTTCAAAGCCTTATTGTGCTCTTGAGTCCGGATATTCATAGTGCGAAGACTGGACATCCCGGGGGCTCCAAGGAAGCGGACATAAGGTGCCTACCGCCCCTTTAGCCTCGTCCGAGTGGCCGCAAACATTCACCGACGCCGGACGCCAGGCGTCCCCGTTGGACAGTCATCGAACCTCGCCTCCCTTCCCCCGTCCGCGCCGATCTTCGTCGATGTCACCGGGCGGCGGCAGCGGCGGGTCCGCCGCTGGGGAGTCCTCGTCGCCACCGGATCCCTCGTGTACATCCCGCTCGTCGCAGCCGCCGTCCTCCCTGGACCTACGGCGCCTTCCGGCGCGGCGCAGCCGTCCGGCGAAGGACCCCGCCTGCTGGTGGCCGACCAGCCCGTCGACCCGACCACGACGGCCGAACCACCCGGGCCGGCACCGCCCCCCGAGCCGTCGGTACCGGACGCGTCGCCCGATCC
>NZ_POTY01000087.1 GCF_003236315.1 Micromonospora craterilacus
CCCCACCCGAGCGAAACGCCCTGGTGCGGGAGATCTCCCCACCAGGGCGTTTGTCGTTTCTCAAACGATCTGGCCGCTACGTGCCAGATCAAGCGCTGATCTCGGCGGCGATGGCGTGATCGCGGTCACGCGTGGCGTGCTGGTAGATCATCGCGGCGCTGGTGCCCGAATGACCCATGCGCTTGCGAAGGCGGCCGGCGTGCTGTGCGGCAAGGCCGGCGCTCGTGACGTTGTTGACGCCAGTGTGGTCACCGTCGCTCTGGCCTGCGGCGCAATCGTTTTCACCAGCGACCCCGAGGACATCGCGCATCTGGCGGCAGCCTCGGACGTCAGGCCGGGGCTGGTCATCCGCCGCCTCTGATCAAGGCGGGCATCCCGCCTTCGGTGATCAAGAACGCCTCCAGTGGTTGGCGGTGCGCGAACCGCAGGGACCGGCCGCGTGCTTTGGTGGGCTCGCTGCCCGTGAAGTACGGACCATGCAGAGGTTCCGCGCGTTGATCGCGGCAGGTTCTGCCGCAGAACCGGGGCCGCCCAGGCGTTCTAGCGGACGCTCGGCGGTCGGGTACGTCTTGGATCAACGTTCCGGATCCCGGCGGCGTTCCTGGCCGGCTCAACGGCTCCCCGGCACGTGTGTGCTACGTCTGGCCCGAAGCCGTCGCCCTGCTTCGTGTTAAGCGCGCCCTTGCCGAGTCTGGTCTTGAGGTCGGTATGTCGCGGCGACGTCTACCGCGATCTCGATGGCGCGTGCCGCGAGTGGAGAGTGTGTGCGTCCGGCCTGCCACAGCAGGACAATCTCGCGTGGCGGAAGCGGCGGCCGCAGTTCGTGGATGGACAGCGCCTGGTCGGAGGCGACGTTGGCACCCTGGAGGACGAGTCGCGGCAGTATCGCCGACCCTATGCCGGCTTTGACCATCGACAGTACGGCCTCGTTGGCCGCGGCGCGGAAGACGATCTCCGGTTGCGCGCCTTCGCGCGCGAACGCCTGCTCCACGCGGGGGTGGTCGCAGGTGGGCGGCCACGCCACCATCGGCTTGCGGTGGAGCCGGCTCAGCCGTACCGGGCCGGCCGGAAAGTCGTCGCGCGGGGCGACCAGCAGGTAGGGGTCGTCGAGCAGCTTGAGATGCTCGACGTCGCCGTCGATGCGCCGGTCAAAGAACATCAGGTCGACCTGGCCGACCTGCGGCGTTTCGGTTTCGTCTTCGAACAGCCGGATGTCGCAGCCGGGGAACTCGTCGCGCAGCCCGCGAACCACCGGCGGCAGGATCACGTTGGAGAGGCTCTGGAAGGTGCCGATGTCGACCCGGCCCTGGCCCGCCCTGAACCGGTCGAGGGCGGTCGCCATCGCCTGGGCCCGGTCGAGCAGGTCACGACCGTGCGTGAGCACAACCTTGCCGAGCGGAGTGATCCTCACCGGCTTCGGCCCACCCGGACGGTCGAATACCGCGCCGCCGACTGCCTTTTCCAACGCCGCGATCTGCTGGCTCACCGACGACTGGGTGTAGCCCAGCCGCTGTGCCGCCCGTCCGAACGAACCCTCGTCGACGACGGCGGCCATGGTGACCAGATGTCGCAGTTCGACTCCGGACACGAGGTCGAGGTTAGCACGAGAACATCGGCAATGCCGATCACCTTCATCGGGAACGATCGTTTTATGTGATGCCTTATGCGGCCTAGCGTGGTGGTCACGACTTATTCGTGTGAGAGTGCGCGGCGCGCGGCTACCACGCCGTCGCCGGGATGCGTCGATCGTGAGCACGAGGGCTTGGAGGTAAAGGCATGGCCATCTGCTTGCGCTCGGCTCTCTGGTTGCCGCTCTTCGACGATCTGGCCGATCCTCATGTAACCGCACGGCTGGCGGCCGAGGCGGAGGCGGCCGGCTGGCATGGGCTGTTCGTTTGGGACCGCCTGAGCTGGCCCGCACCGGTACGGCAGGTAGCGGACCCGTGGATCACGCTTGCTGCCGTCGCCACCACGACCGAACGCCTGCGCCTCGGCCCAATGGTCACGCCCGTCGCGCGCCGTCGGCCTACCAAGCTGGCCCGCGAGACGGTGACGCTGGACCGGCTGAGCGGTGGCCGGCTCACCCTGGGTATCGGCCTCGGCAGCGACAAGTACGGCAGCGAGCTGTCCAGGACCGGCGAGCAGACCGACGACCGGCGGCGCGGCAACATGCTCGACGAAGCGATGGACGTCCTCACCGCCGCCTGGTCCGGCGAACCAGTGCACCACCGCACCGACCATTACACCGTCGACGGCATCCGGTTCCTTCCCCGGCCGGTCCAGCAGCCGCGGGTGCCGGTATGGGTCGGCGGATACCCTGGCCGGGTCAGACCGCTGAGCCGGGCCGCACGCTACGACGGGTTCTTCCCCATCGACCTCGAACACCCCGACCAGCTGGCCGAGATCGTGGCTACCCTCGCCGATATGCGGCACCATCGCGCAGCGCCGTATGACGTCGCCGTCGCCCTGCCGCCGGGCACTGACCCTGAGCCGTATGTCAAAGCGGGCGCGACTTGGTGGATGCCTGACTTTCCGCCGGAGGTCACCCTGGACCAGGTGCGGGGAGTCATGCGCGACGGCCCCTACGAGAGGAAGGAGCACCAACCGTGGGTACCTTTGCCCTGATCCACGGCGCCGGAGACGTCGGCTGGTACTGGCACCTGGTGGAGGCTGAGCTGCGCACCCGCGGACACGACTGCATCTGCCCCGACCTGCCGGCCGACGACGAATCGGCCACGTTGACCGACTACGCCGAGGCAGTGGTCGACGCGGTTGGCAACCTCACCGACCTCGTGGTCGTGGGACAGTCGTTCGGTGGGTTCACCGCACCCCTTGTCGCTGAACGGCTTCCGGTCGATGTCCTCGTACTGGTCGGCGCGATGGTCCCTTCCCCAGGTGAAGCGCCACGCGACTGGTGGTCCAACACCGGCTTCGAGCAGGCGGTGCGCAAAGAGGCCGCCCGTGACGGCGGCCTCACCGGCAACAACGACCCGTACGTCACCTACTACCACGACGTGCCCCGCGAACTGGCCGAGCAGGCGATCAGCAAGGAACGAAACCACCCGTCGGAGGCCTCCATGAACGCCCCCTGGCCCCTCGACTCCTGGCCCGACGTGCCTACCAGATTTGTGCTGTGCACTCAGGACCGCTTCTTTCCGGCCGGGTTTCTCCGCCGGCTGGTACGCGACCGTCTCGGCATCGTCCCCGACGAGGTCGCGGCCGGGCATTGCGTGGCGCTCAGCCAACCCAAGGCCCTGGCCGACCTCCTAGCCGGGTACGCGGCCACGTTTGCCCGTCCACGGCAGGGTTAGCGCGTCGGCTATGCCCGCCAATCTGATACCACAAAGGGCGCACCTACCTGATCAACGACGTAGCCCGCCGATACGGCCGCGTTCAGGTACGCCCAGCCGGCTGCTGCCTGTGCAGCGACAACGAGACCCTGCTCACCGAGATCCTCAACACCCGCTCACTGCAGGCTCTGCCCCGTCAGCGAGCTTCCGGCAACGTACTAGGCCTGTGCGGACGCAATGGCAACAGCGTGCCGGCGACGGTCGCCGATTGGTTCGCATGGTGGTACCTCCGGCCCACCACCGAAACACCCTGGTTAAGCCTGCGAGCATCCGCTGAACTGCCTGTCACCCCGTCGCCGCAGGCGAGGCGTTACAAAATGCGTCGGCGCGTTCGTGCCAAGCGCTAATTTCAACGGGGGTGGTGAGCTCGGTGGCTCCCTGGTCGGGGGTCTGCACTGAGAAGCGCATCGGCAGAGGATCCGGGCTGGCCAGGCGGCAATCGACGATCAGCCGGACGTCTGTCCCGCCTGTGCTGCCCGGGAGCAACAACAGTGACTGGCCGGTGTCGCGTACCAGCACGCCCGTCTCCCGGGCTCCAACGAAACGAACCACGACCGGTATGGAGCCAGCGTTAACGACCGTCAGCTTGGCGTCCACCTCGGCATTCCCGTCGCGTCTGGTGCCCTCGCTGGTGGGGCCGGCTATGGCGTCGACCGCGACCGTGGCCGCCTGTGCCTGTTGTGTGCGGCGTTCCTGGAACTTGGCAACACCGACACCGCCGAGCGCCACACCGAAAGCGAAGGTACCGACGAGGTACAGCGCCACCCGTTGTCTGGACGGCACGCGCTCACCCGGACCTTCGTCCGATCCGACAGGACCACCATCCCACTGATCCAGGTCGATGAACCCATGCTCTGTTGCCATGCCAGGCAGCATAGGGCGGTGCCGTCGGCGACCGGGGAGGAGATTCGCGGCTCGCCTATTCCGTGCGGTAGGTAAGCCTTCCGGTGTCGCTGATCGT
The DNA here is from genome assembly GCF_003236315.1 of Micromonospora craterilacus. Lineage (GTDB taxonomy): Bacteria > Actinomycetota > Actinomycetes > Mycobacteriales > Micromonosporaceae > Micromonospora > Micromonospora craterilacus. Next base: position 4,312 of record NZ_POTY01000087.1, read on the forward strand.
CTGCGGGACGCCGCTGTTTGAAGGGCTGAACACGCGGCAGTCGCAGGCGCCAACGGGTTGCTTCGCCGATGCCTCGGCGTAGTACCAAACCTGGCCCACGTACGCCCTGAAGGTGACACTGCTTCGAGGTGGCACAGCGGCCGCCTCGTATGACTTGCAATCAGCGTCAAAGAGCCAGAGCACGTATGGCTCACTGGACGTTGCGAGAGTGCCGCTGACCGGATCCCCCAACCGTTCCGCAGGAAGGTCACGCAGGAAGAGTTCGTCGTGCAGTTGCTCGCCCTTGGTCTGCTTGATGCAGTCCTTGATGAGCTGTGCCTCGGGAGCCCCCAGGTCGGAGGACGGGTTCGAGGTCGGCTCTGGTTCAGGCGTAGCTGAGGAGGATGGCCACAGGCTGCTGAGAACGCCCCACCTGCCGTCGGTCGCGCTGGGGATCACAGCGAGGAGCACGACAATTGCGGCGAGACCTCCACACAGCCCGACGGCGGCGGCCAGGCGGCGACGGCCCGCCCGGTTCGTGGGTGTCCCCTGAGATGCCACGTCGCGCCTCTCCATTCAGGTGCTTGCTCGGACCGTGCAGCCATTGGCGGAGGGATCAGGGTCACCAGGGTCAATGATCGATCGGAACCCAAGTCCCTTACCTGACGATCTGCCGGCCAGGCTCGTTGCGGTTGCCTGGTAACGGGTGGAGGTCCCGTGCTTCCAAAGCCTCCACTCGACGGCCGGCTGGACAGTGTATGACGCTTCCCGCCCCGGTGTTGTCCCGCGAGATCGGTGAGGATGGTCAGTGCGGGGCTGCCGGCTAGAGGTCGTCGTCGGCGAGGTCGGCCTCGACCAGATGCCGTTCCTGTTCGGTCAACGGGCGTTGCGGCGCCTCGGCCGGCGTTTGGAACCTCTCCCGATGCCGTTGCGCAGCTTCGCCGACGAGGTTCGCGAGGTCGCGTCCGGCGAGGGCGCGCTGCTCCGCTTGCGCGCTGTCCCGCCAGGGCCGCCTGGAGTACTGGTCGAGCGACCCCTCTTCGACCAACTCGCCCCAGATCAGGATCTGCCAGGCGAACTGCGGAAGGTCGATCTCGTCGGTGGTGTGCACGGTCGGCAGCGTGACGCCGTCGGCCTGCAGCCTTTTGCGGACCGCGCCCAACTCCTCCAGCAACGTCCCGCCGTTGTCGGGATCCAGCAGGTTGGACAGCCTGGTGCCGACAATCACGTTGAGCGGCGCGCCGCGCTGGGCGGCCCGTACGCCTTCGTCGCGCAACCGGCTCCGCTCGGTCGGGTCGTCGGTCAGCTCGGCCAGGCGGCCGGTCACCCCGCCTTCGACGGCCACGTTGCCGCTGGCCTGGGCCAGCGCGCGGGCCGCGAGCAGGCTGTGCCGCTGGCGACCACGGTCGGCGCGGGCGTTGGCGACCTCCTGCAACACGGCGGCGGTCGAGGTGAGATCGCCGCTGGCGTACCGGATCCGGGCGCCGATCAACAGGTTGGCCAGCCGCTCCGTGGCCGGTGCCCCGGGTACGGTGCTGAGGATCTCGTGGGCCCGCGCGAGCAGGCTCTCGTCGCCGCCCTCCTGCTGGATCTGCCCGATCGCGGCGAGCAGGTGCTCACGTGCGTCGTCCGGCCGCTCGGCTCGCAGCTGGCTGCGGCCCAGCCAGACCCGCACCTGCGGCAGCCGCGTCTCGTTCAGGCTGGTGTAGAGCTGCTCCAGCCGAAGCAGGTTCTGCTCGCACTCTTCCGGCGGCGCTTCCTGGTCGTCCGCCATCCGGGCCAGCACCCACCGCGCGCGTGCCTCGTACAGCGGGGCCGGGTTCCCACCGATCAGGCCCAGTACCGTCTCGGACTGGGCCTTGGCCGCCGAGACCTCCCCGGCGTCGACCGACATCTCGGCGTCGACGGTAAGCCGGTCGATTCGCTCCAGCACCGTCTCGGCGAGATCGCCCTGTAGGGCGTCGAGCCGTTCGCGCAGCTGCCGCTGCTCCTCGATTCGTCCCTGGACCCGGTAGAAGTCCAGCCACCGCAGCAGCGCGTTGCGCTGCAACTGCGGCCAGCCGACCTTGTCGGCGAATTCCTCGGCCTGCCTGAGCAGGCTCTCGGCCAGGTTCACCCGCCCCTGCTGGTGGCCGGCGCGCTCACTGGCCAGCCGCGCCTCGACCATCGCGCGCTGGATTACCGCGTCGTACTCGCCGCGGACCCACCCGACGCGGCGGGTCAGGGCGATGGCCCGCTGTGCCGCCTCGGCCGCGGCGGCAAGCTCGTTGAGCTGCAGGTAGGTGGCCGAGAGTCGTTGCAGTACGGCGGCCTGATGCATGATCAGACCGCGTCCGGCATAGAAGTCGTGCAGCTTCAACAGGTCGTCACGGGCCTCGACGGCCCGGTCCAGCGCCGGGTAGAGAAAGGTGGCCCGGTCCATGGCGATCAGCGCCACGAGCTGTTCGCCGCCGACCAAACGGGCGGCGATCCGTTCGGCGGCGGCGAAGTTGGCCAACGCCCCGGCCGGGTCGGTGACGGCCCGGCTGCACGCGATGGTTCGCAGGCAGTTCGCTTCGGTCCAGGCATCTCCGCAGCTCCGCGCCAGCGCCAGTGCCTCGTCCTCGTCCTGGTCGGCCCCCTGCGGATCGTAGAGACGCCGCCAGAAACCGAGCCGCGCCAACGTCCGTGCCCGCTCCTTGGTGGAAAGCTCACCCAGCCCACTGCGGGACTGGCGGAAGTGGGTCTGGGCGACCTCAGCGTCGCCCTTTTCCTGAAGGGCGTTGCCCAGCTCCGCGTGCAGCAGGGCGTGCGCGGTCGCCGTGATCGCCCGGCGGCAGGTCTCCGCAGCTTCAGAGAAGCGCGAGTGCCAGGAGGCGGCACCGGCCAGCGTCAGCGCGGAGCGGACCACCAGGGATTCCTCCTGGCCCTGTACGGCGAGACGCAACAGTTCGGTCAGCGCCACCAGGTCGAGTCTGGCCGGGTCGAGCACGTTGTCGAAGTCGCCGAGCTCGGCGGCCAGGGCCCGGGCGGCGCGGGAACTGGCCGACACCGGGTCGCCGCCGCGTACCCGGGGCTCAAGCACCGGCGGCAGCCAGTAGACCGGCTGGTCGCCGGCGGTCGCCTCGTCAAGCAGGTGCAGGCGAGCCAGTCGGGTCGCCCGGTCCGCGGCGTCGGCCAGTGCCTCGGGCGGCACCGGCGTCCCCGGTTGTTCGTCGCGCAGCAGCCGGGCCACCACGCCGATTCCCACCGGCAGGCGCAGCGGCGAGATGCGTTGCAGCAGCAGCGCGTCCTGCGGCTGTTGTCGGCCGATCAGATGGCCCACGACGAGGTCGTCCTGGTAGTAGGTCTCCCGCCGGCCGTGCAGGCGTAGCCGGAGCTGGTCGCCGCGCAGGGTGGGGTCCGCGATGGCGATGCTGCACAACTCGTCGACCATCCGGGTGTTCTCGCCCGCGATCTCCAGAATGATTTGTACGGTGGCGTCGTCGAGCGGATAGGCGCCGTTGTCGAGCCTTGAGATCTTGCGGCGCAGATGCACCTGGCTCAGCGACGTGAGCGGGATGTCGGTCAGGGCGTCGATGCCGGGCACCAGCGGGGGATGTCTGCTGGTCACCAGCACCCGGTGCGGCTTGTCCACCCTGGACACCGCCTCCAGCACCGCGCCCAACGTCGTGGCGGCTGCTTCGGTGGGCGGTGCGTGACCGGTCTTGTCCGGCTCGTTGCGCTCGAACTGGTCGAAGACGAACACCACCGGCTGGTCCGTCTGCGCCAGCACGGTGGTGAGCAGTTCGGTCAGGTCGTGGTCGGCGCGGATGGTGCCCAGCCGGTTGGCCAGATGCTGGTCGTGCCGCATCGCCGTCATCAGCGTGGACCGGTCGAGCTCGGTGTTCACACTGACGAACGTGGTGCTCGGCGGAAGCAGCGCAAGGCATCGGGAAGCCAGCGTGGTCTTGCCGATCCCGCCGAGTCCGTGCAGGAGTGCGCCCCGGCTCGGCCGGTGGTGGCGCGCGTTGAGGCTGTGCCAGAGCGCCTTGAGCTCCGCGTGCCGGTCCACGAACCCCCGCGGGTCGACCCTGGTCAGCCCCCATCGGGTGGCGGGCGCGGCCGCGGTACCGAGCTCGATCACGTCCCGGCTCTCGTCGGCCGGCTGCACCAGCGGCGTCGGCGGCCCGCCGCGCACGAACAGGCGCAACCGATGCCAGTGCCGGTGGCCGCTGTCATACAGCAGGCGGTAGGCGCGCGACATGGCGTACGTCAGGGTGTGGCCCGCCATCAGTGACCGGTAGATCTCGGCGGTGGCCCGGGTGGCGCCGCTGTCCTCGACCGTGTGGCCCCAGCCGATCACCGCAGGAGCCACCTGGGCGATCAGTTGTTCGGCGAGCGACGCCTCCTGACCGGCGACGCTGCGGCGGGCGGTGTGGCAACCGGACAGGAACAGCACCCGGGAGTTCGCCTCCCGCAGGGCACCGGTCAGGGCCTCGGCGTCGGCCAGGAAGGCGCTGCCGAAGGGGGTCTCGGTGACGAAGACCGGCCGCCCGGCGCTGTCCCACTGTGCGTGCCCGGTCAGGTGTATCACGTCGTAGTAGCCGGACGGTTGGGCCCGATGTCGCTCGCGCAGGTCGTCCAGGCAGCCGGTCGGCTCGATGTCGAAGATCAGCGGCAGCCGGTGCAGCGTCGACGTGGTCTCGATCAGACCGGCTTCGGCGTCGGGATCGAGTTCGTACGAGGTCTCGTCGGGGGAGCAGGCCATGAACAGCACCCGCAGCTCGCGGTGCCGGGGTGTGGCGCTGTCCCGGTCGCCGGCGAGCACCCGGATCGGCACCATCGGTCGCTGCCGGACAGCGAGGAAGTCGACGCCGTCGTGCAGCAACTCCCAGGGCAGGTCGGGAATGCCGCTGGCCGCCTCGATCGCCAGTACGATCGGTTCCCCGCCGGACGCCGGCCCGTCGGCCGCCGCCGCGATCTGATCCAGGCCGATGAGCGTGAAAAGTTTCCTGCCCAGGGCCACCAGGTGCGCCTGTCGCTCGTCAGCCGAGTGGAGGTCGTCCCTGTCGTACCCGACGACCGCGCTGATGATCTCCCCGAGTTGGTCCGACGAGACGTCCCGGTGCCCGGCTGCCCATTGCACCCGCAGGCCGCCGGTGCCGTCGCGGCGGTCCAGCCGTAGGCGTACCGCGTCCATTATTCGTCGATGGTCGGGCGATCGGTAGCCGGTGGCTGCGCCACCGCTTCACCCGGATTTCCCTCAAAAATGACGACGAGCTGTTGGATCGTGACCGTCGCCAGCGGATAGCCCGCGTTCCCCTGGTAGACGCTGCCGGCCAGATCCCGGCCGTGGCGCTCCCGGTACAGGTCGCGCCACCGCAGGATGATGTCCGCGGTGGCCAGGGCACCCGCGATCACCTGCGAGATGGTGACCAGCGCCCCCACGATGAGGTTGGGATCCTTCACCCCGGAGTCGCGGTGGCGGACCTCCACCTGCCCGACAATGCCGTCGGAGCTGACGAGATCGTCGGCTGCGGAAACGCTGTCGGAACCTTCAATGAAAACGCGTACGGCCACGGAAGCTCCATATCGGACAGCGGAACCCGGCAACCAACATGGTGCCCAATGCCCGCAAGGGCAGCAAGTAATCGGGCAGCTGCGAAACGTGAGACGTTCGGTGGAGACAGCGAGAGAAAGGCCAATAGCCGACCGGGCTTTTATCGAGCCGCAATGGGAACTCCGGTCCCCGATCAGGGACGACCGACCACCCCGCCCCGGCGGTGTGCGGGGGCGGGGTGGTCGCCCATCAGCGTGATCGGGTCTTCGGCAGGTCGAACTGGTCGGCGCGGCGGCAGTCACGCTGGTTGCCGATCGCGTCCGGGCCCAGCCGGTCGAGCACCGTGCGGGCCCGCTCTCGCCCCAGGTTCCAGGCGTACCACGGGTCCGGCTCGGCCAGGTCGTCGGCGATCCAGCTGAGGGTGCACCGGCGTACCGGGTCCGGCAGGCTGGCCAGGGCGGGAGTGGCGTCCGCGGAGAGCGCCCGCAGGTACCAGGCGTCGATCCGGCCGGTCTCGGCGTACCGGGCGACGTTGCGGCGGGCCGCGTAATCCTCCGGGTTGAGCGCCGCCAGGCTCAGCAGCATCACCACCGCGAGCGCCGCGGTCAGCCGCGGGATCCAATTGCCGCGCCAGCGTACGCCGGCCACCAGGATCATCAGGAAGACCGTGCCGAGCAGCAGCTCGAAGGCCATCACGAAGATCCGCTCGCCGGTGAAGCTGTAGACCTTCTGGTACGTGTACATCCGCGCCAACGCCGACACCACGATGACCACGGTCAGCGCGCTGAGCAGACCGAGCAGGACCCGTAGCAGCACGCGGTCGAGGGGACGGTCCCGACCGGCCCACCGGGTCACCCCGCCGAGCACCGCCAGCGCCAGCACCGTCACCACGACCAGTTGCCAGAAGCCGCTGCGGGCGTACTCGGCGTAGCTGAGGCCGGTGGTCGCCAGCACGTGCCGCTGCCCGCCGAAGAGCACGGTGAACTGGACGGCGACGAAACCGCCGAACAGGGCCACCAGGGTGGCGATCGGCGGGGCCCATTCGACCAGTCCGAGGCTGCGGGTGGTCGGCCGGTCGACCGCGGTCAGGTCCGGCGGCGCGGCGATCGAGTAGATCGCGGCCACCGCGATCAGGCCGCCCAGGGCCGCCAGGAACAGCCACCGGAACACGCCGCTGACGCTGATCTCCGGAATGAAGGCACCGAGCACCTGGGAGAAGGCGGCGTCGGCCGACGACAGCAGCGGCCCGAAGACCACCAGCACGACCACGGTGGCGGCGACCGAGCCGACGACGCGACGGACCATCCCGGGATCGCCGGGCGCCCGGACGTGGGTACGCACCCACGGCAGGCCGCGTAGCGCCGCGAGCGGCGCGGCCCCCAGACTGAACAGGATCGAGCGGACCCGTCGTCCGCCGACGATCGCCAGCGCCGCGCAACCCAGCGCCCCCAGCACGCAGAACGTCACAAGCCACCAGGCGTTACGGAAGCCGAGCACGGCGAACAGCGCCAGGGCGGCACCGGCCCAGCCGGCCCGGACCCAGCGCTCGGCGCGGGGCAGTTCGGCAGTGTGGCGCCGTACCGCGACGATCACGCCGGCGGTCAGGACCAGCCAGCCGAGGAACCAGCCGAGGCCGGTGCGGCCCAGCGGTACGAAGGCCGCCACGCCCAGCGCCCCGGCCAGCACGGCCAGCGGGGTGGCCCGGTTGCGGGCCGGCCCGGGTCCGGGCCACGCCCGGTCGAAGAACGACGGTTGTCGCGGCACCGGCCGGAACCCGTACGCCGCGCCAGGCGGCGGGTAGCCCGGCACGCCCGACACCATCGGCGCGCGCGTGCCGGGCGGCGCTACCGGCCAGCCCGGGGCACCCACGCCCGCCGCTCCGACCGGCGCGGTGCCGCCCGGATCCGTGCCCGCCGGCCCGCTGCCGCCTGGCTCCGAGATCACTGAACCAGCCGCTGACCCGGCAGGCGCCGGTCCGTTGCCCGGCGGCCCGTCGCCTGCCGGGGCGGTGCCTGCTGTTGCGGTGGCCTCCGCCGGTGTCGGCGGTGCGGCCGGCGACGGCGAATCCGCCCCGGACGCCGTGCCTGCCGCTCCGGTCAAGGGGGTTGTTGCAGGCGGAACGGACACGGTGATCGTGGCCGGGCGCGCCGCCGCCGCGGCGCTCGCCGTCGGGCCGTTTGCCGTCGGGGCGTCCGGGTGGGCGGTGACGGCGGGCTCACCGCCGGCCGCTACCAGCGGGAGGAAGATCGCGTAACCCCGGGTGCCCGGCGGCACGTTCACCGGAATTGCCCAGGCGGGCTGGTCGGCCGGTCCGGGCCAGACAATGGACGGCAGCCCGTCGGTGGGCGGCATGACCAGCAGTTGGGGTGCCGTCGCGGCCGGATCCGTGGTGCCGGGGCCGGTTGCGACAGGGGTCTCGCCGGAATCCCCGGTGCCCGGGGAACTCGCGGCGGGTGGCGGCTCGGACACCGCGCCTCCTAGATCGACAAGTTGCCGTCACTCTAGGACCGGTCGCCCGTTCGCGTTGTCCCTAACGGCGGCCGGAGCGTCCGCGCCGGAGCCGCCGCCCACCGCGTGTTAAGAAGGGGCCCTTTAACCACGCTAGGCGTTAACAAGGGGCCCTTCCTTACATCTCAGCTGGTGCCGCGGCCTCGGTCGTCGAGGAGGAGTGGGGCGCGGCCGTTGACCGTGTAGCGGATGTGGGTGACGTCGGGGGCGGACACCACGCGGGTGGGGGTCAGCTCGATCGCCTCGAACTCGTCGAGGTCGAGGTCGGCGTCGAACAGTCGCATGCCGGTGCCCAGCAGGGTCGGCACCACGTGCAGCTCCAACTCGTCGAGCAGGCCGGCCCGCAGCACCTGCCGGACCAGGCTGCCGCCGCCGGCCACGGCCACGTTCTTGCCGCCGGCTGCGGCTTGGGCCTGCGCCACCGCGCTCTCCACCCCGTCGGTCACGTAGGTGAAGCTCGTACCGCCCTGGCGCAGCAGCTTCTGCCGGGGACGGTGGGTCACCACGAAGACCGGGGCGCGGAACGGCGGCTCGTCGCCCCAGGGCACCTCGCCGCCGTCGGCCATCCGGCGGCCCATCACGTACGCCCCGGCCGAGGCGAACGACTCGGCGATGATCTCGGAGTTGGCGTCCTGCCTGCCCCCGGCGAAACCCTGCCGTTCGCGCCAGGCCATCGCCTCGGTGGCCCACCTGGTCACCCGGAAGAAGCCGTGGCTCTCCGCCGACTTCAGCCAGTCACCGTCGCCGTCGTGCCGTGGGCCGGCGTAGAAGCCGTCCATCGACACCGACAGCTGCGCGGTCACCTTTGTCATGTCCGTTCCTCCCGGATCGGGCGGCACCCCCGTGGGTGCCGCTCACCGGTGGATCGGAGCCGAGCCGGCTTCTTCTACCGAACCTGATTGTGACGTGGGTCACTCACAGTCGGCGGCCCGGCGGAGCAGGTGCCGCCGTTCGGGGGCGCTGCCGGCGAGGCTGGCCGCCTGCCGCCAGGCCGCCGCGGCGGCGGCCCGGTCGTCGGCCAGTTCCAGCAGGTGGGCACGGACGGCGTGCAGCCGGTGGTGCCCGGCGAGGATCCCCGACTCCACCTCGGCCAGCAGGGCCAGTCCGGCGGCCGGCCCGTGCACCATGCCCACCACCACCGCCCGGCTGAGCGTGGCCACCGGGTTGGGTGCCAGTCGGTCCAGCAGTTCGTAGAGGGCGAGCACCTGCGGCCAGTCGGTGGCCTCGGTGGTCGGCGCCTCGGCGTGCACCGCGGCGATGGCGGCCTGGACCTGGTACGGCCCCGGCGGCGAGGTGGCCAGGCTGTGCGCGACCAGCGCGCATCCCTCGATGATCGACGCCCGGTCCCACCGCCCGCGATCCTGTTCGGCCAGCGGCACCAGCTCACCGTCCGGCCCGACCCGCGCCGCCGCCCGCGCCTCGGTCAGCAGCATCAGGGCGAGCAGGCCCGCCGTCTCGCCGTCGTCGGGCAGCCGCTCGCACAGCCGGCGGGTGAGGCGCAGCGCCTGCCAAGTCAGGTCGGCCCGGACCAGCTCGGGGCCGCTGCTGGCGCTGTAGCCCTCGTTGAACATCAGGTAGAGCACCTGGCGGACCACGGCCAGCCGTGGCCCCTGTTCGGCGGCCGGTGGCAGTGCGAACCGGGCACCCGCCTCCCGAAGCCGCTGCTTGGCCCGGGAGATCCGCTGCCCCATGGTCTTCTCCGGCACCAGGAAGGCCGCCGCGATCTCGGCGGTGGTCAGCCCGCCCACCGCACGCAGGGTGAGGGCCAGCTGCGCGGGCGCGGGCAGCGCCGGGTGACAGCAGAGCAGCAGCAGTTCCAGCAGGTCGTCGCGGGGCGGTTCGGCGTCGGGTGGCGGGGCGACCAGCGCGTCGCGTGGGGTGGCGTCGAGCACCGTACGCTCCCGGCGGGTCCGGGCGGTCTCGGCGCGCACCTGGTCGACGTACCGGCGGGTGGCCACGGTGTGCAGCCACCCCGCCGGATGCTCCGGTACGCCCTCGCGTGGCCACGCCTCGACGGCGGCGACCAGGGCCTCCTGCACCGCGTCCTCGGCCCGGGTGAAGTCGCCGTAGCGCCGCACCAGCGCGCCGAGCACCTGCGGGGCGAGCCGGCGCAGCAGGTCCACCGCGGCCGCGTCGAGGCTCAGCGGTCGTCCCCGTCCCGGGCCATCAGCGGCCAGATCTCGATGCCGCCGCCGATGCCGGCGCCGAGCCGCAGACCCGGGTACGACCGGGCGATCTCCAACGCCCGCTGCTCACTGTCGACGTCGACCACGAAGTACGAGCCGACGTACTCCTTCGCCTCCAGGTACGGGCCGTCGGTGACGACCGGGGTGTCGCCGCGCATCCGTACCGCCCGGGCCGGGGACTCCAGCCCCTGCACGTCCACCAGCTCGCCCGAGGCCCGCAGCGCCTCGTTGAAGGCGTCGACCTTGCCGATCAGCGTGGCCAGGTCACCGTCCGGGAGGGCGCCCCAGACGTCCTCGTTTCCGTAGATCAACATCAGGTACTTCATGTGGCATCCCTCCGGGAAGTCCGTGTTGTCCGAAAGGTGACAGGACGGCAAGCCCTGCCCCGACGCACTGTTGTAGCAGGTAGAGAGGCTGCGGATGGCGGGCCACATCCGACTCTCCGGCCGGGCGGGGACCGCAACGTCCCCGCAAGGTCGCCAGCACCGAGCCCGGCCGCGGCGGTCGCGACCGGTCCCGGCGTCCCGCGCCGGTGGCCCCGCGTACGCCGTCACGGCCGCGTCTCGGCCGACACCGCCCGGTCGTCAGGGCCGGTGTCCCCGCGCCCGACAGCGACGTCGCCGCCACAACCACGCCGGATCCTCGCCGGGGCGTTGACGCGCCCGGCTCCGGCCGTCGTCGCAGACCCGCCGCACCGGCAGTGCAGACCCGCTGGTCGCGGCGGCCGAGCCCTAAGGAGCCGTCATGGCTGCTCCCACCGCGACCGCCTCCCTCAACGCGACCAGCTACGCACCCGGTGCCCAGATGCTGCTCACCGTCAACTACAACGACCCCGACACGAAGGCGCTCACCGTCACCGTCGTGGTCACCGACACCCAGGGCAACAGCAGCGCGCCGGTCAAGGTCGGCGCCGTCATCGACCCGCTCACCATCACCGTCACCGACGACTCGGGCCGCACCTGGACCCGGGTGTCGGACAACGGCACGGTGGCCGTGTACCGGGCAGTGGCGTGATGCCCAGGGTCACCGTGACCGTGCGCGACAGCGGCGGACAGGGCGCCACCGCCACGGCCAACTACACGATCACGCCGCCGGTGCTCGGCGGCTACTACCTCTCCGGCGGTGCGGACCCGACGGCCGACATGACCGGCGGCAACTTCCGCTCGCTGACCCAGTACCGCAGCTTCGCCGACGGCTACGTCTTCCCCGGCTACAACCGGCCGTGGCTGGTCACCCTCGGCCGGGCCGGAGTGCAGGTCAACATGGTGCTCGAACTCAAGCACTACGGTGCGCCCGACACCGGGCCGCAGACCTTCACCGTGGACGGCGTGAAATACACCGTGCCGGCCCCGGCGATGACCATCCAGCAGCGCCCGAGCACGGTCTGGCCGAAGGCGTACGGCTACAGCCAGGTGCTCGCCGGGCAGTGCGACGGACTGTTCGCCCGGGCGCTGTCGCAGTACCGGACGATGGGCTTCGGGGTGAACATCCAGCTCGCCTCCGAACTGGACACCGACCACGAGTTCGGCACCACCGAGGCCGGCAAGCAGTACACCTGGGCCGAGTCGGACGCCCGGGCGGTGCAGGCGGTCACGTACATCGTGAACTGGTTCCGGGCCAAGGAGCTACCGCAGGGCACCACCTTCTCGGTCGGCCTCGGCGGCTTCGACCGGGCCTGCTATCAGCGCACCCACCCGGAGGCGCTGATGTCACGGCTGGACTTCCTCCAGTGGAACGTCTACGCGACCAACGCCAGCCACACCGCGCTGGACCGGTTCCGGCGGACCAAGGACTGGGCGGTGGTCGACCTCGGCCCGGTGGCGCTGTCCCGCCCGGTGCTCATCGCCGAGTGGGGTGTGCGGGTCGCCGAGATCCCCGACCAGGCGGGCTGGATCGGCACCGTGCCGCCCGCGATCGCCCGCCTCAACGCCGAGCGCGGCCCGATCATCGAGCGGACGAACTACTTCAACTCGGGCTGGGGCACCCTCAGCCCGAAGGCGACCGGGCTGGCCGCGCTGCGGGCCGCGTACGCCCGCCCGCCGTACGCCTGACGGTCGGCTGCGGCGGTGCCGGTGGGCCGATCCGTCGTTGTGGCCCGCCGGTACCGATCCGCGTTGCCGAGTGCCCGCCATGACCCGGGCAGCGCGGGTTACACCGACCCACCACCAGCTCGGCTTTCTATGCTCGACGCATGGAACTGCGGATCTTCACCGAACCCCAACAGGGCGCCAGCTACGACGACCTGCTCGCCGTGGCCCGTCGCGCCGAGGAGACCGGCTTCGGCGCCTTCTTCCGCTCCGACCACTACCTCATGATGGGGGCGGTCAGCGGCGAGCCCGGCCCCACCGACGCCTGGACGACCCTGGCCGGGCTGGCCCGCGACACCCGGTCGATCCGGCTCGGCACGCTGATGACCGCCGCCACGTTCCGGCTGCCCGGCCCGCTGGCCATCACCGTCGCCCAGGTCGACCAGATGAGCGGCGGCCGGGTCGAGCTGGGCATCGGCACCGGCTGGTACGACGCGGAGCACAGCGCGTACGGGATTCCGTTCCCGGGGCTGGGGGAGCGGTTCGACCGGCTGGCCGAGCAGCTTGCCGTGATCACCGGCCTGTGGCGGACCCCACGGGGTGAGACCTTCGACTTCGCCGGCCGGCACTACCAGGTCAGCGACTCACCGGCACTGCCCAAACCGGTGCAGCGGCCTCATCCGCCGATCCTGCTCGGCGGCCGGGGCGTGAAGCGTACGCCGCAGCTCGCCGCCCGGTACGCCGACGAGTTCAACCTGCCGTTCGTCTCGGTCGACGAGTCGGTCGCCCAGTTCGAGCGGGTCCGTGCCGCCTGCAAGGAGGTCAGCCGCGACCCTGCCGAGCTGACCTTGTCCAACGCCCTGGTGCTGTGCTGCGGGCGGGACGACGCCGAGGTGGCCCGCCGGGCCGCGGCGATCGGCCGGGAGCCGGACGAGCTGCGCGAGAACGGCCTGGCCGGTACGCCCGCCGAGATCGTCGACAAGATCGGCCAGTACGCGGAGATCGGCAGTCAACGGATCTACCTCCAGGTGCTCGACCTGAGCGATCTTGATCACCTGGACCTGGTCGCCACCGAGGTGATGCGGCAGCTCTGACCGCCGTCCGTGAGCCAGAGTGCCCGGCCCGCGACGCTCAAGCCCGGGGCGGCGGGCCGGGCGTGGGTGCCGGCGTCGGCACCGGACCCGGCGTCGGGCTCGGCTGCGGGCCGGGCTGGGACCGGAGGTACGCCTCGGGACCGCTGGCCGGCTCCACGCCGCTGCCGGTCGGGTCCAGCTCCTCCTCCGAGGGGTACACGTCGCCGCGAGGGGCGGGATCACGGTAGCTGCTCATCGGCGTAGGGTTCCCCGACGAAGCCGGCGGTAACCGTCGGCGCGGAGAGGGGGTCCTCGTGTCGGCGCACCGCAACTGGGCGGGCAACGTCCGGTACGCCGCCCGGGCGTACCACCGGCCGTCGTCGATGGACGAGCTGCGCGAGCTGGTCGCCGGCAGCGACCGGATCCGGGCAGTGGGCAGTGGGCACTCCTTCAACCGGCTCGGCGACACCACCGGCGACCTGGTCACCCTGGCCGGGCTGCCGGCGACGGTGCGGCTCGACGAGGAGCGACGGACCGTCGACGTGCCGGCCGCCATGCGCTACGGGGACCTGGCGACCTGGCTGCACGAGCGCGGGTACGCCCTGGCCAACCTCGCCTCGCTGCCGCACATCTCGGTGGCCGGTGCGGTCGCCACCGGCACCCACGGCTCCGGCAACGCGGTCGGCAACCTGGCCACCGCGGTCGCCGGCCTGGAACTGGTCACCGCGGCCGGCGAGCTGCTCACCGTGGACCGGGACGCCGACGACTTCGCCGGGATGGTCGTCTCCTTCGGTGCGCTGGGCATCGTCACCCGGCTCACCCTGGACGTGGTGCCCACCTTCGACGTCCGCCAGTACGTCTGCCTGGACCTGCCCCGCTCGGCGCTGGACGCGGCGTTCGGCTCGGCGTACAGCGTCAGTGTCTTCACCGACTGGCGCTCCACCCGCGGCACCCAGGTCTGGCGCAAGCAGCTGGCGGAGCAGGCCGCGCCCCCGGCGGACTGGCTCGGTACGACGCCGGCCGACCGGCCGTGGCATCCGGTGCCCGGCATGCCGGTGGTCAACTGCACCGAGCAGCTCGGTGTGGCCGGCCCCTGGCACGAACGGTTGCCGCACTTCCGGCTCGGCTTCACCCCCAGCAGCGGCGACGAGTTGCAGTCGGAGTACCACCTGCCCCGGGCCGTGGCCGCCGACGCGCTGGCCGCGCTGGACGAGGTGGCGCACCTGATCGCGCCGGTAGCCCAGACCAGCGAGCTACGGACGATCGCGGCCGACGAGCTGTGGCTCAGCCCCAACCACGGCCGGGACAGCCTGGCGGTGCACTTCACCTGGATCGCCGACGCCTCGGCGGTACTGCCGGTGGTCGCCGAGGTGGAGCGTGCCCTGGCCCCCTTCGCCCCGCGCCCCCACTGGGGCAAGGTCTTCACCCTTGCTCCCCACGCGATCGCCGCCACCTACCCCCGCTGGCCCGAGTTCACCGCCCTCCTGCACCACCTCGACCCCAAGGGCAAGTTCCGCACCGAGGACCTGGACCACCTCTTCCCTCGCTGACCCCCACCGACGGCTCAGCGGTTGGGGGTGGGCTCGTTGCGGAGGTGGCCGCGTTGGACCGCGCGGCTGATGTCGCTCGGCGAGACGATGCCGACCAGGCGGCCGTCGGTCACCACCAGCGCCCGGCCGTCGGCACACTCGCTGAGCCGGGGCAGCAGGTCGGTCAGCTGCTCGTCGGGGGAGGCGCGCACCAGATCGTCGGCCCGGCAGGCCACCGCCTCGAGCCTGGTGCTGGCCCGCTCGTCGGTCGGGACGCCGCGTACCCGGTCGAGGGTGACCAGCCCGACGGGCCGGCCGTCCTCGGTCAGCGGCAGTGCCGTGTGCCGGTACGCGAACAGGTAGTTGTCGACGAAGTCGGCGACGGTCATCTCGCTGGAAGCGGTCTGCGGCTGCGGCGTCATCACCTCGGAGACCCGGATCCCGCGCAGCGCGCTGCCCATCCGGGCCTGCCGCTCCTCCAGACCAGCGGCGCCGATCAGGAACCAACCGATCAGCGCCAGCCAGAGCCCGCCGATGCCCGCGCCGCTCAGGAACCGCCACAACCCCAGGCCGATCAGCACCACGCCGAGCACCCAGCCAGCCCGCGCCGCCACCACCGACGCCCGGTTCCGGTCCCCGGTCGCCTTCCATACCGCCGCGCGCAACAGCCGACCGCCGTCAAGCGGCGCCGCCGGCAGAACGTTGAAGATCGCCAGCAGCAGGTTGATGCCGCCGAGCCAGGCCGTCGCGCCGAACAGCAGGCCGTGCACCCCGGCCACGCTCAGCAGCATCGCGATCACCCCGAAGAAGGCGCCGATGACGAGGCTGACCAGCGGCCCGATGCCGGCGATGCGCAGCTCCGCACCCGGGCTCCGGGCCTCGCCGCGCAACTCGGCGACCCCACCGAAGAGCCAGAGGGTGATCCCCCCGACCCCGAGCCCGTTACGTTTGGCCACGACCGCGTGGGACACCTCGTGGGCGAGCAGGCCCAGGAAGAAGACCACCGCCGCCGCGAGGCCCGCCAGCAGGTACGCGATCGCCGACTGACCGGGGTACGACCGTGGAAACAGGTTGGCCGACAGCCCCCACCAGATCAGCGCGAAGATGACCAGGACGCTCCAGTTCACCCCGACAGGTACGCCCACGATCCGACCGAGCCGAAAACTCGCTCTCATATGTCGGTGATACCCCCGCACCGTCATCCCATGCCAGGGGCAAAAGTCATCTGTTGGGGTTTGTGGCCGTTTCCGCCAGCGAAACTCGGTTTCGGTCATGCTCCGCGCTCGTTACGGTCGCACAGTGATAGAGGCGCGGGAACTGGCGAAGCACTATCGGGTGCACCGGCGGCAACCCGGCCTACGTGCCGCACTCCGGTCGTTCGTCCGGCGTGAGCACGTCACCGTCCGGGCGGTCGACCGGGTCAGCTTCACCATCGCCGAGGGAGAGGTCGTCGGTTTCCTCGGCCCCAACGGCGCCGGCAAGACGACGACGTTGAAATGCCTGACCGGTCTGCTGCATCCCACCACCGGCGCCGTACGGGTGCTCGGGCACACCCCGCACCGCCGGGAACCCGAGTTCCTGCGCAGGATCTCGCTGGTCATGGGTCAGCGCAACTCCCTGTTCTGGGATCTGCCCGCCGCCGACGCCTTCGAGGTGAACCGGGCGATCTACGGCATCGCCCCCGGCCCGTACCGGTCGGCGCTGGAGGAACTGGTCGACCTGCTGGACCTTGAACCGTTGCTCCACAAGCAGGTCCGGGTGCTCAGCCTCGGCGAGCGGATGCGCTGTGAATTGGCCGGCGCCCTGCTGCACCGACCGGATGTGCTCTTCCTCGACGAGCCGACGCTCGGCCTGGACGTCAACGGCCAGGCGGCGGTACGCACCTTCCTGCGCGACTACAACACCCGGCACGGCGCCACCGTCCTGCTGACCAGCCACTACATGGGCGACGTGACCGCGCTGGCCCGCCGGGTGCTGGTCATCGACCACGGCACGCTGCGCTTCGATGGTGACCTCGCCGCGCTGGTCGAGGCCCACTCGCCGCACCGGCTGGTCCGAGTCACCCTGCGCGAGACCGTGCCGGCGGAGACCTGGGCCGGCCTGGGCGAGGTGTCGTCGATCGACGGCGCCGTGGTGACCCTGGCGGTACCACGGGCCGAGACCGCCGCGATCGCCGCCCGGCTGCTGACCACCCTGCCGGTCGAGGACGTCGCGATCGAGGATCCGCCGGTGGAGGAGATCATCCGGAACGTCTTCGCCCATGCGTGACGTGCTCCCCGCGTACCCCTCGCTGGTACGCAGCGCCACGCTGGTGGCGGCGACCTACCGCGGGCGGGTCGTGCTGTCGCTGCTCACCGCGTTCTTCCCGCTGCTGACGATGGCGGTGTGGCTCACCGTCGTCGCCGAGGGCGGACCGCCGGACGGCTGGACCACCGACGACTTCCTCTCCTACTACGCGGCGGCCACCCTGCTCTGGAACCTCACCGGCGACCGGGTGGTGTGGCAGTGGGACGCGGACATGCGCAGCGGCGACCTGTCCGTGCGGCTGTTGCGCCCGGTGCACCCCTTCCACCAGTACGCCACCAGCGACCTCGGCCAGCGCCTGGTGTTCCTGGTGGTGCTGGTGCCGGCCCTGGTGCTCGCTGCCTGGCTGGTGCCGGGACTGAACTACCCGGCGGATCCGCTCCGGCTCGCCGCCGTGGCCGCCGCACTGGTGCTGGCGTACGCGGTCAGCCTGCTGATGGCGTCGACCTTCGCGTTGATCGGGTTCTGGAGCACCCAGACCACCAACGGTTGGCTGCTGTGGTGGGGGCTGGGGTCGTTCGCCTCGGGATGGGTCGCGCCACTGGCCCTGATGCCTGACTGGCTGCGTACGGCCGGGCTGGTGCTGCCGTTCCGCACCACGATGGGCTTTCCGGTGGAGCTGCTGATGGGCCGCCTCGACGCGCATCAGACGGCGTACGGCTTCGCCGTCGGGCTCGGCTGGCTCGCGGCGTTCGCCCTGCTGTACCGGGTCGCCTGGCGGTTCGGGGTCCGCCGCTACCAGGCGGTGGCCGGATGAACCCCTGGCCGCGCCAGGCGCGCATCCTGGGGATCTGCTGGCGGGCGGCGGTGACCGGCGAGATGGAGTACCGGTTCAACTTCCTGGCCAACTTCGCGTTGAGCATGTTCTGGATGCTGTGGGCGGCGGCCGGCGCGTCGGTCTACTTCCGGTTCACCGGCACCGTGGCCGGCTGGACGCAACCCGAGGTGCTCGTGGTCATCGGCCTGTTCTTCGCCCTCAACGGCCTGCGCCAGGCACTGTTGCAGCCGAACCTGGAGCGGATGACCGAGTACGTCCGGCGGGGGACCCTCGACTTCCTGCTCACCAAGCCGTTCGACGCGCAACTGCTGGTCAGCCTGCGGCACCTCAAGGTCAACAATCTGCTCGACCCGGTGCTCGGCCTGACGTTGACCGTGATCGGTGTGGCACTGTCCGGCCGGGGCGTGTCGGCGGCCGCGCTGGCCTCGTTCCTGCTGCTGCTGGCCTGCGCCGTGCTCCTGATGTACGCCCTCAGCGTGGTGCTGATGTCGCTCGCGGTGGTGCTGGTGGCCGGCGAGGAACTCGGCCGGGTCTCCTTCGCCTTCGTCGAGCTGTCCCGCTTCCCGGTGGAGATGTACCGCAACCCCGCTCAGGCCGTGCTCACGGTCGTCCCGGTCGCGTTCCTCACCACCTACCCGGCGGCGGCTCTGCTGGGCCGACTCGACGCGTACCTGCTGCTGCTCGCGCCGGCCGTGGCCGCTGGCGCGGTCGTCCTGGCCACGCTGCTCTGGCGGCGCTCCCTACGCTCCTACGCCGGCGCCAGCGCCTAGTACTCCTGGCCGGAGTCGCCAGCGTTTCCGACCGGACGACCGTGAGCCCGTCGCCGGCCGGTAAGACGAGGGCCCGGTTACAGCCCCATCCTGATCGCGGCGATCTGGCTCCACAGCAGCACTCCCGCCGCACCGGCGGCGACGGCCGTGGCGAGGAAGATCGGCCATGACTTCTCCGCCCTGCGGTGCCCGAGGCCAGCCGTCGCCCCCAGCGTGGCGAGGATGACGCTCACCCCTGCCGAAACGACGCGGCCCAGGTAGAAGCCGTCCAAGGCGTCCCAGGCCCGGAAGATCATCAGGAATTGCAGCCCTTCGCCGGCAAGCAGCCCAAGCGCCGCCCCGGCGGCGATCGACGCCGGTATCCGCGTCCCGTGCCGGATGTGCGACCCCAGCAGACCCAGCGACACGCCCGCGGCAACGGACGCGACCAGCCAGAAGGCGGTGGCTCGGCCCACCGACGCCAGGCCCAGGGCGGCAGACGAGCTGCCGTCCTCCAACGCGCCGAACCGCCAGCGTCGCCCGTCCGCGAGAATGAGCCCGTAGTACACGACCGTGGCGAGAACCAGGACAGCCGTGGCGTTGACCAGAGCCGCCCGCCGGTGTGCCGACGCGTAGCCGGCCAGCAACGCCGCCGCACCCCACGCGAAGCCGGTGCTGGTCAGCGTAAGGATCACTTCACCCACGACGCCCGGCACCTCATCGCCGACGAAGGCGAACAGTCCCAACGCCCCACCCGCCACGAGCACCGGCCGCCACGACCCGACGCGGTGGGTGTCAACTGCTTGTTCCGGCGTAGCCGCCGATGCGATCAAGTGGATCCCTAACTGCCCGAGAGGCGCTCTCCCCGACTCCGCCCCGTGGGCATCGAGCGTGTCCGGTGCGACCGTACCGGACCATCTACGTTTCGTCCCCGGTGCGCCGTGGGGCGTCCGGCGCGGGGGTCTGGCACACCGGGCGGGCCTGCCCATGCCGAATGGGGCCCGACGACGCCGCAGCCCCGCACCCGACTTCGCCACCTCTTCCCCGCAGGCGCCCTCAACCGCACCTAGCCGCGTCGAAATCTTGGACAGTTACCGTTAGGACGTAACGGTAACTGTCCAAGATTTGGAAGTAGTGGGCTGGCGGTTCCGTTTGCCGCGCGAGCGGGCGCGCCGTGGGGCCGCGCATGCCGAGTGGCTGTGCACCATCCGCTGAGGCAAATGCGTCCTCCAGAGGGTGATGTCACAGAGGCATATTTATGTCTGTGTGGCATCACGCTTGCGAGGAAAGTTGGCTCCGGGCGCGACACACCCGGCAAGGCCGGCCCGCGTCGGCCCCACGGAGCTCAGGCCGCCACCCTTGAGGATGCCGTCTCGGCCCTGCGGTGACCTGGTAGGTCCGGCAGGGCCGGGGCTTCGCTCCGGTCGACCAGTGACCGGACGAACTGGCTGGCGTCCTGGTGGCGTAGCACCGACTGGCGGCCCTGTCGGCCGGCCTCGCACTGCATGACGATGGCGGCGGCGAGTTCCGCGTCGGTCTTCGGCCACGGCACCAGCCCGGCGTGGGCGAGCACCTCGGCGTTGGCGCGGCCGTGGGCGGGGATCGGTCGGAACGTCACCGCCGGCAGGCCGGCGGTGAGCGCCTCGGTCAGCGACAGGCCGCCCGCGTTGTGCACCAACACGTCCGCTGCCGCCATCAGGCTGGCCACGTCGGAGCGCCAGCCGAGCGCCACGACCCGGTCCCGGCCGGACAACCGGTGGCGGAGTCGCTCGTTGCGTCCGCAGAGGACCAGCACGTCGGCGACCCCGGAGGCCACGATCGCGTCGACGGTGGGAGTCACCTCGCCCATGCCCTCCGAGCCGGCCACCAGCAGCGCCACCCGTCGGTCCACCGGCAGGCCCACCGACCGGCGGATCGCGACCCGTTGCGCCGCGGTGTGGACCTGCTCGAACGCCGGGGACACCAGGCCGCCGACGGCGCGCATCGGGACGCCGAACTCGCGGGTACCCATCGCAGCGGTCGCCTCGGTCACCGTCAGGTGGTGGTCGACGTCGGGATGCACCCAGAGGCGGTGTACGGCCGGATCGGTGAGGTACGTGACGGCCGTGGCGGTCAACCGTCCGGCGCCGCGCAGTTGGCCCAGTGACTGGCTGGCCAGGGGATAGGTGGACACCACGACCGGGTATCCCGCCGCCCAGCGGCCGATCTGTCGCTGCGCGAGATGGCACATCCCGTCGACGGCCCGATGCACCCAGTTGCCGCGTTCGATGCCCCGGTACACCCACTCGAACAGGTTCGGCGCGTGCCGGACGCTGCCGGTGTAGCCGTCGCGCAGGGCCAGCCGGCAGGGCAGGGGTACGGCGTCGAGGAAGTCGCGTACCGCCACCTGGAGGCCGGCCCGCTCCAGCCGGGCGCGTAGCTCGGCCGCGGCGCCGTCGTGGCCGGCGCCGACCCCGCCCGTGATGATCAACACGTCGCCGGGGGCGGCGTTCTCGCGGGCGGTGTGGCTGAACACCGGGACTCCTTCTGCCGTACGGGTGACGCGCGGTTCCGGTGGTTCTGCGTGGGTACCGCCAACCGGGGTACCGGGTCCCAGGACAGTAGGCCGCTATTGCTTACCCCCGGCTTACGGCTGGATGGTCGCCGGACCAATTTCGGGCATCCGGGCGGGTCAGCAGGGCGAGGCCGGGGTCGATTGGGGTGGCGGCCCACGGCC
>NZ_POTY01000088.1 GCF_003236315.1 Micromonospora craterilacus
GGCCGGGGTGATCCGGCGGGACGTTACGCGCTGGTCGACCTGTTGGGCCGGGCCGGCGGCGGGCGCAGCGCGGTCGACCCGGCCACCGTCGACGCGGACTGCGCCGAGGCGCCGGGACGGCTGGCCGTCACCGGGCGCTGCGCGCTGCGCGTCGCCGACCCGGACGGGCTGCGCACCCTGATCCTGCGCGGCCCGGACGCGTTCACGGTCGAGGCCCAGGCACCCGGGGACGCCGGCTTCACCGTCGAGGACACGGTCACCCCGGCCGCCGACGGCACCGGCGCGGTGGCCCGCATCGCCGTGGACCGGGCCACCACGGTGGTGGTGAGCTGCCCCGGCGGCTGCCTGGTCACGGTCGCGGAGTCCTGAGGCGGGGAGGTCGGGATGGGTGCGTTACGCAAGCCGTTCCTGCTGCTGGCCATGCTCGCCCTGGTGCTGGCGGTCGGGGTCGAGGTCGGCGCCGGGTTGCTGCTGGGCGGCGGGGACGCCGGCGCGGCGCTGGTCGGCAGCGCCGGGGACCTCGGGGTGGAGGTCGGCGACGTGAGCGGGGTCAGCGAACCGTCCGGCCGGGGCACCGGCTACCTGGCGCTGATCGACGCGGTGGCGCTCTGGACGACCGGGCTGTTCTGCCTGGGGCTGGTGCTGCCCGAGCGGATCCAGGGGCGGGTGCAGGGCGTGGCCACCCTGATCTTCTCGATCATCCTGATCATCGTGGCGTTCGTGGCGCTGATCGTCGCCTTCATCGAACTGATGATCATGGTCTCGTTGTTCCTGGCCCCGCCGTTCGGCACGCTGGCGTACCTGGCGCTCTGGGGTTTCTTCCCGGTCGGCGACGCTGCCGTGCTGCTCGGCCTGGTGCTGCTGCTCAAACTCGCCTGGGCCGGGCTGCTGCTCCTGGCCCAGCCCAAGTTCCTCCAGAACAAGGGCCTGGTACTGCTGATCCTGACCAGCCTGCTCTGCACGGTGGTGCTGGAGTTCCTGCACCACCTGCTGCCGGTGATCGTGGTGAGCATCCTCGACGACATCGGCGCACTCGTCTTCGCGATCATCGCGATCATCTGGGCCGTGGTGCTGCTGATCGGCTCGATCCCGGCGATCGTCAAGGCCATCCGCGCCACCGCCGCCCTCCGCGCCGAGCCCGACCCCGACCGCTAGGGCCGCGGCGCGTGCACATGCCAGCTATGGTTGACGAGTGATCGGGCTCGGCATGTTCTGGTACCTCGTCGGCGTGTTGGCCGACGTCGGTGCGTCCAGCATGCTCTCCGGCACGGCCGCGGCCACCGCCGCGCTGCTGGCTGTCGTGCTCTCCGCCTCGATCCTGCTCCAGCGGGTGGGTGCCGATCCCGACCTGCGGATCACCCGCCGGATTCTGCGCGAACGCTCCGGGCGGACGGGCGTACCGCGCCATCGTGATCCTGATGCCGCCGGCCGCGCTCGGCCCAGGGCCCCGACGGCGACCCTCGCGGTCGCCTGAGCCTTTCTCTCGCTCGTTCTCCTGCCGCTCGTCGGCGACCGCTTGGTGACTGTTTTCGGTTCGTTCCAGTCGTAGGTCGCAACTTCGAGGGGTCTTCCATGTCTAATTCGTCCATCGGCGTACCCGCCGTCCGGTCGCCACTCGTCGCCGGGGTGGTGCGATGAGTACGCTCTTCAGCCCTCTGATGGCGGTGATCTACGGGGCCATCTCCGGAATCCTGCTGTTCTGGCATGCCGCCTGGCAGCGGCTGTTCGGCGACACGACCCTGCTCGGCACCAACTGGAGCTGGGTGCTCGGCATCGTCTTCCTGGTGCTCACCGTCCGGGGCATCCTGTTCCCCGTCTTCGTCAAGCAGATCAAGTCGCAGCGGGCGATGCAGGCGTTGCAGCCGAGGGTCAAGGAGCTCCAGGAGAAACACAAGAACGACCGGGAGACCATGCAGAAGGAGCTCGTCGAGCTCTACCGGACGGAGAAGGCCAACCCGTTGATGGGTTGCCTGCCAATGCTGGTGCAGATCCCGGTCTTCCTGGGCCTGTTCCACGTGTTGCGTCACCTCAAGCCGACGATGCCGGAGCACATGAAGACGCTGTACGGCTGGTCGGTCACCCAGTTCGACAGCGCGTCGTCCGCGAAGCTGTTCGGCGCTCCCATCGCGGCCAGCTTCAGGTCCACGGCGGAGGAGCTGTCCCTGCTCGGTGCCGACGGCCTCGCGGTCAAGATCGTCGCCGCGATCCTGATCGTCGCGATGATCGCCACGACGTTCCTGACCAGCCGGCAGATGATCCTGCGCAGCGGGTGGGCCGAGGACCCGCAGCAGAAGATGGTGCAGCGGCTGATGCTCTACGGCATCCCGTTCTCGCTGCTCATCTCGGGCCTGATCTTCCCGATCGGCGTGATCATCTACTGGGTGACCACGAATCTCTTCTCGCTCGGTCAGCAGACCTGGGTGCTGCGCAAGTACCCGCCGCCAGCCACGAACGGCGGCACCCGCGCGGACCAGCGGGCAGGCTCGGCGCGGGCGGCGACCAAGACCACCGCCGCCGACAAGCGCGGCAACGAGGCCGCTCCGGTCACGCCGAAGTCGCTCGCCCCCAAGGTCGGCGCCAAGCCGGCCAACCCCAGGCGGGGCAGCGCGACCCGGCGCTGAACGGCGGACCGCACCCGGTGGATCCTGGTACGTCCCGGCGGCGGGACCTACCAGGATCCACAATCAGGATCCACCGTCAGGATCACGTTACGGAGGCGTCAGCTGACCTCGGTCGTGGTCCAGCGGGCGGAGGCGTTGGTGACGGGCACGGTGTCACCCACCAACGTGGTTCGCGCCTGCGTGTCCCGCCGCGCGCTGGTACCGACCCAGAGTTCGACGTCGCCGGGCTCCACCACCCGGGTGAGGGTGCGGTCGGAGAAGGCCAGACGGGTCGTGGGTACCGTCAGTTCGACCGTGGCCGACTGGCCCGGCGCCAGGTGGACCCGCCGGTAGCCGAGCAACTGCGCCACCGGCCGGGTCACCGAGGCCACCAGGTCCCGGCCGTAGAGCTGGACCACCTCGTCGCCGGCGACCGCGCCGTTGTTCGTGACGCGCACGGTCACCTGCAACGCGCCGTCGGTCGGCACCGTGGCGGGCGCCGTCAGGTCGGCGTGCTCGAAGGTCGTGTAGGACAGCCCGTGGCCGAACGGCGCCGCGGGCGTCGCCGGCAGGTTGGTCACCTCGCTGCCCTCACCGAGCGTGGGATGCAGGTACGAGTACGGCTGCGCGCCGGCCGAGGCGGGCAGGCTGACCGGCAGCCTGCCCGACGGGTTGACCCGCCCGGAGAGCACGCCCGCGATCGCGCCGGCACCCTCTTCCCCGGGGAAGAACGCCTGCACCACCGCCGCGCAGCGGGCCAGTGCCCAGCCGATCGCGTACGGCCGGCCGGTGAGCAGCACCAGGACCACCGGCGTGCCCGTCGCCAGCACCGCCTCGACCAGTTCGCGCTGGACCCCGGGCAACTCCAGGTCGTCCCGGTCACAGCCTTCGCCGACCGTTCCGCGCCCGAAAAGGCCGGCGTGGTCGCCGACGACCAGTACGGCGACCTCCGCGGCCGACGCCGCGGCCACCGCCTCCCCGAAACCCGACCGGTCCTCGGTGTCCACGTCGCAGCCACGCGCCCAGCTCACGAGATCGGCACCGAACTCGGACCGCAGCGCGTCGAGGACCGTCGGCACCTCGATCCCGGTCTCCACATCGGGGTGCTGGGCGAGCACGTGGTTGAGGAAGGAGTAGCACCCGAAGAGCGCCGCCTGCCGGTCGGCGTTCGGGCCGAGGACCGCCACCCGTCGCCCGGCGGGCAGCGGGAGTGCGTCCTGGTTGGTGAGCAGGATGATCGACTGCTCGGCGAGGCGGCGGGCGATCACGCGGTGCTCGGGTGAGTCGAGGTCGACCGACTGGGCCGGTTCGACGTCGAACGTGGCGTCGAGCAGACCGAGTTCCAACTTCTGGCGCAGCACCCGCAGCACCGCCCGGTCGACGAGCCCCTCGTCGATCTTGCCCGACCTGACCGTCTCGATCAGGGTCAGGTAGGCGTCGCCCGTCGGAAGCTCGATGTCGACACCGGCGGTCAGCGCCTGCACGGCCGCCTCCGCGTGGTCGCCGGCGACGTGGTGCAGCAGGTTCAGGAAGGCCACGCCGTAGTAGTCGGCCACCACTGTGCCGTCGAAGCCCCACCGGTCCCGCAGCACACCGGTCAGCATGGTCGGGTCGGCGGCGACCGGTACGCCATCGATCTCGGCGTACGAGTGCATGACGGAACGCGCGTCGCCGTCGAGGATCGCCATCTCGAACGGGACGAGCAGCACGTCGGCGAGTTCCCGGGGGCCGGCGTGCACCGGGGCGAAGTTGCGCCCGGCGCGCGAGGCGGAGTAGCCGGCGAAGTGCTTGAGTGTGGCGTGCACTCCCTGCGACTGCAGGCCCCGCACGTACGCCGTGCCGACGGTCCCGACCAGGTACGGGTCCTCGGCGATGCACTCGTCGACCCGGCCCCAGCGGGGATCCCGGATCACGTCGAGCACCGGGGCGAGACCCTGGTGGACGCCCAGGGCCCGCATCGACGCCCCGATCGCGACGGCCATCTCGGTGACGAGTTCGGGATCGAACGCGGCACCCCAGGCCAACGGAGTGGGGAAGGTGGCGGCCTTCCACGCCGAGAGCCCGGTGAGGCACTCCTCGTGGACGATCGCCGGTATGCCCAGCCGGGTGCCGGTCACCAGGTCCGACTGGAACTTCCAGAGCCATGACGCGCGTTCCGCGGCGTCGACGGGGCGGGTGCCGTACGCCCGGGTGAGATGGCCCAGGCCGTGCCGGGAGAAGCTCTCCAGCTTGCCGACATCGCCGAACTCGCCCTGCAGCGGTGCGACGGCTTCGCCGTCCTCCTTCTCCCAGAAGCCGACGAGCTGCGCGACCTTCTCCTCGATCGTCATGCGACCGAGCAGTTCCCGTACGCGCGCCTCGCCGGCCGGCTCATCCCGCCGGCCGGACCGGTCATGGCCCGGCTGTGCCGGCACCGGCGCACCCACCACCCCGTGGACCTCAGTCATGCTGTGCCTTCCCTTGGTTGTGCTCGTGCGGCTGCCGCTTCAGCCCTTGACCGCACCCTGTAGGCCTCCGACGATCTGTTTCTCGGCGAAGGTGAAGAAAAGTAGTGCCGGCAGCATCGCCAGCGAGGTGAAGGCGAGGATTCCGGCCGTGTCGGAGGTGTACTGGCTGGAGAAGTTCTGCACACCGAGCGGCAGGGTGTGCAGGTTGGCATCGCCGAGGACGAGCAGCGGCAGGAGGAACGCGTTCCAACTCGCCACGAACGCGAGGATTCCGACGGTGACCAGCGCGGGCCGCGACAACGGGAGCAGGATGCGCCAGAGGAAGCCGAGCCGGCCACTGCCGTCGATCGCGGCGGCGTCCTCCAACTCGCGGGGGACGGCGGCGAGGAAGGGGCGCAGGATCACGATGGTCAGCGGCAGCGAGAAGGCGATCTGAGGCAGGATCACCGCGTAGTAGGAGTTGATCAGGCTGAGGTCGCGCAGCATCAGGTAGAGCGGCAGGATCGCGGCCCCGGCCGGGAAGAGCAGGCCGAGCGTGAAGAAGGTGTAGAGCACTTCACGCCCCCGAAAGGTGTACCGGGCGAGCACGAACGCGGCGCAGACCCCGAGCAGCACGACGCCGAGCGTCGTACCCAGGGCGATCACCCCGCTGTTGAACGCCTGCTTCCAGAAGTTGCTCTGCGTCAGCACCCGCGCGTAGTTGTCCCAGACCCACGGGTCGGGCAGCCCGGCCGGGTTCGCGACGATCTGCGGGGTGGTGCGGAAACCACCGACGATCACGTAGACCACCGGGGCGATCGACACGGCCGCGACGGCGAGCGCCAGGCCGTACGTGATCGGGTTGCTCCACTGCACCGGGCGGCGCTTGTCGGGCGGGGACAGGACGGCGTTCGCGGTCACGGTCAGTTTGCCCTTCTGGTGATGGCGCCCTGGATGTCACGACGGAGCAGGAAGCGCTGGAACAGCAACGCCGCGACGAACGAGATGACGAACAGGATGACGGCCACCGCGTTTCCGTAGCCCCACAGGCGGGCGAAGAAACCGTTGTCCACCATGTACGTCGCCATGGTGGCCGACGCGCCGAGCGACCGTACCGCAGGCACCGAGGTCACCCAGATCACGTCGAAGACCTGCAACGAACCGATCATGGACAGGAACATCCAGATGCGGATCGTCGGGCCCAGCAGCGGGAGCGTGACGTGACGCTGGATCTGCCACCAGCTCGCGCCGTCGATCGAGGCGGCCTCGTTCAGCTCCTGCGGCACGTTCGACAGGCCGGCGAGCAGCAGGATGATGGCGAACCCGACGTACTTCCAGGTGAGGATGAACAGCAGCGTCCAGATGACCAGGTCGAGGTCGGCGAGCCAGGCCTGCACCAGGCCGCCGAGCCCGACGGCCCGCAGCAGCGCGTCGAACGTGCCGTTGTCGGTCAGGATCAGCTTCCACATGATGCCGACGGTGACCTCGGCGAGCACGTAGGGCACGAACGCCAGCAGGCGGAACACCGTACGACCACGGAAGCTGCGGTTGAGCAGCAGGGCCACGCCCAGGGCGATGGGCCCCTGGACCAGCAGCGACCCGAACACGATGATCGCGTTGTTGCGCAGCGCGTCGAGGAAGATCGGGTCCTGGAAGGCGAGTACGTAGTTGTCGAAGCCGACGTAGTCGGTGGGCGGGCCGACACCACGCCAGCGGAAGAGGCTGTAGTAGAAGGCGAAGCCCATCGGCACCAGCACGAACATCACGTACACGACGATCGCCGGGGTGGTGAGCCCGATGATCTCGTACCACTTGCGTCGGGTCTCGGCGGACCGGACGGACGGGCGTCCGGCGGGCCGAAGCCCCGTCGGCGGCGCGGACACGCCGCCGACGGGGTTCCGGGTCTGGTTGGTCGAGGTCACTTGCGGGCAGCCGACTTCATTGCGTCGACGACCTGCTGAGGCGTGCCGTTGCCGGCGAAGATGGCGACGATCGCGTCGTTCATCGCGTTGCCGACGGTGCTGCCGAAGGCGGTGTCCAACCAGAGCTGCACGTAGGTCGCGCCGGTGGTGGCCTCCAGGATCGACTTCAGGGCCGGGTCCGCGACGCCGGCTTCCGCACCCTTGGCGACGGGCAGGCCGGTGCCGGTCTCGGCGTAGCCCTTCTGCACCTCGGGGCTCACGATGTACTTGAGGAACTCGACGCACTCGGCCGGGGCGTTCTTGGCGCAGGCGAACCCGTCGCCGCCGCCGAGCGCCGCCTTCGGGTCACCGGCGGAACCGGCGATCGCCGGCACCGGGAACCAGCCGATGAACTTGCTGAGGGCCTCCTCGTCCTCGGCCACCGTCTCCAGGGTGCCCTTGTTCCAGTCACCCATCAGCTCCATCGCGGCCTTGCCGTTGGCGAGCAGACCGTTCGCACTGGTCGGGTCGTTCTGACCCGGCGTGGCGATGAAGTTCCGCTGGAACGGCTCGGTGGCGATGAAGGCCTTGAGGTCCTCGCCGGCCTTGACGAAGCACTGATCGTCGAAGTTCAGGTCGAGGGACGCCTTCTTCAGGGTGTCCACCGAGCAGGCGCGCAGCGCGAAGTTGTACCACCAGTGCGCGGCCGGCCACTTGTCCCCGGCGCCGACGGCGATCGGGATGACGTTGATGGCCTTGAGCTTGGTGACAGCATCGTTGAGTTCGTCGAACGTGGCCGGCGGGGCGGTGATGCCGGCCCGCTCGAACATGTCCTTGTTGTACCAGATGCCCTCGATGCCCATCCGGAACGGCAGGCCGTACTGCTTGCCGTTCACCGCCCAGATCTCGGCGGAGCTGCCGATGTTGGCGACCTCCGCCGCGACCTGGCCGGTGATGTCCTTGAGGTAGTCGGCCTCCACCTGCTCACGGATCTCGCCACCACCCCAGGCCTGGAAGATGTCCGGCGGGTCGTTGCTCAGCAGGGCGGCGGGGAGCCGGGTGCGCTGGAGTTGGTTGGTCTCGATCCCCTCGATCTCGATCGTGACCGTGGGGTGGAGGGTGTTGAAGTCCTTGGCGACCTTCTCCCAGTAGGTCTTGCCGGGCCCGTCCTGGGAGGCGTTGTGCCACCAGGTCAGGGTCACCGGGTTCTTGAACAGCTCGCTCTCGGGTGGCGCATCGGACTCGCCGCCGCCACAGCCGGCGACAAGCAGTGCGGTGGTGATGGACAGCGCTAGGAAGGTGGTTGCGCGGCGCTTTATAGCCATCGGTGTCTCCTCGACTAGTAAGTCGCGGTGCTCGGCCTGCCGGCGAGTTTTACAGCCACGTAATCGAGTGTCAATCGGTGTCGATAACGTTTTCGACTCGCCGTCGGCGAGCTCCGGACGGCCCTCTATCATCGTCGGCGTGGCGTTCCCGCAGCGTGTGAACATGTCGGACGTGGCCCGCGCGGCCGGCGTCTCCGTGGCAACCGTCTCCAAGGTGGTAAATGGCCGGTATGGCGTGGCGCAGGCGACCGTGGAGCGCGTCCAGCAGGTCATCCACCAGCTCGGGTACGAGGCCAGCCTGGGTGCACAGAGCCTGCGCAGCCACCGCACCAACGTGCTGGGCATCCTGGTCGCCGAGTTCGAGCCGTTCTCCACCGAGCTGCTCAAGGGGGCGTCCGCGGAGGTGACCGGCACCGGCTACCAGTTGCTGGCCTACTCCAGCGGGGACGCCGCTGGTACGGCCGTCGGCTGGGAACGACGCTCCCTCGCGCGCCTGTCCGGCACGCTCATCGACGGGGCCGTGATCGTCACACCCACCGTGGTGGAGACCAAGCAGGGCTTCCACGTCGTGGCCGTCGACCCCCACACGGGCCCGTCGGGCCTGCCCACCGTCGACTCCGACAACTTCGCCGGCGCCGTGCTCGCGACCAACTACCTGCTGTCGCTCGGCCACCGCCGCATCGCGCACATCAGCGGACGCGCCGACCTCGAGTCGTCACGCCTGCGGGAGGCGGGCTTCCGCCAGGCCATGGCCGACGCCGGCGTGGCGGTGGACGAACGGCTCGTGCGCGTCGGCGGGTTCCGGATCGAGAGCGCCGCCGGTACGGCCGCGGAGATGCTCGCGCTCCCCGACCGGCCGACCGCGGTCTTCGCCGGAAACGACCTCTCCGCGATCTCCACCATGGATGTCGCCCGATGCATGGGCCTGTCGGTGCCCGACGACCTCTCCGTGATCGGCTTCGACAACGTCCCGGAGTCGGCGCTGGTCAACCCGCCGCTGACGACGATCATGCAACCGATACAGCGGATGGGCGCCGAGGCGCTGCGCCTGCTCGTCGACCTGATCGCCGGCGTCGAACGCGACAGCCACATCCGGCTGCCCACCGAGTTGGTCGTCCGCGCCTCCTGCCGCCCCTATTCCCCGCCCAGCTCGCCTCTCTAGGCAGAACAGGTCGCGGCGACATGACCAGATTGATCCTGATATCGCACGCTCCCAGCTCCCGCCATGGACGCGTCCGGGTCAAGCCGAGCATGGTCACGCTCGATCCAGGATCGAGTGGCATCAGTCGGTCTGCGAGGGCCCTCGATCCTGGATCGAGCAGACCACGCCCCCGACGACCGCCCAAGCCCAGCTTGTCGACCTCACGATCCGTGAGGGCAGGCCGGCGAGAGCACCCGATCCCGATCAAGCACCACCAGCGACTCACCGATGGTCGCCACCTCGGCTGGCGCCCCGTCCTCGGCGGTCACGGCTGCGGCTCCGCCAGGGCGGCGGCGGTGGCGCGATCGAGTGTGCCGTCGGCGACGACCACCCGGTAGTGGCCGGGCCGGCCGGTGCCGGCGGGGATGGTCGCGGGCCGGTCGAAGGCGAAGGCCACGCACACCCCCGGGTACATGGTGGTCCGGACGAACCACCGGTCGTCCGGGCCGAGACCACTGAAGACCAGGGTGTACGCGCCACCGTCCGGCCCGTGTCCGCGCAGCGCCACCCACGGCTGCGCGCACCCGTTGACCGCCTCCTCACCGTCCAGCGCGGCGGTGAACACGTCGGGCGGCTCAGCCGCCACCGTCCGCCAGAAGAATCCGCCGTAGCCGGCCCCGTCGGGGCGGCCGTTGGTGGCCGGGCTGCCCAGCGTGACGTCCCGTCCGGCGGGTGCGGTGAGGGTGCTGGTGACGTCGAGCCGCCAGGCGCCGGGGTGCCCGGGCAGCGCGGAGGCGGCGAGGGAGCGTCGCTCGGTGAGCAGGACGCCGCCGGTCGGGTCGCGCCATTCCAGATGGTGGTCGAGCCGGTCGGCCGCGCGGTGCGCCCACCCGGTGTGCACGATCCGGCCGTGGTCGGCGCGCCAGACGTACCCGAGGTCGCGGACGTAGGTCCGGCCGCCCCAGAGGTTGGTGCCGTCGACGTCCTGCACGGCCAGGGAGGCGCCGAGGTGCCAGACATGGTCGGCGGGGAGCGCGTCGGTGACCCGGGTGCCGGCCAGGGTCCGCACCGGGTGCAGGTACGGCCGGGGTCCGTGCTTGCCGTCGAGGTCGGGGGCGAGCACGTACCGGGCCACCGGCGTACCGCCGACCAGCAGGTGGGGGTCGGCGCCGTCGGCCGGCGACGGGCCGGGGGCGGTCACGACAGCTCCGCGTGGGTGACCGGCCGGTGGCGGGCGACGGCGTGCACGGCGGCCAGGGCGTACCCGGCGAGGATCGGCACCGCGACCGGCGTGACCAGGACGCCGAGCAGCGCGGCGACGGTGGCGGTGCCGGCCAGGGCGGCCCAGTGCGCGGGGTGGTCGAGGCAGGCGCGGGCGCCTCGGACGGCCGCCGCCCGCCACCCGGTGCCGCCGGTCCGGCCGACCTCGACCACCACCGAGGCGGCGTAGCCGAGCAGGGCCGCCGCGACGGCGGTGGTGAGGCTCAGCGCCGCCGCACCGCCCGGCACCCGACCGTCGGCCAGTGCGGTCAGGTCGACGGCGAGCAGGCCGACGGCGGCGAGCCCGAGCAGGGTGGCCGGCAGGCCGGGCAGCAGGCCGCGGCCGAACCGGGACAGGGTGTGCCGCGCGGTCGGCCAGCTGCCGGTGGTGAGCCAGTCGTGCACCGCCGCGCTGGCGGTGCCGACCGCGGCGCCGGCGGTCAGCACCGGCACGGCGGCGAGCACGGTCAGGATGCCCAGCAGCGCCAGGTCGGCGCCGTCGCGGACGGTGTCCCGCCAGTCCCGGCGCGGCTCGCCGCGGTCGGCACGCTGGTCAGCCCTTGAGTCCACTGGTGTTGATCCCCTCGACGAGCATCCGTTGGAAGGCGACGAAAAACAGGAAGACCGGCAGCAGGGAGAGCACCGACATGGCGAACATCGGGCCGACCGCGCTCTGGCTGGTCGAGTCGATGAACAGGGTCAGCGCCACCGGGACGGTGTAGTCGCTCAGGCTGGACAGGAAGACCAGTTGCCGGAAGAAGTCGTTCCAGGTCCAGATGAACGAGAAGATCGCCGTGGTGACCAGCGCCGGCCGGCTCAACGGCAGGATGACGTGCCGGAAGATGCCGAACGCGTTGGCGCCGTCGATCCGGGCCGCCTCGTCCAGCTCGCGCGGGATGCCGCGCATGAACTGCACCATGAGGAAGACGAAGAACGCCTCGGTGGCGAGGAACTGCGGGATCAGCAGCGGCAGGTACGGCCAGTCGCCGCCGACCAGGCCGAGGCTGCGGAAGAGGATGTACTGCGGCACGATCAGCACGTGACCGGGCAGCAGCAGGGTGCCGATCATGACGGCGAACCACATCCCGCGTAGCCGGAACTTCAGTCGGGCGAAGGCGTACGCGGCCAGCAGGCAGCTCACCGCGTTGCCGACCACGGTGAGCAGGCTGACGGTGGCGCTGTTCAGGAAGAACCGGCCGAAGCTGACGTCGAAGTTGGTCCAGCCGTCGGTGTAGTTGCCCGGGGTGAACTGCCGCGGCAGCAGGCCGATGTTGTTGACGATCTCCTCCTGCGACTTCACCGAGGTGCCGATCATCCAGATCAGCGGGTAGAGCACGACCGCGACGATGGCCAGCAGCACGATCAGCCGCAGCCAGGAGCGGCTGCGCGGGCGTTGCGGGCGGGCCGTCACGGGCGGGGCCACGGTGCTCGCCACCATCAGCGGTCCTCCCCGTCGGAGTAGTGCACCCAGAACCGGCCGGTGCTGAAGAAGAGCACGGTGATCAGGGCGATGGCGATCAGGAACACCCAGGCCATCGCGGAGGCGTAGCCCATCTCCAGGTCGGTGAAGCCGGTGATGTAGAGGTTGAGCGTGTACATCAGGGTCGAGTCGACCGGCCCGCCGGTGCCGTTGCTGAGCACGAACGCGGCGGTGAAGCCCTGGAAGCCGTTGATGGTCTCCAGCACCAGGTTGAAGAAGATCACCGGGGAGAGCATCGGCAGGGTGACGTTGACGAACTGCCGCAGCTTGCCGGCCCCGTCCACCGAGGCGGCCTCGTACAGCTCGGTCGGTACCTGCTTGAGCCCGGCCAGGAAGATCACCATCGGCGCGCCGAACTGCCAGATGGCGAGCACCATCAGCGTCTCCAGCGCCCAGTCGGGGTCGTTGACCCAGGGTTTGCCCTCGATGCCGAACAGGGCGAGGAACGAGTTGAACGCCCCATCGCGGTTGAACATGTTCACCCAGACGATGGCCAGCGCGACGCTGCCGCCGAGCAGCGACGGCAGGTAGAACAGGCCGCGGAACAGCCCGACCCCGCGCCAGGCCCGGTTGAGCAGCAGGGCCACCCCGAGCGCCGCGGCGAGTTTCAGCGGTACGGCGATCAGGGCGAAGCTGAGCGTGACCCGTACCGAGTGCCACCACGACGGATCACTGGTGAACATCCGTTCGTAGTTGGCCAGCCCGACCCACTCCACCTCGGACCACGGGGTGAGGATGTCGTAGTTGGTGAAGCTGAGGTAGAGCGACAACAGCATGGGCATCGCCGTGATGGCCATCAGGCCGATGAGCCAGGGCGACAGGAAGACGTAGCCGGCCAGACCTTCCCCGTGCCGGATCCGTCCGGTCCCGCGCCGGGTGGCGGGGGGCCGGACGGATCCGCTGCCGCGGCGGGTCGGGTCGGGCGCCGTGGTCAGAGCCACGAACTGCTCCTCTCCGGGTACTGCGGCGGGGTCAGGATGCGATTGCTGCCTGGCTGGCCGCGACGAACTGCGCCGCGGCCTCGGCGGGGGTGGCCCGGCCATACTGGGCGTTCTCGGCGGCCTTGATCAGCTCGGCCCGGACCTTGCTGTGGCCCTTGATCGGCACCTGCGGCGACTCGCCGAACTTCTCGGCCAGCTCGGTCTCCACGGTGATGGACTGCTTCATCGCCGCGTCGGTGGTGTCGTCGCTGACCACCCGGCGCAGGTCCAGGTTGGACGGCAGACCACGGTCGGTGCCGAGCAGCTTGACCGCCTCCGGGTCGTTGGAAAGGAAGTTGATCACGTCGACCGCGATCTCGGCGTTCTTGCTGCCCCGGAAGACCGACCAGTACATCGAGGCGCGGGCCCACTGCGCGCTCGGGTCACCCGGGTACGCGATGACACCCAGCTCGTCGGCGGTGTTCTTCTTCAACTCCGGCATCTGGTTGACCCAGACCCAGCTGGTGGCGGCCTTGCCGGTCACCACGAGCTGCTTGGTGATGTCGGTCTGGTTGCCCTCGTGGATGACGTCGGCGGTAGGCGTGGCGCCCCGGTCCCGGGCGCCCTTCCACAGCTCGAACCACCTGGTCACGTCCTCGGCGGTGAAGCCGAGTTCGCTGCCGGAGTAGAGGTCCTTGCCCTGCTGGCGCAGCCAGACCCAGAACGCCTTGTAGTCGGCGCTGGGGTCCTGGGTGCCGGGCACCTTGGTCTTCTTGGCCACCTGCTCGGCCCAGGCGATGTGCTCCTCCCAGCTCATCCCGGTGGTCGGCTCGGGTAGCCCGTTCTTGGTCAGCAGGGTCTTGTTGTAGACCAGGCCCTGGGTGTTCTCCCCGGCGGCCAGGCCGGCGAGCTTGCCGTCGACCACGCCGTACTGGAGCAGGCTGGGCGGGAACTTGGTGGTGTCGAGCTTGCCCGACTCCTGGTACGAGGCGAGGTCCAGGGTGGTGTTGCGGGCGGCGTACTCGGCGAGGAAGTTGTCGTCGATCTGGAAGAGGTCCGGCGGGTTGCCACCGGCGGTGAGGGTGGCCAGCTTGTCGAAGTAGCCCTGGTTGGCCTGCCAGGTCTTCTCGAACGTGACATCGGGGTTCTTCTTGGTGTAGAGGTCCAGGGCCTGCTCGGTGAGCTGGGCCCGAGCCTCACCGCCCCACCAGAAGATGGAGATCTTGGTCTTGCCGTCGGCTCCGGCGTCGTCGCCGCAGGCGGCGGCCGCGCCGACCAGCGGCAGAGCGACGACCGCGGCCAGCAGGCCGCGCAGCAACCGGCGGCGCAGCCGGGGAGTACGGTAGGAGCGCCCGTCGGGCGCGCTGGTGGGGTGCGTTGCGGGGTGCATGTGCGCTCACTCCTTGGCGTTAGGAGGCGACGACGTCACCGGCGGCCACGGTCGGGCCGCCCGGGTCCGCACGGCGATGCGGGCCCGGGCCTGCGGCAGTGGCACCGGGACGTTCCCGGCCGGCGTAGGGACCCGGCCCGGTGGAGTCGCGGATGACCAACTCGGTCTGGAGCATTACCTGTGCGGTGGTACGACGGACGCCGACGGCCACGGCGGCACCGCTCCCCCGCCCGGTGCGCGGGAGTTCGGTGTCCTGTTGCAGCAGCATGTCGACGGCCGTCCGGCCGGCGGCCGCGGTGGGTGTGGCCACCGTCGTCAGCTTGGGTCGGGTGAGCCGGCTCAGGCTGATGTCGTCGACGCCGACGACACTGACCTCCTGCGGCACCCGGACCCCGAGTGCGTCGAGCCCCTCGAGCAGGCCGATCGCCATCAGGTCGTTGTAGGCGAGCACGGCGGTGACGCCGGCCCGGCGGACCTGCTCCGCCTGGGCCAGGCCCCCGCTCTCGGTGGGCGGGTTGGGGCCGAGCACGGTCAGGTCGGCCCCGGCGGCCCGGGCCGCGGCGCTGGCAGCCCGGCGGAGTTCGCGGCTGGTCCAGGAGCCACGCGGCCCGCCGAGCAGGGCGATCTCCCGGTGGCCCAGCCCGACCAGGTGCTCGATGGCGGACCGGGCGCCCTGTCCGACGTCCATCAGGACGCACGGCAGGCCGGCCAGCTGGCGGTTGACCACCACCAGCGGGACCTCCCGGCTGAGCTGCTCGATCAGGCTGTTGCTCATCCGCGGGCTGCACAGCAGCACCCCGTCGACCTGCTTGGCCAGGGCGTGGACCAGTTCCTCCTCGGCGGCGGCGTCCTCGTTGGTGTCGGCCACGAAGACGTGGTAGTCGCGATGCCGGGCCTGGCTCTCGGCCGCCTTGATCAGGGGTGGGAAGAACGGGTTGGCGATGTCGGCGATGATCAGCCCGATGTTGTGCGTACGACCCGTGATCAGTGCGCGGGCGGCCCGGTTGGGCCGGTAGCCCAGATCCTCGGCGCAGGCCAGCACCCGTACCCGGGTCTCCGGGTTGACCAGGTGGGGCGCGGAGAAGGTGCGGGAGACGGTGGAGATGTGCACTCCGGAGGCCCGTGCGACGTCCCGGATGGTGACTGGCATTCAGACCCCCTTCGTCGATGTGTCGGCGGTCACGGTGTCGCCAATTAATGCAAACGGTTGCTCCAGTGTCAACGGCGGATGATTACAGCTGTGTTGCGGAGGCGCTCCCATCAAGCGCTCTAAAACCCATTAATCGGCGCAAAAGCCACCGATTAGCAACGCCCCCGTTGACTCCAACCAATCGATCGTGGTTACTTCACTGCAAAGGTTTGCACAAAGATCGAGGAGGATCGGTCTGTGTCACCGCAACCCGGCCGGCGGGCCCGGCACGCCGTGGTCGGCACCGGCGCCCGCGCCGAGATGTTCGTCCGGGCGCTGGTCCGCGACCACGCCGACAGCGCCGAACTGGTCGCGTTCGCCGACGTCAACCAGGCCCGGATGGACGCCCACAACCGGTGGCTCGGCGAGCTGGGCCACCCACCCGTGCCGACCTACCACGCCAACGACTTCACCGCGATGCTGGCGAAGGAGCGGGTCGACGTCGTCCTGGTGACCTCGGTGGACGTCACCCACGACGAGTACGTGGTGGCCGCGCTGGAGGCCGGCTGCGACGTGGTCACCGAGAAACCGATGACCACCGACGCACCGCGTTGCCAGCGCATCCTCGACGCGGTACGACGTACCGGCCGGCGGGTGACGGTGGCCTTCAACTACCGCTACAACCCGCTGCACGAGCAGGTCCGGCGGCTGCTCGCCGACGGTGCGGTCGGCGAGATCGGCTCGGTGCACTTCGAGTGGCTGCTCGACGTACGCCACGGCGCCGACTACTTCCGCCGCTGGCACCGCGACAAGGCCGCCTCCGGCGGGCTGATGGTGCACAAGGCCAGCCACCACTTCGACCTGGTCAACTGGTGGCTGGACGCCACACCGGTGCAGGTGTACGCCGCCGGCCGGCTGTTCTTCTACGGCGAAGCCGGTCGCCGGCACGGCTACGCCCGCGACTACCACCGGGCGCACGCCTCCCCCGCCGCCGACGACGACCCGTTCGCGCTGCGCCTGGCCGAGCACCCCCGGCTGCGTGAGCTGTACCTCGACGCCGAGGCCGAGGACGGCTACCACCGCGACCAGAACGTCTTCGCCCCCGGGGTGAGCATCGAAGACGACATGGCGGTGCTGGCCACCTACTCCACCGGCGCGACCATGACCTACCACCTCACCGCGTACGCGCCGTGGGAGGGCTACCGCGTGATGGTCAACGGCAGCCGGGGCCGCCTCGAACTGGAGGTCACCGAGAGCGAGTTCGTCAGCCCCGCCGCGGCCGGCGCGCTCAAGGGCGCCGCCCTGCACGGCGACCAGGCCGCCGCCGAGGGTGGTGCGGCCACGCTGACCCTGCGCCCGTACTGGTCCCCGCCGCGGCGGATCGAGGTCGACGGGTACACCCGACACGGCCACGGCGGCGCGGACGCCCGGATGACCCAGGTGCTGTTCGGCGGCGTACCCGATCCGTTGCACCGGGCGGCGAGCGCCCACGACGGCGCCCTCGCGCTGCTCACCGGCCTGGCCGCCAACCGGTCCTTCGACACCGGCACCCCCGTCCGGGTCGCCGACCTGCTCACCCTCGACTGACCTCGACCACAGGAGCCGCATTCCGTGCCCACCTCGACCCGACCCGATCTGCTCCTCCCCGCCGAGCCGGGCCAACGCGCCCTGGCCCGGGAGCTGTACGCGTTGGTGGCGCAGCTGCCCGTCATCTCCCCGCACGGGCACGTCGACCCGGCGCTGCTGGCCGAGGACCAGCCGTTTCCCGACCCGTCCCAGCTGCTCATCGTGCCCGACCACTACCTGACCCGGATGCTGCTCAGCCAGGGCGTCGCCCCGGCCGAGCTGGGCGTGCCGAGCCTCGACGGCAGCCCGGTGCAGACCGACGGGCGGCGGATCTGGCGGCGCTTCGCCGAGCACTGGCACCTGTTCCGGGGCACCCCGTCGCGGCTGTGGCTGGAGCAGACCTTCACCGAGGTGTTCGGCGTCGACACCCGACTGTCGCCGCAGACCGCCGACGAGGTGTACGACGCGCTGGCCGCCAGGCTCGCCGAGCCCGACTTCCGGCCCCGGGCGCTGTTCGAGCGGTTCAACATCGAGGTGCTCGCCACCACCGAGTCGCCGCTGGACGACCTGGGCCGGCACGCCAAGCTGGCCACCGACGGCTGGGGCGGCCCCGGCGGGCGGGTGGTCACCACGTTCCGCCCGGACAACGTGGTGGACCTGGAGTTCGACGGCTGGTCGACCAACGTCGACCGGCTCGGTGAGATCGCCGGCGAGGACACCGGCAGGTACGCCGGTTACCTGGCCGCCCTACGCTCGCGGCGGGCCGCCTTCATCGCCGCCGGAGCCACCTCCTCCGACCACGGTCACCCCACCGCCCGCACGCTGGACCTCGGCGCGGACGCGGCGACGCTGTTCGACCGGGCCCGCCGGGGCCGGGCCGAGCCGGGCGACGCGGAGGCGTTCCGAGCCCACATGCTGCTGGAGTTCGCCCGCATGTCGCTCGACGACGGGCTGGTCATGCAGCTGCACCCCGGCGCGGTCCGCAACCACAACCGGTGGCTGCACGCCCGACACGGCCGCGACGTCGGCGGCGACATCCCGCAGGTCACCGAGTACGTGCACGCCCTCGCCCCGCTGCTGGACGCGTACGGCAACGACCCCCGGCTGCGGGTGGTGGTCTACACCCTCGACGAGGACACCTTCACCCGGGAGCTGGCGCCCCTCGCGGGCGGTTACGCCGCGCTGCTGCTCGGCGCGCCCTGGTGGTTCCTGGACTCGCCCGAGGTGCTGCGCCGGTTCCGGGAGACGGTCACCGAGACCGCCGGCTTCTACAACACCGCCGGGTTCGTCGACGACACCCGGGCGTTCTGCTCCATCCCGGTCCGCCACGACGTGGCGCGCCGCGTCGACGCCGGCTTCCTGGCCCGGCTGGTCGCCGAGCACCGGCTGCCCATGGACGAGGCCGCCGAGACCATCGTCGACCTGGCGTACCGGCTGCCGAAGCGGGTCTTCAAATTCGGGGAGATCTCATGACCACCATCACCGACGTCACCGTGCACGACGTGCGGTTCCCCACCGCCGCCAGCGGCGACGGGTCCGACGCCATCAACCGGGGCGACTACTCGGCCACCTACGTGGAGCTGAGCACCGACGACGGGCCGACCGGCGCCGGGTTCACCTTCACCAACGGCCGGGGCAACGAGATCACCTGCGCCGCCGTACGCGCCCTGCAACACCACCTGGTGGCCCGTACGGTCGAGGAGATCGCCGCCGAGCCGGTGGCCTTCTGGCGCACCCTCGTCGCCGACGTGCAGCTGCGTTGGCTGGGCCCGGAGAAGGGGGTCATCCACATGGCCACCGGCGCGCTGGTCAACGCGGTGTGGGACCTGCGGGCCAAGCTGGCCGGCCAGCCGATGTGGCGCTACCTTGCCGAGCTGCCCACCGACGAACTCGTCGCCAGCGTGGACTTCCGGCACATCACCGACGCGCTCACCGCCGACGAGGCCGCCGCCATCCTGGACAAGGGGCGTGACGGGCTCGCCGGCCGGCTCGCCCTGCTGGAGCGCGACGGTTTCCCCTCGTACACCACCTCGGTGGGTTGGCTCGGCTACCCGGACGACAAGGTGCGGGCGTTGACCCGGGCCGCGTACACCGACGGGTGGCGGGCGATGAAGATGAAGGTCGGCGGCCCGCCCGCCGACGACCTGCGCCGGGCCCGGATCATCCGGGACGAGATCGGCCCGGACGCGCTGCTGATGATGGACGCCAACCAGGTGTGGGACGTCGACGAGGCGATCACCAACATGACCGCGCTCGCCGAGGTCGACCCGTACTGGATCGAGGAGCCGACGCACGCCGACGACGTGCTCGGCCACGCCCGGATCGCCCGCGCGGTCACCGAGCTGACCGGCGGCCGGTGCCGGGTGGCCACCGGCGAGGTGGCCGCCAACAAGGTCATCTTCAAGCAGCTGTTGCAGGCCGAGGCGATCGGCGTGATGCAGATCGACGCCTGCCGGGTCGGCGGGGTCGACGAGGTC
The DNA here is from genome assembly GCF_003236315.1 of Micromonospora craterilacus. GTDB lineage: Bacteria > Actinomycetota > Actinomycetes > Mycobacteriales > Micromonosporaceae > Micromonospora > Micromonospora craterilacus. The sequence continues at coordinate 19,616 of NZ_POTY01000088.1, forward strand.
CTTGCCGAGCTGCTGTTGGCCGCGAAGTTCGGGGTGCCGGTCTGCCCGCACGCCGGTGGCGTCGGGCTCTGCGAGTATGTGCAGCACCTGGCGGTCTTCGACTTCCTGCGGGTGGGCACCAGCCTGACCGGCCGGATGGTGGAGTACGTCGACCACCTGCACGAACACTTCGTCGACCCGGTGCGTACCCGCGGCGGGCGGTACCTGCTGCCGACCGCGCCCGGCTACAGCGCCACCATGCGCCCCGAGTCGATCGCCACGTACCGCTTTCCGGACGGTCCGGCATGGCGGTGACCGTGGGCGCGTCCCGACTCGACCTTGGCGCGCTGCGCCGACTGCCCGCCGAGGCCCGACCGCTGGTGCGCCCGGGCAGCGTCGCCGCCGGCGTGCTCCACCTGGGGATCGGCGCGTTCCACCGGGCCCATCAGGCGGTCTACACCGAGCAGGCGATCGGCCTGGCCGGCGGCGACTGGGGCATCGTCGGGGTCGCCCCGCGCAACGCCGAACTGGTGCGGACCCTGGCCGCGCAGGACAACCTGTTCAGCGTGAGTACGCTGTCCGCTGCCGACCAGCACACCCGGGTGGTCGGGGCGCTGGCCGGGGTGCGGCTGGCCGCCGCCGACCCGCCGGCGGTGGTGGCGCTGCTGGCCGACCCGGCGATCCGGGTGGTCACGCTGACCGTGACCGAGAAGGCGTACCAGCTCGACCCGGCCGGCGGCACACTGCGCCCGGACCCGGCGCTGGTCGCCGACCTGACCACCGACCGGCCACCGGCCACCGTGCCGGGGCTGCTGGTCCGCGGCCTGCTGGCCCGGGCCGCCGCCGACGCCGGGCCGATCGCCCTGGTCAGCTGCGACAACCTGCCCGCCAACGGCCGCCGGCTGCGTGGCCTGGTCACCCAGGCGCTGGCGTACGCGGGCGCACCGGAGCCGGCGATCGAATGGGTGGGTACGCAGGTCGGCTTCCCGGGCACCATGGTGGACCGGATCGTGCCGGCCAGCACCCCGGAGACCCTGGCCGCGGCCCGTCGGGCGCTCGGCGTCGAGGACCTGGCGGCGGTGGCCGCCGAGCCGTACGCCCACTGGGTTATCGAGGACGACTTCCCGGGCGGCCGGCCCGCCTGGGACCGCGCCGGGGCGGTGCTCTGCGCCGACGCCGGGCCGTGGGAGCGGCTGAAGCTGCGCGCCCTCAACGGCGTGCACTCGGCCACCGCGTACCTCGGCGCGCTGGCCGGCTGCGAGACGATCGCGGACGCCCTCGCCTTGCCGCACCTGGCCGCCGTGCTGCGCCGGCTGATCGCCGACGACGTGGCGGCCAGCTTCACCCCACCCGAGGGCGTCGACGTGGTCGACTACGGCGAGCAGGTGCTGGCCCGCTTCGGCAACCCGGCGATCCGGCACCGCACGTTGCAGGTGGCGATGGACGGCTCGCAGAAGCTGCCGCAGCGGATCCTGCACACCATCGCCGACCTACGCGCCGCCGGCCGGTCGGCGCGTTGGGCCGCGCTGGTGGTGGCCGCCTGGATCCGGTTCGCCCAGGGCACCGCCGACGACGGCCGGCCGCTGCCGCTGGACGACCCGCTGGCCGAGCGGATCCGCGCGGCCCTGGCCGCCGCACCGCAGACCCCGACCGGAGCGGTGCACGCGGTGTTCGCCCTGGCCGAGGTCGTCCCGCCCGAGGTGGCCGCCGACGACGAGGTCCGCGCGGACGTCGTCGCCTGGCTCACCGACCTGCACCGCCACGGCGTACCCCCCACCCTGGCCGGCGCCGCATGAGTGAAAGGAAGGGCACCTTCTTAACGCCTGGTGTAGAGGAAGGGCCCCCTATTAACACGGTGCGTGCAGCGGCCGAGGATCGCCGGGCGGCTGCGGCGCCCGCTGCGGGCGAGGATCGCCGGGCGGCTGCGGCGGCCGCAGCGGGCGTGGCGCCTGCGGCCCGGGTGGCGCTGGTCGGGGCGAACGGGCACGGGCGGTGGCACCGGCGGGTGATCGGCGCGCTGCACGACGCGGGACGGGTACGGCTGGTCGCCCTGGTCGACACCCGGCCGCCGGAGGAGGAGCCGACGGCGCCGGTGCCGGCCGACACCCGGCTCTTCACCGACCACCGGGCGATGCTCGCCGAGGTGACACCGGACGTGGTGGTGATCTGCACCCCGCCGCACACCCACCTGCCGATCGCCCGGGACGCGGCGACCGCCGGCGCGGACCTGCTGCTGGAGAAACCGCCGGTGTTGTCCAGCGGCGAGCACGAGGAACTGGCCGGGGCGCTGGCCACCACCGGCCGGGTCGCGCAGGTCGGGTTCCAGGCGCTCGGCTCGGCGGCGCTGACCGCGCTGACCGAGGCGGTGGCGGCGGGCCGGCTGGGTACGGTCACCGGCATCGCCACGGTCGCCGCCTGGCAGCGTCCGGACGCCTACTACGCCCGCGTCCCGTGGGCCGGGCGGCGTTTCCTCGACGGTCGGCCGGTGCTCGACGGCGCCCTGGCCAACCCCCTCGCGCACGCGGTGATGCAGTGCCTGGCGGTTGCCGAGGCGGTCGGCGGCGGGCCGGTGGAGCCCGCCGGCATCGAGGTGGAGCGGTACCGGGTCCGGCCGATCGAGGTCGACGACACCACCGTGCTGCGGGTACGTCCGCGCCACGGGCCGCCGATCGTGGCCGCGGTGACGCTCGCCGGGGAGGATTTCGTCGCCGGGGAGGTGATCGTCACCGGCAGCGCCGGGCGGGCCGTGCTGGAGTACCCGACGGACCGGCTGCTGCTGCCCGGCGACGACGCGCCCCGCGAGGTGCCCGGCCGGCGGGGACTGTTGGAGAACCTGCTCGCCCACCGGGCCGATCCGCGGGTGCCGCTGATCGCGCCACTGGCCCGGACCGCACCGTTCACCGCCGTACTGACCGCCCTGCGGGCGGCGCCCGAGCCGACGCTGCTCGGCGACGGGCTGGTCGACGCCGTCGGCGAGGGGCCGCAGCGGGTGCTGCGGATCCGGGGCGTCAACGAGGTGCTGCGCCGGGCCGCCGAGCGTGGCGCGCTGCCGTCGGAGTCCGGCGTGGGCTGGGCGGTTCCGCCATGGCGGACCGCCGCTGCGGCACCGACCCATCCCTGGCGGGTCGATTCAGCGAGAGCGGAATAGGAGGCGCCGCAACAGACTGCAACACAACCGGTCCATCCAGGACCGAGGTCAACGCGATGACCAGCGGTTTCCCGACCAGGACAGGTCGGGACGATGCCGACCGAAAGCAATTACTGCAACAAATCTGCACATCAGTCATATTGACCGCGATAAAACAATAAACGTACCTTCGTCATCAATACGAAACAACGACGAGGGAACGGACGACCCGATGCGCAGACTCGCCGCCGGCGCGGCATTGATCACTCTCACCCTGACCGCCGCCCCGGCCCCGGCGGCGGCGCACCCGCCGACCGGTGAGGGTGGCGCGGTCGCACTGTCACCGTTGGCCCGCCAGCTCGGTCGGCAGACCCTGCCGGCCGGCGACGGCTGGGCCGCCGCCGGGCCGGGCACCACCGGAGGCTCCGCCGCGGCGGCCGACCGGGTCCACGTGGCCACCACCCGCGCCGAACTGGTCGCCGCGCTCGGCGGCGACGACGCCACCAACGTCACCGACGCCACGCCCAAGATCGTGTACGTCAAGGGCACCATCGACGGGTTCGAGGGCGCCGACGGCCGACTGCTCGACTGCGCCGACCTGGCCGACCCCGGGTACTCGCTGGACGCCTACCTGGCCGCGTACGACCCGGCGGTGTGGGGTCGGGTGACGCCTAGCGGGCCGCTGGAGGAGGCCCGGGTGCGGTCGGTGACCAACCAGACCCGACACACCCAGATCAACGTCGGCCCGAACACCACCATCGTCGGGCTGCGCGGGGCACGGCTGACCGGCCTCACCCTGATGATCGACCGGGCTCCGAACGTGATCGTCCGCAACATCACCTTCGACGACGCCCGGGACTGCTTCCCCGCCTGGTCCCCCACCGACGGCGAGACCGGGAACTGGAACTCCCAGTACGACCTGCTCTCGGTGCGCCGCAGCGAGAACGTCTGGATCGACCACAACACCTTCACCGACGGGGACAATCCCGACAGCGCCCAGCCGATCCACTTCGGCCGCCCCTACCAGGTGCACGACGGCTCGCTGGACATCACCCACACCGCCAGCCTGGTCACCGCCTCCTGGAACCGCTTCGACGCGCGGGACAAGGTGATGCTGATCGGCTCGTCCAACACCGTCGGCCCGGACGTCGGCCGGCTCAACGTCACCCTGCACCACAACCTGTTCGACGGGTCGTTGCAGCGGCTGCCCCGGGTCCGCTTCGGCCAGGTGGACGTCTACAACAACCAGTACAAGCTCGGCGGCGACGGCTTCGAGTACGCCATCGGCGTCGGCGTGCAGTCCGCCGTGTACGCCGAGAACAACCACTTCACCCTCGACGCCCGCGTCAGCGCCGCCGACCTGCTCTACGACTGGGGCGGCACCACGATCACCACCCGGGGCAACTGGGTCAAGCCGGCGGGCGGGCTACCGCGTCCGGTCGACCTGGTAGGCGCCTACAACGCCGTACACGATCCCGACCTGACGCCCGACGCCGGCTGGACGCCGACGCTGCGCCACGGCCCGGTGCTGCCGGCCCCGCTGGTGCCACTCGTGGTCGGCCCGCTCGCCGGCGCCGACCGCCTGCCGCTGTAGCCCCAGCTGTTAACAAGGGGCCCCTGCTCTACACCCGACGTTAAGAAGGGGCCCTTCCTTACCACCACCAACAGCAAGGAAGGTGAGACGAGGATGAGACGACCAGTCGCACTGCGACTCCTGGCAGGGCTGGCCGCGACGGCCATGGGGGCCGCGGTCTGCGTGGCCCTGACGACACCCCAGGCATCGGCAGCGATCGGCAACGCCACCGGCTTCGCGACCCGCAACGGTGGAACCACCGGGGGTACGGGCGGGCAGACGGTACGCGCCACCACGGGTACCCAGATCCACGCGGCCCTGTGCAGTCGGCCCAGCAGCAGCACCCCGATCATCATCCAGGTCGAGGGAACCATCAACCACGGCAACACCACCAAGGTGTCAGGCTCGAGCTGCAACACCGCCGCCGACGTGATCGAACTCAAGCAGATCAGCAACGTCAGCATCATCGGGGTCGGCAACGGGGCCGTCTTCGACCAGCTGGGCATCCACATCCGCGAGGCCAGCAACATCGTCATCCAGAACGTGACCGTCCGGAACGTCAAGAAGTCGGGCTCGCCGCTCTCCAACGGCGGTGACGCCATCGGCATGGAGGCCAACGTCCGCAACGTCTGGGTCGATCACGTCACCCTGGAGGCCTCGGGTGGCGAGGCGGAGGGCTTCGACGGCCTCTTCGACATGAAGAACAACACCCAGTACGTGACCCTGTCGTACAGCATCCTGCGCAACTCCGGCCGTGGTGGCCTCATCGGGTCCAGCGAGAGCGACCTCTCGAACGACTTCATCACGTTCCACCACAACCTGTACGAGAACCTCGACTCTCGCGCGCCCCTGCTGCGCGGCGGCACGGCGCACATCTACAACAACCACTACGTGAACATCCGGGAGTCCGGCATCAACTCCCGGGCCGGGGCGCGCGCCAAGGTGGACAACAACTACTTCCGGAACTCGAAGGACGTGCTGGGCACCTTCTACACCAACCAGGCCGGCTACTGGCAGGTCAGCGGCAACGTCTTCGACAGCGTGACCTGGTCCAGCCGCAGCAGCGACAACAACCCGGCCGGCCCCAACCCGCAGTCCAACACCACCGTCAGCATCCCGTACTCCTACAGCCTCGACGGGGCCAGCTGCGTGCCGAGCATCGTCAGCCAGACCGCCGGCGCCAACAAGGGCATGCGGGTCTCCACCGGCAGCTGCTCGACCCAGGCACCGACGCCGACCCCGACCACCCCCACGCCCGGGC
>NZ_POTY01000089.1 GCF_003236315.1 Micromonospora craterilacus
CAGAGTGTATAAGAGACAGACCCAGGGCCACCCGGTAGAGGGTCCGGGTGCCCGAGGGCAGCTCCAGCCGGTCCTCGACCGCGCCGTGGGCGGCGAGCAGCGCCTCGAAGGCGTCCCGCCGGTAGCCGGGGAAGATCCCGTCGGGTTTGTTGGCCAGCAGCCGGCCGGCCATCGGGTCCTCGGGATGGACGAACTCCACCACCAGCCGGCCGCCGGGCGCGGCCAGGCCGGCGAGGCAGGACACCACCTCGGGCAGCGGCACGTTGCGGCCGATCGCGAGGTGGTGCACCAGGGCCAGGGCGAGCACCACGTCCGCCCCGGCCCGGGCGGCGAACGAGGCCCGCTCGACACCGCGCCAGCCGCCGCCGGGCGACGGATCGGCCAGGTCCATCACCAGCGGCAGCACCCGGCGCTCGCCCTCGCCCCGCAGGGCACGGTAGAGCTGGTCGACCACGGCCGGGTCCTGCTCCACCGCGACGACGTAATCGGCGTGCCGGGCGGCGAGCCGGGAGTAACGGCCGTCGTTGGCCCCCAGGTCGAGCACGAGCCGCCGTCGGCCGGCGCCGGTCAGCGCGTCGGTGACGAACCGCTCCTTGCCCGCCCGGTCGTCGGCGGAGTAGCCGCAGGTGCGCTGGTAGTCCACCCAATGGGTGGCGGGCGGTTGGTGGTCCAGGCGCCGGACCAGCTTCTCCATCCCGCGTACGGTGGCCAGCGCCAGCTCGCGGGTGTAGCCGGCGGCGCGCAGCTGGGCCCGCACGTCGGCGGTGCTGGTGCCGGCGTTGCGTCGTTGCACGCTGCCGTGCAGGTGGACGTGGGTCAGCACGCCGGGCAGCAGCCGGCGCAGGCCACCGAGGAGCCGGCCCATCTGGTCCGGTTCGATGCCGTCGACCTGGGCCCGCAGCCAGGGCTGGAAATCCAGCCCCAGGTGGGCACCGAGCATCAGCGGGTAGAGCAGGGTCTGGCAGAACTGCCGGTAGCCGGCCCACGGTTCGCCGTCGCGCACCGGAGCGAACGAACCCACGTCGATGAAGACCGGGTCGGTGCCACGCCATTGCAGGTTGTAGGCCGAGCCGTCCTTGGTGGTGAAGCCCGCCGGCAGGGCCGCACCGAGGATTTCCAGGTGCAGCAGCGCGGCGTCGCGCAGCATCGAGAAGGACCACTCGTACGGGTGGGAGACGAACGGGATGCGCTCGTGCCGCAGCACTGCCGTCCACGCCGCGGGCGCCGATCCCGCCGGCAGTTCCTCGGTGCCGCAGATCTTGCCGGCGGCGAGCAGCGGTGGGAAGAAGGCGCTGCCGGCCAGGGCGCGCCAGTGCACGGCCGCCGTCTCGTCGAGCGCGCGCAACACGTCGTCACCGGCGTGGAAGACCCGGTTGGCCGGGTCGCGGAACGAGCCGGGCTCGGCCCGCAGGTCGGCGTCGAGCGGGGCCGGTCGCGACGACCGGCCGGGGTGCGGGATCGCCATACCGGCGGGTCAGCTCTGGTCGGTGGGCTGGCGGCGGAACCGGCTGACGAGCCTGCGCCAGTACAGTTTGGCCGCCACCGCGACGCCGGCGATCCCGCCGACCACCGCCTGCACGATCAGGCTGCCGGATCCCGCGTCCAGATAGGCCAGGTGGTTCACCGACCCGCTCCTTCCCTCGCCGCCTCGACACCGGCGTTCACCACAGTCATTCGCATTTCGGATTTGGGCGGTATAGCCGGACTTATGCCACCGTACGCCGCTCTCCGCCGCCATGTCGGGCACAACGCCCAGTTACCGACGTCCGTTTCGTTCAAGACGGTCCCGACCGGCCGGACGTAGCCTGCCGCCATGACTCCACACCTCGACATGATCGGCCTGGTCACCACCGACATGGCCCGCACGCTGGACTTCTACCGCCGGCTCGGGATCGACATCCCGGCCGGCGCGGAGAGCGCGCCGCACGTGGAGGTGACCCTCCCGGGCGGCCTCCGGCTTGCCTGGGACGACGTGACGACGATCCGCTCCTTCGACCCGGACTGGACCCCGCCGGCCGGTAGCCCCCGGGCGGCACTGGCCTTCCGATGCGCCGACCCGGCCGAGGTCGACCGCTGGTACGCCGAACTCACCGACGCCGGCGCCCACGGCCACCTCGCGCCCTGGGACGCCCCCTGGTCGCAGCGCTACGCCGTGCTGCACGCCCCCGACGGCAACGCCGTCGACCTCTTCGCCCCGCTGCCCACCCCCGCCGAGCCCAGTTGATCGTGAACTTGGCCGGCGCCTCGACCTTCGGCTGCGGGGTCAGTGGGGCAGGAGCGTCGTCGGGGGTACGCCGGTCAGGGCGCGGACATCCCGGGTGAGGTGGGCCTGGTCGGCGTAGCCGCTGCGGGCGGCCACCTCGGCCAGTGGGACTCCGGTGCGGGCCAACGCGAGCGCCCGGCGCATCCGCAGGATCCGGGCGAGGGTCTTCGGGCCGTACCCGAACAGGTGCCGGCTGCGCCGGTGCAGCCCGCGCGGGTCGAGGCCGACCTCGGCGGCGGTCGCGGTCACCGTGGCGCCGGCGGCCAGCGCCGCGGCCACCCGCGGGCCGAGCGGGTCCGGGCCGCCGGCGGCGCGCAGCCGCCGCGCGACCACCTCGACCAGGACGGCGGCGGCGTCCGTTTCGGCCCGGTCGGCGAGCGCGCCGGCCTGCCGAGCGCCCCACAGGTCCGCCAGCGGGACCCGGCGGTCCCGTAGCTCGACCGCGGGGACGCCGAGCGCCGCCGGGCCGACCCCGGGCGGCAGCCGCAACCCGACCCAGCGCTCCCCCGGCGTGCTCACGCTGAGGAAGGCGGTGCGATCCGGCCCGGCCACCAGCAGCCCGGCCCGGCTGGACCAGATCAGGTCCAGGCAGCCGTCCGGAAGCACCCGGGTGGGTGCCGGGCTGGCCGGTGCGGTGCTGGTCCAGAGCACCGCACCGGCGAATCCAGCCGCTCGTTCCCGGTACACGCCGCCAGCCTGCCACGCCCGTCCGACACCGAGCGTGCACCGCCGTTCGTTAACAGGGGCCCCTTGCTATGCACGAGGCGTTAACAAGGGGCCCTTCCTTGCACCGTCAGCGGCGGTGGTGCATGCCGAGCCGCAGCAGTACGAAGCGCAGCACGGTGGCGGCGAGGTTGGCCGCCACCAGCACCGCCAGTTCGACCGCTCGACCCGGGTCGGTCACCGCGTGCAGCGCGGCCAGCGAACCGCTGGTCAGCGCCAGGCCCAGCGCGAAGGCCAGCAGCCCCTGGACGTGGTGCCGGCCGGCGTGCCGGCGGCCGCTGATGCCGAAAGTCAGCCGGCGGTTGGCGGCGGTGTTGCCGACCGCGGTGAGCAGCAGCGCCAGCAGGTTTGCCGGCTGGGCGCCGAGCGCACCCCGGGTGAGGACGAACAGCAGCAGGTACGCGCAGGTGCTGGCCACCCCGATGGCAGCGAACCGGACCAGCTGCCGGGGCAGCCCGGCGGGCACCCTGCCCGGCGGTGCGGCCAGCGGCGCCCGACCGAGCTGCGCCCGCAGGTCGGCCAGCGGCAGCGCGCCGGTGAGCAGGGCCCGGCCGAGGCGGCCGATGCCCCGCAGGTCGGCCAGGGCGGTGGCCACCACGTCCACCCGGCTGTCCGGGTCGTCGATCCAGTCCACCGGCACCTCGTGGATGCGCAGCCCGGCCCGCTGCGCGAGCACCAGCAACTCGGTGTCGAAGAACCAGCCGGTGTCCTGCACCAACGGCAGCAGCTCGCGGGCCACGTCCGCCCGGATCGCCTTGAACCCGCACTGGGCGTCGGAGAACCGGGCGGCGAGCGTGCCGCGCAGCAGCAGGTTGTACGCCCGGGAGATGACCTCCCGCTTGGCCCCGCGTACGACCCGGGAGGTCCGCGCCAGCCGGGTGCCGATGGCCAGGTCGGAGTGGCCGGAGATGAGCGGCGCGACCAGCGGCAGCAGCGCCGCGAGGTCGGTGGACAGGTCGACGTCCAGATACGCCAGCACCGGCGCGTCCGAGGCCGACCAGGCGGTCCGCAGCGCCCGGCCACGGCCCTTGGCGTCCAGGTGCCGCACCACCACGCCGGGCAGCTCGGCGGCGAGCGCCTCGGCGACGGCCAGGGTGCCGTCGAGGCTGGCGTTGTCGGCGATGGTGATCCGGAACGGGTACGGGAAGTGCTCGCCGAGGTGGGCGTGCAGGCGCCGGACGCAGGGGCCGAGGTCGACCTCCTCGTTGTACACCGGCACGACGACGTCCAGCACCGGGCTCGACGCGACGGGACGGGCCCGTACGGCGACCCGGGACTCGGTCGACTCGATCATCGTCACCCCTCCTTCCCGGTGCTGAGGTCGTAGACGGTGACCCCGTCGACGGTCTGCGCCGTGAAGTTCTCGGCGACCCAGGCGGCGATCTCCGACGAGGCGGAGCTGCCGCCGTTGGTGCCGCGGAAGCCACCGCCGCCGACGAACCAGTGGATCCTGCTCTCGGTCACGTACCGCTGGAACTGTTCGAGGGTGGGCGACGGGTCGCTGCCGTTGAAGCCGCCCACGGCCATCACCGGCTCGCCGGTGGCGAGTTGGTAGCCGGAGGCGTTGTTCGCGCCCACGGTGGCGGCGATCCAGGTGTAGCTGGCGCTGTCCCGCTCCAGCAGGGCCTTCAGCTCGGCACTGGGCTCGCGGGCGTCGAGCAGCCCGCCCAGGTCGCCCCGATCTCCTCCGGTCATCCCGGGAGCACCGGGGAAGCCGGTTGCCGGGCCGCCGTTCTGCTGGCCCGAGGCGCTGCCGTCGCCGTCGCCGGTACCCGGCTGGCCAGTGCCGGACTGACCGGTGCTGCCCGGCGCACCGGGCTGGCCGTTGCCGCCGGGAAAGCCCGGTTGGCCGCCGGGAAAGCCCGGGACGCCGGTCCCACCGTCGGTGCCGGTGCGACCGTCGGTGCCGGGCCGGCCAGCCAGCCGGCCGCCGTCGCCCGGGCCGCCGAAGCGCCCGCCGCCGCCGGGACCGAACCCGCCACGCGTCTCGGGGCCGGCCGTGGGGATCGCCCCGGTGTGCGGGGTCGCAGCGGTCTGCGCCGCGTACGCCGCCGGCCCGGCCAGCGCCGCCGCCCCGGCCAGGGCGAGCACCGGCACGACCACCAGGCGGCGGGACAGCCGGTGGGCGAGCGCCAGGGCGAGCGCCGCGAACAGCCCACCGACCAGCACGGCGGTACGCAGCCACGGGTACCAGTCCGGCGTACGGCCCAGCAGCGTGGCCGACCACCCGGCGGTGACCGCGACGGTGCCGGCCAGGGTGAGGGTGGCTGCCAGCCGGCGCCAGCCCGGCGCGTTCGCGCGGGCCCGCCAGAGCAGGGTGGCGCCGATGCCGACCAGCGCGGCGACCGCCGGCGCCAGGGCCACCGTGTAGTACTCGTGGAAGATTCCGGACATGTAGCTGAAGATCCCGCCGGTGACCAGCAGCCAGCCGCCCCAGAGCAGCAGCCCGGCCCGGGCCCGGTCGGTACGCGCCGCCCGGCCAGCCAGCACCAGGCCGGCGACCAGCAGGATCAGCGCGGCCGGCAGCAGCCACGAGATCTGGCCCCCGACCCGGTCCTCGAACATCCGCAGCAGGCCGGTCTGCCCGGAGAATGGGCCGCCTCCGCCCGGACCACCGCCACCGCCGACACTGCCGACCTCGTTGCCGGTGATCCGGCCCAGGCCGTTGTAGCCGAGGGTCAGCTCCAGCACGCTGTTGGACTGCGATCCGCCGATGTAGGGGCGAGCACTGACCGGCATCAACTCCACGACGGCCACCCACCAGCCGGCCGCCACCACCACGGCGAGCCCGGCCAGCAGGAGCTGGCGGATCCGCCGGCCCAACGTGGTCGGCGCGGCCACCAGATAGACCGCGGCGAAGACCGGCAGGACCAGGAACGCCTGGAGCATCTTGGTCAGGAAGCCGAAGCCGACCAGGGCGCCGGCCAGCGCGAGCCACCGGGTGCTCGCCGTTTCCAGCGCCCGGACGGTGGCGTACGCGGCGGCGACCAGCAGCAGCACCAGCAGGGCGTCCGGGTTGTTGAACCGGAACATCAGGGTGGCCACCGGGGTCAGGGCCAGCACCGCCCCGGCGATCAGGCCGGCGGCCGGGCCGTACCAGCGGCGGACGGTGGCGTACAGCAGGGCGACCGTGGCCACCCCGCACAGCGCCTGCGGCACCAGCAGCGCCCAGCTGTTCAGCCCGAACAGCCGGACGGAGAGTGCCATCAGCCACAGCGAGGCGGGCGTCTTGTCCACGGTGATCGAGTTGGCCGCGTCCGAGGAGCCGTAGAAGAGGGCCGTCCAGCTCTGCGAGCCGGCCTGCGCGGCTGCGGCGTAGTAGGAGTTGGCCCAGCCGGAGGCACCCAGCCCCCACAGGTAGAGCAGCCCGGTGGCCAGCAGCAGGGCGGCCAGGGCCGGGCGGGCCCAGGCCCGGGGCCGGGCGGTGAGTGCGTCGGGCTCGGGCGGCCGGGTGTCTGTTCTGTCCATGCCGACCAGCCTCGGTCGGCGACCTGTTTTGCCCCAATGTGTCGGCTATGCACCCGCTGTGGGATTGGGCAGCCGGACGGTGAACACGGTGCGCCCGGGGCGGGTGTCGAGCGAGACGGTGCCGTGGTGGGCCTCCACCACGGCGGCGACGATGGCCAGGCCGAGGCCGGTGCTGCCGTGGGCGCGGGACCGGGAGCTGTCACCGCGGGCGAACCGTTCGAACACCTCGGCCTGGAGTTCGGGCGGCACGCCGGGACCGTCGTCGGCGACGCTGACCTCGGCGGCGCCGTCGGCCAGCCGCAGGCCGACGGTGACGGTGCTGCCGGGCGGGGTGTGTACCCGCGCGTTGGCCAGCAGGTTCGCCAGCACCTGATGCAGTCGGGCGGGGTCGCCGGGGACGCGGATGACCTCCCCCGGCAGGTCGAGTTGCCAGCGGTGTTCCGGGCCGGCGACGTGCGCGTCGCTGACCGCGTCCACCACCAGTGCGGTCAGGTCGACCGGCTCGACCGCGAGGGGCCGGCCGGAGTCCAGCCGGGCCAGCAGCAGCAGGTCGTCGACGAGACTGGTCATCCGGGTGCTCTCCGACTCGACCCGACGCAGGGCGTGCGCCACGTCGGCCGGGACGCGGTCGCGACCCCGGCGCGCCACCTCGGCGTAGCCGCGGATCGCGGCCAGCGGCGTACGCAGCTCGTGGCTTGCGTCGGCGACGAACTGGCGTACCCGGGTCTCGCTGGCCTGCCGGGCGGCGAGCGCGGCGGCGACGTGCCCGAGCATCCGGTTGAGCGCCGCACCGACCTGACCGACCTCGGTACGCGGGTCGGTGTCGGCGGCCGGCACCCGTTCGGAGAGCGCCACCTCGCCCCGGTCCAGTCGCAGTTCGCTGACCCGGCCGGCGGTGCCGGCGACCCGCCGCAGCGGGCGCAGCGTGGCCCGGACGATCAGCGCACCGGTGGTGCCGGCGACGAGCAGCCCGGCGGCGGTGACGCCGGCCTGCGCGGCCACCATCCACCAGACCGTCTCCTGCACTCCGGCCAGCGGTATGCCCAGCACCCGTACGGTTCCGCCGGCGGACTGGCGGGCCACCAGCCGGTAGCTGCCTCGGTCGCCCAGGTCGCGGCTGTGCGGGTGGCCGTCGGTGGGCACTCCGGCCAGGGCGGTCACCTGGTCGACCGGTACCGCCTGTTCCTGGCGGGCGACCAGCGTCCACGCCTCGGTGACCTGCCCGTCGACGACCTGCGCGCTGATCGTGCCGTTGGGGAAGCCGCGCGGGACGCGTACGTCGGGCCAGGGCCCCATGCCCATGCCCATGCCCGGGCCCGGACCCGGCTCCCACGGCGCACCGCCCCGGGCCGCGGACATCGGCAGGAGCTGCTCGTCGACCCGGGAGATCAGGAAATGCCGCAGCGCCACCGTGGTGAGGCCGCCGATGGCCAGGCTGACCACGGCGAGCAGGGCGACCAGGGTGACCACCAGACGGGTCCGTAGCGACCAGCCGGCCAGCCACCGGCGCACGGTGCTCACTCCGCCGGCTTGAGCAGGTACCCGGCTCCGCGCAGCGTGTGGATCATCGGCTGGCGGCCGGCGTCGATCTTCTTGCGCAGGTACGAGATGTACAGCTCGACCACGTTGGCCTGGCCCCCGAAGTCGTAGTTCCACACCCGGTCGAGGATCTGCGCCTTGCTCAGCACCCGACGGGGGTTGCGCATCAGGTACCGCAGCAGCTCGAACTCGGTGGCGGTGAGGGTGACCAGCTGGCCGTCCCGGCGTACCTCGTGGCTGTCCTCGTCGAGGGTGAGGCCGCCGACGGTGAGCACCGCGTCCGGTCGGGTGGCGACGGCGAAGCCGGAGCGGCGCAGCAGGGCCCGCAGCCGGGCGATCACCTCTTCCAGGCTGAACGGCTTGGTCACGTAGTCGTCGCCGCCCACGGTCAGGCCGGCGATCCGCTCCTCCACCGCGTCCCGGGCGGTCAGGAACAGCACCGGCACCGTGGCGTTGTCCTCCCGCAGCCGGCGTAGCACCTGGAAGCCGTCCAGGTCGGGCAGCATCACGTCGAGCACCACCGCGTCCGGCTGGAACTGCCGGGCGACTCGTACCGCGGCCATCCCGTCCCCGGCGGTACGCACCTGCCAGCCCTCGTAGCGCAGCGCCATCGACAACAGGTCGGTCAGGGTCGGCTCGTCGTCGACGACCAGCACCCGGACCGGTTCGCCGTCGGGCCGGCGCAGCTCGACGCGGCCGGGCCCGACCTCCCCCTCGGTCAACATGGTCCCCATGGTGAGCCGACGCGCTGGGCCCCGCTTGTGCGGATCCTGTGCGTCAGCTGTGCGGGTGCCGGCCGGGCCGGCCGGCGCGTCACTCCGTCACACCGACCGGGTCGGTGCGGACGAAGCGCATCGTCCAGGTGCCGGTTCCGTCGGGTCGTTGGCGGGCGTAGAGATGGTCGGCGGCCGGCGTGGGCGCCGCCTCGGGGCGGCGCAGCACCCACAACCGTGGTGGCGCGCCGTCCGGGCCGGCCGGTAGCGCCCGAACCAGGTCGTTGGCCGGGCCACCGACGAAACGTACGGTCACCTCACTCATCACCCGCTCCGCCTCCAGACTGCCCGGCACCTCGGCTCGCACGCTAACCCCACCGGCCGCCGCGTGAGGCCGGTTTGCCCTGATCGGCGGCGGGGTACCGTGCCGACGCCGCGGGCCCGGGCGCCGGGGCGGGCACCACGAAAGCGAGGAGCGGTCGATGAGAACGCTGGACGGGCGGTACCGGCTCGAACAGCGCGTCGGTGTCGGCGGCATGTCGGAGGTGTGGCGGGCGCACGACGCGGTGCTGGACCGGACGGTCGCGGTGAAGCTGGTGTCGCCCGGCCAGCCGGACGGGCCGGCGGCGGTGGAACGGATCCGCGCCGAGGCCCGGTCCGCGGCCCGCCTGGTGCATCCCAACGTGGCCAGCGTGCACGACTTCGGCACCTGCGCCAGCTCGACCGGGTGCGCGACGCCGTACATCGTGATGGAGCTGGCCGAGGGGCAGACTCTCGCCGCCCACCTGCGCGCCGGCCCGCTGGACTGGCGGATCGCGGTACGGGTGTGCGCGGAGGTGAGCGCCGCCCTCGCCGCCGCCCACGCGCACGGCATCGTGCACCGCGACGTGAAACCGGCGAACGTGATGCTCACCCCGAGCGGGGTGAAGGTGCTCGACTTCGGAATCGCCACCCCGACCGGCGCCGCCGACCCCGCGCCCGAGGGCATGGTGGTCGGTACCCCCGCCTACCTGGCGCCGGAGCAGCTGCACCGGTCTCCGGTCACCCCGGCGGCCGACATGTACGCCCTCGGCGTCCTGCTCTACTACTGCCTGGCCGGACGGCTGCCGTACCCGGCCGAGAGCGTGACCCAGTTGCTCGGCATCGAGCGCCGGCAGCCTCCGCAGCCACTGCCCGAACTTCCCGGCCTGCCCGCCGAGGTGGCCGACCTGTGCCGGCGCTGCCTCGCCGAGGACCCGACCGGGCGGCCGAGCAGCCTGGTCGCCGCGCTGCTGCTCGCCGAGGCGGTGGACGCCCGGGTGTACGTGCCGATGCTCCAGCCGCTCGCGGTCCGGCAGCGGCCGGCGTCGGTGACCCCGTGGACGGACCGGGCGGCGGCCGAGGTCACCGAGGCGGCCGTCGGGGTCCGGTGGAGCCGGCCCGGCGGGTGACCCCGGCAGCCGGCCGCTGGTTGGCGGAAGTTTCACCCGATCGGGCTCGGGTAGCCGGGCGGGGAGTGACGGGAGGAACGTGATGCCGAGTTCCTGGCTGAACGAGGTTGCCACCGCGACCGCCGAGGGCGGCCATGTCCGCACCGAC
This sequence comes from Micromonospora craterilacus, assembly GCF_003236315.1. Taxonomy (GTDB): domain Bacteria; phylum Actinomycetota; class Actinomycetes; order Mycobacteriales; family Micromonosporaceae; genus Micromonospora; species Micromonospora craterilacus. Next base: position 10,285 of record NZ_POTY01000089.1, read on the forward strand.
GACGGGGCGCTCTCCACCACCCTCGCCTCGCCGCTGGCGCCGCACTGCACCGGGCTGACCCCGGAGCAGCTGCTCGCCGCGGCCTTCGCCTCCTGCCTGCATCACGCGGCCGTGGAGGCCGCCGGCCGGATCACCGACGAGGCGCACACCGTGCAGGTACGCGCGGAGGCCAAGCTGGGACGCGACGACGACGGCCGGTACCGGGCCGACGTGCACGCCTCGATCTCCTCGGTGGGCCTGACCCGGCAGCAGCTCGCCGAACTGGTCGAACACGCCGATCGGCTGTGGCCGTTCTCCAGCGGGGACGACAGCCGGCACCGGCTCACCGTCACCCCGGCGGAGAACGGCCGGCGCTGACCACGGCTGGCCCGTCCACCCCAACGGGAGTCACCGTCGGGCCGACCCTGCCATCCTCCGTTCGGAGGAGGCCCGGCGAGGCATTCATCGACGCAAGCAAGATCGGCCTTTGATCCCGCCTTGCCCGTCCATATCCGGCATTAGCGGAACGACGGACAACTGTAGATCATCCTTTATGCCACTGCTCACGGAGAATCACCCGGCGGATAGTGGCAAATTGTGACGCATGCCACCAACCGACCCGGTGGCAGCGGGCCGAGGGCTTTCTAGCCTCGGCGGGTGCATCCCGACGACCAGATCGACCAGAAGCTGACCCCCCAGCAACCGGCGAGCCTTTCGGCCGAAGGAGCATCATCCGTTCGGATGATCGGCCGGCATCGGGCGGCCGTACCCCCGCGCCGCGGCGTCCGCGCCCTGCTGGGCTCCACCCCCGTCCGGGTGGCGCTGGCCACCGGCGTGACCTGCTGTCTCGGCGCGGCGGCCGTGGCTTCGGCCCCGGACACCGACGAGGTACCCACGGCGCAGGTGGCCGAGGCGGTGGCGGACCGCGCGCTGGCGGACGACGTCGCCTCCCGCGCCCTCGAACGCAGTGCCGCCCCCACGCCGGCCAGCCCGAGCCCGAGCGCCTCCCCGACCGTCTCGCCGAGTGCCTCCCCGACGGCCAAGCCGTCGGCCAGCCCCACGCCGAAGAAGACGCCGGCCAAGCCGAGCCGGCCCACGCCCGTCGCCGGGCTCACCCAGGCGCAGATGGACAACGCCAAGGTGATCGTGGATGTCGGCGTCGACCTGAAGCTGCCCCGGCAGGGCCTGGTCGTCGCCGTCGCCACGGCGATGCAGGAGAGCACCCTGCTCAACTACGCCAGTGGCGTGCTGCCCGAATCGCAGGACTACCCGCACCAGGCGATCGGCTGGGACCACGACTCGGTCGGGCTGTTCCAGCAGCGTCCCAGCAGCGGCTGGGGGACCGTACGCGACCTGATGCGGCCGGCGTACGCGGCCCAGGCGTTCTACGAGGCGCTGCTGGAGGTTCCCGGCTGGCAGGAGATGAGCCTGACCCTGGCCGCCCAGGCCGTGCAGATCTCCGCCTACCCCTACGCGTACGCCCAGCACGAGGAGCGGGCCGCCACGGTGGTGGCCGCGCTGACCTGACCTCCGGCGGCGTCAGGACCGCTTGGGCAGGACGACCACCCGACCGAAGAACTCGTCGATGCGGTGGACCACGTCGTTGAAGTCGTCCAGGTCGATCGGCTTGGTGACGTACGCGTTGGCCTGCAACGTGTAGCTGCTGATGATGTCGGTGTCCGCGTTCGAGGTGGTCAGCACGACGACCGGGATGGTCCGCAGGTCGTCGTCGCCCTTCACCTCGCCCAGCACCTGGCGACCGTCCATCCGGGGCATGTTCAGGTCGAGCAGGATCACGTCCGGGCGGTGGGCGCCGCTGTGCCGGCCCTCGCGGCGGAGGTACTCCATCGCCTCCTGACCGTCGCCGACCACGTCGATGACCTTGTCGACGTCGGAGGCCGCCAGGGCTTCCTCGATCATGAGCACGTCACCCGGGTCGTCGTCCACCACGAGGATGCGAACCGGGTCCAGGGTGCGAGTGCCCATCGTTACCTGCCTCAGGTCGGCGAGGACGGGACCTGCCGGTCCCGCGCTGGCGGGAAATCTAGCCCATTCCCGGGCGATCGGTGGCCGCCGGGTCGTCGGCGCCGTAGCCCAGCACCTCGGCCAGGCCGGTCACCTTGAGCACCCGTTCGACCCGGCCGGTCGCGCCGGTGACCCGCAGCCAACCGCCGTCGGCGGCGGCCCGGTTGTCGCCCCGCACGAAAACGGCGATGCCGGTCGAATCGCAGAACGTGAGATCGGTCAGGTCGACCAGGAGCCGGCGTTCCCCGGCCGCGGCCAGCCGGTCGATGACGGCATTGAGCTGGGGGGCGCTGGCCATGTCGAGTTCACCGACGAGGCGCAGGCGGGTCGGCCCGCCGTCGCGCTCGACGTACGTGACGGTGAACGTCACGAGGTCCCCCTCCCGCCGCCTCCGGCAGAAAATTGCAGTGGGGCAAGTATAGAGCCGCGCCGCACGGCGGGCCGGAGTCTACGCCGTCGGTGGCGAGGTGCTCGGCCCCACCGCCGGCAACCCCCGCCAGCCCTCCTGGAGGTAGCCCGCGGCACGCGGGAAGTCGTGCAGCGCCCGGGCGTAGTGGCGCAGGGTGGTCCCGACCGCGGCGGCCGGCACACCCCGACTGCCCAGCACGGCGACCAGCCAGTCGACGAACTCGGTGAACAGCGAGCCGTCGTCGACATACAGCGCGGCGGAGAGGAAGTCCAGGATGTAGCCCAGGTCGCTGACCGTCGAGTCCAGCTGGGCGGGGCTGTAGTCGCGGGTCGCCGGCACCCGCTGCGCCAGGTCGGCCAGCGCACTGTCGATCAGCTCGCCACGCCGGCCGACCAGGCCGGCGTACTCGTCGTCGGCCAGGTGGGCCAGGTCGGCCGGCGAGCCGGCCCGCAGCGCCCGCTCGTCGGCGAGCAGGTCGGCCGCCGCGGGCCCGTCGGGCGCCCACGCCACGCCGAGCCGTCGCGCCCACCGGCCGTCCGCGCCGAAGCCCCGACCGCCGACCACGACCGGCACGTCCAGGCGTTGGCACGCCTCGATCATCCGGTGCGCGTGCGGCAGCCGCATCGGCAGCGCACAGGCCAACGCGACCGCGTACGCGTCGTGCCGGTGCAGGTACGACACCAGGTGCGCGGCCGGCACGCTGGCGCCGAGGAAGGTCACCTGCCAGCCACGCAGCCGCAGCACCTCGGCGACCAGCCGGGCCGGCAGCGCGTGCCATTCGCCGTCCATGCAGGCCACCACGATCCGGTCGCCGGTCGGGTGGTCATCGGCGTACCCGGCGATGGCCGCCACCACCCGCTCGCTGATGTGCGTGGCGACGTGTTCCTCGGCGACGCCCCACTCGTTGCGCGCCCACCGCTCCCCCACCTCGGCCTGCGCGGGGGCGACCAGGTCCAGCAACACCCGCTCGGCCGGCACGCCAGCACCGAGCAGGCCCGTCGCCAGCGCGACGGCGCCCTGTTCGTCGGCGTCGGCGAGGCAGTCCAGGTAGTTCGGGTACGCGGCAGCCGGCGAGGCGACCGTGGTCGCGGTGGTCACGGTGCTGGGGTCCCTTCCTGACCCGCCCCGGCCGGCGCGGGTACCGCGTGCAGGTGCCGGTGGGCGCGGCCACCGGCACCGGTGGCGCGCAACGCGAGCACCGCGATGTCGTCGTGGTCGCGCTGGGCCAGCCAGTCGCAGGTGACCTGCTCGATCCGTTCGGCCAGGGCCGGTGCCGGCATCCGCTGGCAGCCGGTCACCGCCTGCACCAGCCGGGCGGTGCCGAGTTGCTCGTCGCCCCGCCGGCCACCGCGCGCCTCGGTCACGCCGTCGCTGTAGAGCAGGCAGGTCTCGCCCGGGGCCAGCCGCGTGGAAACCTGGCCGACCCGCGGGTCCGGCACCACCCCGATGAGCATCCCGCTCAGCGCGAGCTGCTCCACCTCGCCGGAGGAGCGCACCACCAGCGGGGGAAGGTGACCGCCACCGGCCAGGGTCAGCGCCAGACCCCCGTCGCGGTGCGGCCGGACCGCACCCAGCACCATCGTGGCGAACCGGCCCTGCCCGTGTGCCAGCGTCGTCTCCAGCAGGGCATCGTTGAGCAGCCGCAGCAGCCGGGCGGGGTGCTGCTCGACCCGGTGCAGCGCGTGCAGGCACTGGCGTAGCTGCCCGGTGAAGACCGCCGCCTCGACGCCCTTGCCGGAGACGTCGCCGAGGAAGAACACCGAGCCGCCGTCGGGCAGCCGGTGCGAGCCGTAGAAGTCACCGCCGATGCGCAGGCCGGCCTGGGCCGGCCGGTACGCCGTGCCCCACTGGACGCCCGGGACCTCGACCGGCTCCACCGGCAGCAGGCTGGCCTGGAGGGTGTCCGCCACCTCGGCCTGGTCGTGGTAGAGCAGTGCGGTGGTCAACGCCGCGCCGGCCCGGGCGGCGAAGGCCCGGATCAGCTCGACGTCGTCCGTGCCGTACCAGCGGGTGGCCGGCCGGGCGACCAGCAGCACTCCGGCGGGCGTGTCCCGGCCGGGCAGCGGCACCAGCCGGGCGCACACGTCGGCGACGGACAGCCCGGGCAGCCACCCCGCCTCGACGGCCTGTTCGACCAGCCAGTCGACGGCGTGCGGCTCGACGCCGGACAGGCCGTCGGCGACGGCCGGGGGCAACTCCGCCGCAGCCAGTGCCCCACGGTCCACGGTGGATGAATCGTCGTCGGCCCGCCGGGCGCGCCACCAGCGGGCACGGCCCGACCGGGGCGCCAGCACCAGGACGGCCGCCTCGGCCAGGGTGGGCACGGCGAGCCGGACCACCGCGGCGGCGGCCCGGTCCGGGTGCAGCGGGTTGCCGAGCTTCTCGCCCACCACGGCCAGGAACGCCGACCTGGCCCGTTCGGCCACCAGCGCGTCGGCATGCTCGGCGCTGTCGCTGACATCCTCCACGTACCAGCAGCTGCGACCGGCCGAGAGCGGTACCAGCCGGGTGCGCAGCCGGCGCCCGTGGTGGGTGAATTCGGCGTCACCGGAACTCAGCCCGCCGATCTCGGCGAGCGTCCCGCCCACGACGGCCTCCGGCAGCAACCGCTCGGCGACCGGGCTGACGTGCCCCACGATCCCGTCGGGGCCACACACCACCAGGCCCTCGCGGAAGTGCTCGACGACCTCCGGCCAGTCGGCGGCGGCCTGGGACCGGGACCCCTCCACTGCGGGGAGTCCAGCCGCGGATCGTGGCATGGCGGGACGCCACGCCGGGGCCCGCGCGGCACTCGGCGTGGGGAACCGTCCGTCGCCGGGGCCAAGGTCCCTGACGTCGGCACCTGTCACCAGCTGAGCCCCACTCCTTTGTCGATTCCGCAACCGCGCCAGGCGGTGTGCATGGTCTCGTCCCGTCACCCACCCTACGCCGGTGTCGCGGTGCCGCCACTCGGCGACCGCGCCACCGGCCGCCCGACAGCCGGGGCAGGTCAACGGTTGTTACGATCCGAAACGCCGACCTGCGGTTCATCGACAGCACCGGGCGCAGCGTCATCGTGCACGCCTGGCGCGAGGGGCAGCAGGTGGGCACCGCGCTGCGGCTGCGGGCGGCGCCACGGTTCCTCGAGACCATCCTCGACATGACCGGGGTCACCGGCCTGCTCACCCGCCCGGTCGGCGGCGACCAGCCGGTGCGTACCGGGCCGGACGGCCGACCCACCGTCACCGCCTGAACTCCCCCAACCACGCGACTTGCGCGGAGCCGGCGGGCTGGAAGCATGGGGGCATGTCCTCCCAGCTGTTGGCCATCGAGGTCAGCCGGTTCAACGCCGGGCGTGCCGAGGTGCGGCTCACCGGCGACCTGGACTTCGACACCGCGCCCGAGCTCATCGATGCCGTGGGCGAGCTACACCGTGACGGCTACCAACAGCTGGTCATCGACCTGACCGGACTGGGTCTGTGCGACTCCTCCGGGCTGAGCGCGTTCGTGGTGGCGCACCGGGGCGGCTCCGTGCCGATCCGGTTGACCGGCGTCCACCCCACGCTGCGCCAGTTGCTGGACCGCACCGGCCTGGCCGAGCTGCTGGAGCTGCCGCCCGCCACCGAGGACGACGGCGTGGAGGCGGCGGGCTGACCGTGTCCCACCGGCCGCCGGAAGGGGTGGCCCCCGACCCTGGGACCAGGGGCCGGGGGCCGGAGGATGGCTCAGGAGGCCGGAACCGGGAATCCGGCGCTTCGGGGCCCAGGCGGCTCCGCGTCCTCGGGAGGCCCGGAATCGGGAGTCTTGAACAGATAGCGGATGAACTCCGCGCCGGTGGGGTCGTCGTCCGCTCCCGGCCACTGCCCGGCGCAGTCGACGCCGATCACCTCACGGCCGGTGCCGTCGGCCTCCTCCAGCAGCGCCCACAGGCTCACCTGGTAGCAGCGGGTGCTCTCGGTCGCCAGGCGCCACCGGGAGTACCAGCCGGGTCGGGCGGGGACGATCTCGACAATCCGCTTCATCACGACCTTCCCTTCCGCGTGCTGTGCCTCGGAAGATCTCCGGTCCGCTCCGATCGTCGGCCCCACCCGGGTGACCATCCCTCACCCCGGCGGGATGAAGCGGCCACGGCGGTGGTGCGCCGGCCGTGGCCCAGGCCGAACCGATCGTTTCGCTCCCGGTAGCGGCGGGAAGGCCATCGACGAAGCCAGCAACACCAGCGGAAGCGAGGTGTCACCATGCGCAAGCAGATGGAGGGCGACAACCAGCGCCGCCGCGCACTGGCCCGGCAGGCCCGGCAGCGCGGCATGCAGGCGGGCGACACCGGCGCCAGCCTGAGCGCCTCCAAGCAGCTCGCCCACCTCGACCAGGGCAAGCGGACCGGCCCGACGCCGGCCAGAAGCCGCCACAAACCGAACACCACGCGCGGCCGGCCCGCACCGCCACCGGCCGGCCTTACGGAGGCTCCCCGACCTCGCCCGGAACCCGGCGTCAACGCGCCGGGGGTCACCACGATGGGCTACCAGGATCTGGTCAACGACGTCGTCCGGCGCGCCGGCGTCGACTTCCGCACCGCCAAGGTGGGGGTGGAGTCGACCGTACTGGTCCTGGCCTGGGCCCTGGAGGCGGCCGAACGCAGCCGACTGCTGGCGGCGGTGCCCACCTCACTGCACGACGTGGTACCGGTCGACGGCATCGAGCGGCGCCAGGACCTGCCCGGCTTCCTGTCCGAGGTGGGCCGGATCAGCGGCCGCAGCCCCGAGCAGGCCCGTTATCAGGCCGAGGCCACGCTTGCGGCGCTCGCCGAGCACGACCGTGACCTGGTCGAGTCGCTGCACGTGCCGGACGAACTGCGGGAGTTGCTGAACCCGCCCGCCGCCGGCGGCGGGGTGGTCGGCGCGACCACCGCCACCCCCACGCTGTCCGACTCGGACCTGGGTGCGGCGCTGTCCGACCTGCCGTACTGGTCCGGTGACCGCACCTCGCTGTCGCGGACCCTCGAACTACCGCCGGGCAACCTCGACCGGGTGCTGGACCGGCTTGACCAGATCCGGGGCCAGACCGGTCGCGGGCCACGAATCGGCCGGGCAGGCCCGACGACGGCCGTGCTGACCGTGACCAGCCGTAACGCCCGGGGTGTGACCGCTATGGACATCGACCTGGCGCACACGATCGACGACGCGATCGACGAGGCGGGTGCCGGGCTGGCCACCGGCTGATTGGGTGAGTGAGCGGACGCGGGCCGGCGGGTACGTCCGTCGGCCCGCGCAGCCGTCCGTCCCGCCCGGCCGCTGCCGCGCCAGCCTGGTCCGGTCAGACGGGTCAACGTACGCGGGTCGGCATCTCGGGCGAGGCGCTCTCCAGCGGCACGGCGTTGGCGGGGACGAGTCCGAGCTGCGCCGCCGAGCGGGGCTGCGCCGCGTCGATGAGCCAGTCGGCGCTCACCCGGGTCCGGTTGCCGGGCATCGCCAGCAGGTGGTAGCCCCGGGTCACCGCCTTGGCCGGCAGACCGGACAGGGGCACCTTCAACGGGTTCGCCGCCGCCTGCTTGCCGCCCAGGTCGACCACCCAGCCCAGGTCGTGATGCTTGTACGGCCGGCGGCGGCCCTGCCCGTAGGAGGCGGCGACGTTGTGCGCGGCGAGCTTGCCCTGCCGCTGGGCGTGCTGGGCGGTCATCGTGCAGATCTCGCCGGGCCGGGTCAGGTCGGGGACCGCGGCGGCGTCGCCGCAGGCGTACACCTCGGGGAAGCCGGGGACGTTGAGATACTCGTCGACGACCAACCGCCCCTTCTCGGTCCGCAGGCCCAACTCCGCCACGAACGGGTCGGGGCGTACGCCGACGCACCAGATCAGGGAACAGGTGGGCACGTACTCCCCGTCGGTGAGCTTGACCCCGTCCTCGGTCGCGACCGCCACCGAGGTGCCCATCCGTACGTCCACCCCGCGCCGGCGCAGCACCCGGTCCGCGGTCCGGGACATCCGCTGATCCAATTCGGGCAGCACCCGGGGGGCGACGTCCAGCAGCATCCACTTCGGCCGGATCTTCAGCCGGGGGCGCTGGGCGGCCAGCTCGTCGGTGAACAGCTGTCCGTGCGCGGCCACCTCGGTGCCCGTGTAACCGGCGCCGACCACCACGAACGTGGCCCGCGCCTGCTGCTCGGCCGGGTCCTCGGCCTGCTCGGCCAACTCGATCTGGCGGATCACCTTGTCGTGCAGGAAGAGCGCCTCCGGCAGGCCACGGAAGCCGTGGGCGTACTCGGTCACCCCGGGGATCGGCAGCAGCTTGTTGACGCTGCCGACGGCGAGGATCAACCGGTCGTACGCCAGCCGGTTGCGGTCACCCTCCGGCTGGGTGAAGCCGACCCAGCGGTTCTGCAGGTCGACGTGATCGGCCTCGCCGATGACCACCCGTACGCCGTCCAGCGTGCCGGTCAGCGGCACCGCGATCCGGCCGGGCTCCACCACCCCGGCGGCCACCTCGGGCAGCAGCGGCAGGTAGAGGAAGTAGTCGGTCGAGTTCAGCAGGACGATCTCGGCCCGGTCGCGGGCCAGCCGGCTCAGCGTCTTGGCCGCGTGGTAACCGGCGAACCCGGCTCCCACGATCACCACACGAGGTTTCGTCATTCCGGCCCGGTTCCCGCCCCCGGCCAGGACAAACGTCCACGCCCGGTGAGCCGGCCGTCCCGGATCGCAGGCGCCTCACTCGGGCGGCATCGGGAACTGGAGGAAGGTGGCGCCGCGCAGGTCCAGCCACACCCGGTCGGGTGCGCGGACCAGCCGGAGTATCACCTCGGTGCAGACCGGGCACCGGGCGACCAGGCCCGGCGCGTGCGAGTAGACCCGCAGTCCCGCCACCGGGCTGGCGGTGCCGCAGTGGGCACACCGGCCGGTGGCGGTGCTCAGGTCGACCGCGAACACCTCCCCCAGCGGACCGTCGAGCATGTTGCCGTCCACGTACGGCAGCGCGGTCATCCGCGGCCTCCTCTCAGCCGGTCGGGCCGAAACGCTCGGTGCGCACCCGCCGCGCCGGGTGACCCAGCCCGACGAGCAGATCGGAGACGGTCTCCACGAAGCCGGTGGGACCGCAGACGTAGACCAGCGGCTCCAGGTCCGGCGGCCAGCCGTGGGTGTTGACGTCGGCGAGGCTGAGTCGGTGCGGCTCGCCCCGCCACCCCTCGGGCGCCTGGCGGGTGTACACGTACGCCACGTCGAGACCGGCGTCGTCACGGACCCGCCGGCGCAGCTCGTCGGCGTAGAACACGTCGGTCGGGGTGCGTACGGAGTAGATCAGCCGGAACGGGGCCCGGCTGCCGGCCGCCCGGCGGGCGCGGACCATGGCCATCAGCGGCACCACGCCCGAGCCGCCGGCGACCAGCAGCACCGGCTCGGTCTGCGCGGGCCGCCAGATGAACCAGCCGCCGACCGGGCCGCGGACCTCGACCGGATCCCCCTCCCGGTAGGTCTCGATCAGGAAGGGCGACACCTCACCGTCGGGCACCCGCTGCACGGTCAACTCGATCCGGTCGCCGTCGGCCGGCGCGGCCAGCGAGTACGAGCGGGCCGCCTGGTAGCCGTCGGGTGCGGTGAGCCGGATGTCGACGTGCTGGCCGGGCAGGTGGGCCGGCCAGCCCGGCACCTCCAGCAGCAGGGTCTGCGCGGTCGGTGTCTCGACCCGGCGTTCCACCAGCCGGGCCGGCAGCCACCGCATGGGCCCGCTCAATCGCCCTGGTACCGCTGCTCACGCCACGGGTCCCCGTAGTCGTGGTAGCCGGCGGTCTCCCAGAAGCCGGGATTGTCCTCGACCATCAGCCGGATGCCGCGCACCCATTTGGCGGACTTCCAGAAGTACAGGTGGGGCACCAGCAGGCGGGCCGGCCCACCGTGTTCGGCGGGCAGGTCGTCGCCGTCGTAGGTGTGCACCAGCCAGGCCTGCCCGTCCCGCAGGTCGTCCAGCGGCAGGTTGGTGCTGTAGTCGCCGTAGGAGTGGGCGAGGGCGTAATCCGCCGCGGTGTCGATGCCGTCGAGCAGGGCGTCCAGCGAGACGCCCTGCCAGGTGGTGCCGAGCTTCGACCACCGGGTGACGCAGTGGATGTCGACGGTCGGGGTCTCCTGCGGCAGCGCCATCATCTCGTCCCAGCTCCACCGGTACTCCATGCCGGTCTCGGTGGAGATGACGAACTCCCACGTCTCGCGCGGCACCTTCGGGGTCGGGCCGGCGGACAGCACGGGAAAATCCGGTGTCAGGTACTGCCCGGGGGGCAGGTTCGGCGCCCCGGAGCGGGGCCGGCCCTGGAAGCCCGGCGTGACGATGCCCACCGCTCAGTCGTACCACGTTCGGTGGTGCGCCCGGGGAGGTTCGCCGGGCCGAGCGGTGGGCGCAGGCAGCGCGGACCTTCACTGCCGTTCGGTGACGATCTCCTTCGCGCCCGGCGCCATGTTGCGGGTGGCGCGCAGGCTGGTGATGGTGACGACGGTCAGGACGACGACGATGACCAGGAGCGAGACCTCGGTGGGGATCACCGGGACGCCCTCCCACACGCCGTGTGCCCAGTGCAGCCCGAGCTTGATCCCGATGAAGGCCAGGATGACGGCCAGGCCGTAGCTGAGGTGGACCAGCCGGCTCAGCGCCGCGTGCAGCACGAAGTACAGCGCCCGCAGGCCCAACAGGGCGAAGGCGTTGGTGGCGAAGACGAGGTACGGATCCTCGGTGATGCCGTAGACGGCCGGCACCGAGTCGACGGCGAACACCACGTCGGTGGCGAACACCGCCACCACCACCAGCGCGAGCGGGGTGAGCGCCCGCCGCCCGTCGACCCGTACGGTCAACTTCGTGCCGTGGTACTCGTTGACCACCGGCATGAAGCGGCGCAGCAGGCGCACCGAACGCATGGTGCCGATGTCCACCGCCTGCTCGTGCCCGGTCAACGCGTCACGAAGCAGCTTGGCCGCGGTGAACAGCAGGATCAGCGCGAAGACCAGGAAGGCGAAGTCAAGGGTCTGCAACGCGGCCGCGCCCAGGGCGATGAACACGCCGCGCAGCACCAGCGCCCCGGTGATGCCGAACAGCAGCACCCGCTGGGCGAGCACGCTCGGCACCGCGAAGGCGGCCAGCAGCAGCATGAAGACGAAGAGGTTGTCGACCGACAGGGACTTCTCGACCAGATAGCCGGTGAGGTACTCGAAGCCGCGCTTGGAGCCGAACTCGTGCCACACCCAGGCACCGAAGGCCAGCGGCAGGGCTATGTAGAACGCCGACCAGCCCAGCGCCTCCTTCAGTGACACCTCGTGCGGGCGGCGGGTCACCAGAAAGTCGAGCACCAGCAGGGCGAGCACTCCGGCGATGGTCACCGCCCAGAGCGACGGCGTACCCACCGACTGGAGACCGGCAGCAGCATACGACAAATCGGACATGAAGCCTCCTCGAACACCGTGTCATGTTCGAGGTCTCCTTCACCCACAATTCGTGGGCAACCACCCGAGGCGCACGTCAGCGCGCCGTACTGACCGGTATGGTTCGTGGGAAGTACTCCCCTCGTACTGACAAGGTTAGGCCAGTCGGATCCCGCCCGCTAGGCGGGGCAAGTCCGTCCCCTTACCGGCCCCCTTACCGGCGCGGAGGTGAGCGCCTATCGTGATCCGGTGACCGCTCAGCTGCCGGCCGGCCCACTCGCCGGCGTACGCGTGATCGAGCTGGCCGGGATCGGGCCGGGTCCGTTCGCCGCGATGATGCTGGCCGACCTCGGTGCGGACGTGATCCGGGTGGACCGGGTGACCGACGTGGACGTCTCGGCCTTCGGCACCCCACACCCGGACCTGCTCAACCGGGGCCGCCGCTCGATCGGTGTGGACCTGAAGTCGGCCGGCGGCCGAGACGTGGTGCTCGCCCTGGCCGGCGGCGCGGACGCGCTGATCGAAGGCTTCCGGCCCGGGGTGACCGAGCGGCTCGGCGTGGGCCCGGCGGACTGCCACATGGTCAACCCGCGGCTGGTCTACGGCCGGATGACCGGCTGGGGGCAGGACGGACCGAGCGCGCCGTACGCCGGGCACGACATCGACTATCTGGCCCTGACCGGCGCGTTGCACGGCATCGGCCGGGCCGGGCAACCGCCGGTACCGCCGATGAACCTGCTCGGCGACTTCGGCGGTGGCGGGATGATGCTGGCCCTGGGCGTCGTCTCCGCGCTGTACGCGGTCCGCGGTGGCGCGGCCGGCCAGGTGGTCGACGCGGCCATCGTGGACGGGGTCGCGGTGCTCAGCACGCAGATCCACGCACTGCGGCAGCTCGGCATGTGGCAGGACTCGCGCGGGTTGAACCTGCTCGACGGCGGTGCCCCGTTCTACGACACGTACGAGTGCGCCGACGGGCGGTACCTCGCGGTCGGCGCGCTGGAACCACGGTTCTACGACGAGCTGGTCCAGCGCACCGGTTTCCCGCTGCCGCCGGACGAGGCGGTGGACCGCACCGACCCGGCGAACTGGCCGACCCTGCGCGCGGCCTGGGCCCGGCTGTTCCGCACCCGCTCGCGGGACGAGTGGGCGGCGTTGCTCACCGCCTCCGACGCCTGCGTGGCCCCGGTACTGGACTGGCGGGAGGCGCCGGAGCATCCGCACCTGGCCGCCCGGGACACCTTCGTGGTCCGCGACGGGGTCGTCCAGCCGGCACCGGCACCTCGGTTCTCCGGCACCCCGACCTCGGTGCGCCGGCCGCCGCCGTGGCCCGGTGAGCACACCGACGAGCTGCTCGCCGAGGCCGGCTACCACCCGGACCGGGTGGCCGACCTGCGGGCCGCCGGCGCGGTCCGCTGAGCCTCGACTCAGCGGCGGCCCCGGCTCAGCGGCGGCGCAGGGTCGCGCCGGGTGCCAGGGCCGGCTCGACCATGTCGCGGTAGTCACGGGGCAACTGGACCACCAGTTCGTCGAACTCCCCGCCGGTGACTGCCTCGCGCACCGTGGTGAAGACCGCGCGGATCGCGTCCCGGGCCGCCGGCTCCTCGACCCCGGCGCGGACCGCCACCCGGGCGACGAACTCGGCCGCGCCGAACCGCTCCGCCGCCTCGGTGTCGGGTGTCGGCCGCAGCGGCAGCCGTAACGGCGCGGGCAGCTGGACGGCCAGGTCGAGCACCTCGCCGCCGGTCAGCCGCTCGGCGAGCGTGGCCAGCGTCGCGCTGGTCAGTTCCGTCGCCCGCTGCGACGACGTGCCGGTCCGCTGGGCCACCTGGTCGACGAACGTGTCGTAGTTCATCGGATACCCCCTCCGCGCGGCGATTACCCGCCGGGCCGGATCGGAAACGGCGGCCGGTTTCGGCCGCGCCGCGCGGAAACCCGGCCGGTTTTCCGGCGGGCCGGCGCGTGACGGGCGCTCGGCCGGGTAACCGCGCCCGGTCGTGGCCGGATCGAAGCCAAAAGGAGCCGACACCATGGCGAGTTACGCCGACGTCCTGCAGTACATGTCCAGCCTGGATTTCCCCGCCGGGAAGGACGACGTGGTACGCGAGGCCGAACGCGAGGGAGCCCCGCCGGACGTGTTGCGCGCCCTGCGTGCGCTGCCTCCGGTCGACTACGCCAACGGCACCGAGGTGGCCCGTTCCGCCGGCATCGATGCGGCTCCCGAGGTCAGCGACGCGCAGCGTGGCGCGGCGGGCCGCGACAAGCGGCACCAGCGGGTGTCCCAGCATCTGCGCAGCATCTGAACCCGACACAGGTGGGCGCCCCGGCCGCGAACCGCGACCGGGGACGCCCCTGGGTAACTACCTGCCCTGGTGGCGCAGCACCCGAACCGGGTCGCGACCAACAGGCGACCGGCAGCCACCGGCACCGGGGTGGCTGCTGCTACCGCGATCATCATACGTCACGGCATCAGCCGAACGGTCAGGTGGTGCCGACGAAGGGCTTAACCCGTCAGTTCCGCGTACCGCCGCTCCAGGTCTACTCGGGCCAGCGCACCGACCAGCCAGGCGAGTCGTTCCGACTCACCGCCGCCGGCCAGCCCGGCGAGATCCTCGGCGGAGCGTCCCAGCCCGAGCCGGCGGGCCGCCGCCAGCGCCCGCCGGTCGGCCACCGGGGTCACCTCCCGCCACAGTGCCTGCACCTCACGCAGAAACAGGTCCGCGACCTGGGCGTCCACCCCGGGCAACGCGGTGAGCAGGGCCCGCTCGCGCGCCGGGTCGTGGTGCGCCGCCGACCGCAGCTGACGCAGGTCGCCGCGGTACCGCTCGACCACGGTGCGGGCGAGGTCGCCGAGCAGGACGGCCAGCGCGTCGACGTCGCCGCGCTGGCCGCTGTCGCGCAGCGCCCGGACCCGGTCGGCGTGCAGCGAGCGGGCCAGCCGGGCCGCGCTGTCCCAGCCGGCGTCGGGCAGCGCGTGGGCGCTGTCCAGGGCCCGCCGGAAATCACCCCGGCGGGCCAGCAGGACCGCGAGACAGAGCAGCTGGAACAGGCTGGACGGGTTGTTGGTGACCCGGAAGCCGTACTGCTCGGCGAACCCTCGGCCGCTGCCGGCGAGCCGGCGCACCAGGCGCTTCTTGTCCTCGATGGTGGAGATCGCAGTGGTGGGCATGCCGGCTACTACCCGCGCCCGCGCCGGCCACGCCTGCGGTGCGCCCCGCAAACCGCCGGTCGGTCCCGCAGACCGCCGGCCAGTCCCGCAGACCGCCGCCAGTCCCGCAGACCGCCGGTCAGTCCCGGAAACCGCCGGACCGGTCGCGGGCCTTGAGCCGGGTCGTGGGCAGGGTG
>NZ_POTY01000008.1 GCF_003236315.1 Micromonospora craterilacus
GGACAAGTCGGTGGTGCCGGTAGGCGGGGTACCGATGCGTGAGCGGGTGCTCGACGCGGTGGCTGATGCGGCACCCCGGATCCTGGTCGGGGCCGGGCCGGCCCCTGAGGGGGTACGGCTGACGCGCGAGCGGCCGACCGGTGGCGGTCCGGTTGCCGCCACCGCAGCCGGACTGACCCTGCTCGACGCCGACGTGCCGGCCGTCGCGCTGCTCGCGGCCGACCTGCCGCTGCTGACCCGGTCCGCGATCGGCGAGCTGCTGCACCATCTCGACCAGCCCGGCATCGACGGGGTGTGTCACGTCGACCGGTCCGGGCGGCGGCAGACCCTCTGCGGGGTGTGGCGACCGGCCGCCCTGCGAACCGCCCTCGACCGGCTCACCCGGCAACGGGGCGGTGAGCTGGCCGGTGCCCCGTTGCGGGAGCTGCTCGCCGGGCTCGCCGTACGCGAGCTGACGTGGTCCGGCGACGGTCCGCCGCCCTGGTTCGACTGCGACACTGAGCGTGACGTACGCCGGGCGGAGGAGTGGGCGCGATGACGGTGATGGACGACTGGCTCACGGCGGCCTGCACGGAACTGGGCCTCGACCCGGCGGAGGTGCCCGTGCCCACCGTGCTCGACCTGGCCCGGGACGTGGCCCACCAGGTGCTACGGCCGGGCGCGCCGGTCACCGCGTACCTGCTCGGCCTGGCTGTCGGCCGGGGCGCGGATCCCGTCGCGACCGCCGCCCGGCTCGCCGAACTGGCCGGCACCTGGCCGGTCGAGCTCGGCGCAGAGCCCGGCACCGACTGACCAGAGCACGCACCGACCGACTGACCAGAGCACGCACCGACCGACTGACCAGAGCCCGCACCGACCGACTGACCGAAGCACGCACCGACCGACTGACCAGAGCCCGGCACCGACTGACCAGGAGCCCGGCAGCGACTGATCCGAGCGGGGTGCCGGGTGACCAGTTCGGGGGTGTTGTCCGATCAGGGTCCGGGCAGATCCGTCCCAGCGGCTGGCTGGGTAGGGTGACCGGAACGGACGGAGGCGATCATGACGGTAGACCACCCCTCGGCACCGCCCGGCATGCCGGCGCACCACGAGTCGATCCTGCTCGACGAGCCGAGCACGGCCGACCTGCGGGCGAAGGTGACCCAGGCGTGGCGGGAGTTCGCCCGGGCGCTGGCCGACCGGCTGACCGGGCTGCCGCCGGGCGCGCACGTGGCCCTGACCCTCGACCCGACCGCTTCCGGCACCGACGACGCCGTGTACTCCGTCAGTGTCGACGTCGGGACGGACGGCCGGCTCGCCGCCCAGGCGGTGGGCAACGCGACCCTGCCCCAGGGCTACCGGCTGGACCGCGCGGCCGTCGCCGACATGGTCGCGCTGGGCTGGTCACCGCCGGGTGTGGTGGAGGGCTCAGGAGACCAGTTCGGGCTGGAGTACGCGGCCGCGGACGCGAGCCGGCTGGCCGCCCTGCTGTCGCGTACCCTGCGCGACATCTACGGCACCCCGCACCCGGCCTTCCTGGTCTACCTGATCGAGGACGCCGACGGTGAGGCGCTACCCGGTGAGCCACTCGGCACCGCCCGCAGCGAGTTCGGCCTGGGTCGGGAAATCGGCGCCGACCTGGAGAAGGCGCTGGCCACCACCGGTGAGGCCGGCGCGGACACCGAGGTGCTGGAGCTGGCCGAGCGGGTCCGCACGGTCGTCTCGACCATGCTCCGGTCGGACTCGGAGCGGCTCCAGGTCGACTCCGACGGCGACATCAACATCCGCGCCGGCTCGGCGATGGTTTTCGTCCGGGTCCGCGACAACCCGCCGCTGGTCGACGTCTTCTCCCCGGTGCTCACCGAGGTCGAGCCCACCGAGCAGTTGTACGTCAAGCTCTCCGAGCTGACCAACCGGATGCCGATCGGCCGTCTCTACTGCGCCGACGACACGGTATGGGCGTCGATCCCGGTCTTCGGCCGCAACTTCCAGCCCACCCACCTGATGCTCGCGGTACAGGTGATGACCGGTCTCGCCGACGAGTTGGACGACCGCCTGCACGGCGAGTTCGGCGGCAAGCGGTTCTTCGGTGAGGGAGACAAGCCGGGCCGGCGAGGCGAGCACCGCACCGGCATGTACCTGTGAACCCGGTCAGCGGACGTCGAGCAGGGTCTTGCCGATCGCTTCCCGGGCGCTGATCGCCGCGTGCGCGTCGGCCGCCCGTTCCAGCGGGAAGCGCTGCCCGATCACCGGACGCAGCCGACCGGCCGCCGCCTCCGCCAGCGCCCGCTCGGTGTACGCCCGAAGTTGCTGCGGCGTCGGCGCCGGGCGGGTCAGCGTCACGCCCCGCTCGGCGGCCCTCTCCTCGGGGATCCCGGCCCACTCGCCGCTGGCCAGCCCGAAGCTGAGCATCCGGCCACCCGGGTCGAGCAGCTCGAACGCTGTCCGCCCGACCGTCCCGCCGACCCCGTCGAAGACGACGTCGACCCCACCGACCGCCGACCGCACCCGCTCGACCCAGTCCGGCTCCCGGTAGTCGACGGCGACCCGCGCGCCCAGCCCGGACAGCAGCGCCACCTTGCGGGTACCGCCGGCGAGGCCGACCACCCGCGCGCCGGCGCGGGCCGCGAGCTGGACCAGCAAACTACCCACGCCACCGGCGGCGGCCTCGACAAGCACCCGGTCACCGGGGCCCGGGCCGGCCGCCTCGCACAGCATCAGCGCGGTACGCCCGTCGGCGAGTAGCGCCACCGCCTGGTCCAGCGGCAGTCCGTCCGGGACCGCCACCGGTGCGGTGGCGTCGACGACGACCAGTTCTGCGTACGCCCCGGACCCGCCGGTTCCGGTGACCACTCGGCGGTCGACCAGTCCCGGGTCGACGTCCGGCCCGACCGCGCTGATCACCCCACCGACGCCGTTGCCGGGGATCACCGGCAGCGTCGCGGGCGACGGCCCGAAGCCGGTCGCCCGGAACTGGGTTTCCACGAACGTGATGTTCGCGTGCACCACGTCGATCAGCACCTGACCCGGGCCGGGTCCCGGATCTGGCGCCGAGCCCGGCACCAGCATCTCCGGTCCGCCGAACTCGCGTAACCACACCGCCCGCACGTCTCCCCCTCGTCGATGGGCCGAACCCAGTCGACCACCTCAACCTTGGTTGAGGTCAAGGCGGGTGGGGCCCGGAAACCCCGAGAAACCGGGCCCCACCCGCGTGGGGAGGGAGATTCAGGTCGTTGCGACCCAGCCGAGGCGTCGTGCGGTGGCCGGGTCGGAGGCCAGCAGGCCCGCGTCGGAGACGGTCCAGAGCACGTCGCCGATCACCAGCGACCGGAGGATGGGCCAGGACGGCTCCCACCTCTGCCGGCCGTTGTCGTGCCTACCGGGGTGGTTCACCTCGCCGATCTCACTGATCGTGTCGCCGGTGACGCGGAGCAGGCGGATGCCGGTGTCGACCGGCAGCGCCACCAGGCCGGTGTCCGGCCGGTACAGGAAGGCGTGCGGGTCGTACTCGGCACTCGACCAGGCACCGGGCAGGTGCCACTGGTCCAGCCGGATCGGCCGGGCCGGGTCGCGGACGTCGAAGAGCGACGCCTGCACACCCTTGACCCGCCCCTGCCGGTCGGCCTCCTGGCCCACGCCGAGCAGCCGCCCCTCGGGCAGCGGGTGCAGGTAACCCGAGTAGCCGGTGATCTTCAGCTCGCCGGTGACCCGCGGTGCGGCCGGGTCGGTCAGGTCGAGCGAGTAGAGCGGGTCGGTCTGCCGGAACGTGACCACGTACGCGACCGGGCCGAGGTAGCGCACGGAGTAGATGCGCTCACCCCGACCCAGCCCGCCGACCATTCCGGTCGGCACCAGCGATCCGCCCTCGCGGCGCAGCACCCGCACGGTGGACTCGGAGGTACGCCCGTCGCCCCAGACGTCGCCCGAGGTGGTCGCCACCCGCAGATGCCCCGCCCACTCGGACAGCGCGTACTGGTTGATCAGCCAACCCGGCACCAGGCCGGCGGCGAGGTAGCGGGGACGGCCCGGAGCGCCGATGTCGAACTGGAAGATCTCGGTGACCTGGTCGTCCATGGTCGGCCGCCAGCGGTTGGGCTTGACGGCCCGCCCCGGACGCTGGCCGGCGAGGTAGAGGCTGGTGGCCGTGCCGTAGACGGTGCTCGCGTCGGCCGCGACGCTGACCGGGTCGCCGTCGCCCAGCTGGTCGGCGCTGAGGTCGAAGCTGAGCACGGTCAGCATCGACGTGCCGGTCATCCGCTCCGGACGGCTCAGCCGGTCGCAGCCGACCCGCCCGGTGTGTCGCTCTTTCCCGGTCGTCCATTCGTACTCCGGCAGCCACGCCTCGACACCGGCCTCATTGACCGTCGCCCGGTTGCCCTCGATCCGCTCCCGGTCGCTGCCGCCGGGGTCGAGCGGGAACCACAGCTGCGGCGTCGAGCGGACCACCACCCGGGCGGTCTCGCCGGTCAGCCGGGCGTCCACGGTGCCACCCTGGATGCGGTACGTGCCGAGCACCCGGGGCGGCCCGGCCAGGTCGACCAGCACCAGCCGCGTGGTACCGGGGGGCCTGCTCGTCCGGGCCCAGTCGATGGCCGCGTCCGGCATGTCCTCGGCGAGGACCAGGGCCCGGTCCCCGAGCAGCAGCAGCCGCTGCATCCCCCAGCCCAGGGACTGTTCGTCGCCGGCCAGCGTGATCTTCCCGGTGATCCGGCGGGTGGCCGGGTCCACCACCCGTAGCACGCCGCCGGTGACCGTGACGATCCGCCGGCCGTCGGTCTTGACCAGGTCCGGCTCGTCGGCGCCGGCCTCGTGGTTGTTCGTCGTCGAGTATTCCGGCCCGGCGCCCGGCGGGGTGGCGCCACCCTCCGCGAAGGCGAAGGCCCTCGCCACCGACTCGCCGCCGAGGGCCGCCCGGTCGCCGAGCCGCATCGAGCCGCCGTCGAAGCCGTACGGGCCGATCGATTCGATGGCCGCCGCGCGCAACTCGGCGAGGGCTTCGGCGCAGGAGTCGAACGAGACCAGGCTGGCCACCGGCACCATCGGCGGTCCGCTGCGGCCGGGCGTCAGCGGTGCCGGTTCGGGTGCCGCCATGCTGCCGGCGAGCAGGGCGAGCACGACCAGCGTGCTGCCGGCTGCCGCGGCCTTGGTTCCCCGTGTCATGGGCGGTCTGACGTTGCGGTGGCGCGTCCGGTTCCGTACCCGCTGCGGCGTGTCGCCGGCCCTGTCGCGGCCTCCGTCGAAGGCGGCGCGGGTTGCCCTTCGCGGCGGGTCAGCGGGCGGACGGGCCGACGCCGGGGGACTCGACCAGCCGGGAGAGCACGATAGTGCTGCGGCTGGAGGTCACGAACGTCTCGGCCCGCAGCCGCTCCAACGCCTCCTCCAGGTGGGCGATGTCGGCGGCCCGCAGGTGCACCAGCGCGTCGGCCTCGCCGGAGACGGTGTACGCCCCGACCACCTCGGGATGACGCCGCACCGCGGCACCGATCTGGGCCGGGGTGGTCCGGCCGGCGCAGAACAGCTCGACGAACGCCTCGGTGGTCCAGCCGACCGAGGCCGGGTCGACGACGGCGGTGAATCCCCGGATCACGCCGGCGGCGCGCAGTCGATCGACCCGTCGCTTGACCGCCGGAGCGGAGAGTGACACCCGGGTGCCGATGTCCGCGTACGAGGCACGGGCGTCGGCGACGAGCAACGCAATGATTCGCTGGTCTACGGCGTCGATCTGCAATGTTCCGCCTCGGGGAAGCAATGGTTGTGGCTGTTACTAAAGTTCTAGCGTACCTACTCTTGGTGACCGTGAACCAGCAGCGAGTGCCGCGAAAGCGGACATACCTCATGTGCTCGCCCGAGCACTTCGCGGTCGAGTACGCGATCAACCCGTGGATGGACGTGACCGCCCCGGTCGACCCGGAGTTGGCCGTGAAGCAGTGGGACCGGTTGCGGGAGACGCTGGTCGGCCTCGGCCACGAGGTGCACCTGCTGGTCCCCGAGGCCGGCCTGCCCGACATGGTCTTCGCCGCCAACGGTGCCTTCGTGGTGGACGGGACGGTCTACGGGGCCCGGTTCAAGCACCACCAGCGGGCCGCCGAGGCGGCCGCGCACCGGGCCTTCTACGAGTCGCAGGGCTGGCGGTTCATCGCGCCGAACGAGACCAACGAGGGCGAGGGTGACTTCGCGTACCTGCCGGAGGCGCACGGCGGGCTGATCCTGGCCGGGCACGGGTTCCGCACCGAGCTGCCCGCGCACGCCGAGGCGCAGGAGGCGCTGGGGCGGCCGGTGGTCTCGCTGCGGCTGGTCGACCCGCGCTTCTACCACCTGGACGTGGCGCTCGCCTCGATCGACGACGGCAACATCGTCTACTACCCGGGCGCGTTCTCCGCGGCCAGCCAGAAGGTGCTCGCCCAGCTCTTCCCCGACGCGGTGCTGGCGGATGACGATGACGCCCTCGCGTTCGGGCTGAACCTGGTCAGTGACGGCGCCAACGTGGTGCTCAACAGCGAGGCGACCCGGCTGGCCGGCCGGCTCAAGACGGCCGGCTACACGCCGGTGCCGGTGGAGCTGGCCGAACTCAAGAAGGGCGGCGGCAGCGTGAAGTGCTGCATCGCCGAGCTGCGGCACTGAGCCACCCAGCCCCGTACGACGATGGGGCCGGCCTCCCGCGCGGAGGAGGCCGGCCCCGTCCAGCTCTGCTCAGCCGAGCGTGGCCAGCTCGTTGACCAGGACGTTCGACAGCACCTGACCGTCACGCTGCACCTCGCGCAGATACCACTTCTGCTGCGGGGTACGCGGCTGGTTGAACTGCCACGCGCCGCGTGGGCTGTCGATCTGCCCGATCCGGCCCAGCGCGAGGTTGACCTCCTGCGGGGTGGGCGTGGCACCGGCCAGGCGGATCGCCTGGTCGAGCACCTTCGCCGCGTCGTACGAGGCCATCGCGTAGGTGGTCGGCGAGACGTTGTGCTTCTTGCGGTACGCCGAGGCGAACCGGCGGTTGGCCGCGTTGTTGAGGTCGGCGGAGTAGTTCAACGCCGTCCGGATGCCGAGCGCGTCGTTGGCCGGCCGGATGCTGTCCAGCACTGTGCCCTCGGTGAGGAAGCCGGGGGCGTAGATCCTGCCCCGGAATCCGCCGTCGCGCAGTTGCATGATGAACTCCGCCGCCGCCGTGCCGGAGTAGAAGCAGAAGACCACCGAGGGGTTGCGGCTGAGGGCCTTGTTGATGTCGGAGACGTAGGCGGTCTTGCTCGGGCTCGCGCTGTTGGACGTCCAGACCACCGGGTCGGCGATGCGCGAATCGGACTCGCCGAACTCCTGGCGGAAGCCGCGCAGTACGTCCTCGCCGCCGAGGACCCCTTCCGGCATGATCATCGCGATCCGGTCGGTGGGGCCGAGCGTGTCCTTGAGGTAGCGGCCGAGCGCCCGACCCGCCTCGTCGAGCACGTACGAGGTACGCCAGATGTAGACGACGCTCTGCAGGCTCGTGGGCGAGGCGTTGGAGCCGATCAGCGGGACCCGGGCCTGCTCGACCAGGTTCCGGATGCCGAACATGACCGACGAGTTGGCCACCCCGGTCATGGCGAGGACGCCCTGCTTGAGTAGCCCCTCGACGGCCGCCTGACCGGTCTTGACGCTGTCGCCCTCGTCGGCGACGAGCAGGTCGACCGGGTGACCACCGAGCCGCCCCTCGTTGAGTTCCAGGTAGAGCTGGAACCCGTTACCGAGCTCGTCGCCGATCGCCTTGTTCGCGCCGGACTTCGGTGCGATGAGCCCGATCTTGATCGGGGTGCCTGTGTTGCTGGCGTTCTCCTGGGCGTCGGAGCCGCATCCGGCGACGAGTCCGCCCGTACCGAGCGCGGCGAGCAGTTGGAGTGCCCGCCTGCGGTTCATCTGCGACACCGGGTTCCCTTCAAATGTGTTGCCGGGCGGCCCTCCGCCCCTTCGGCGTTCTACCTGTTCCGCGACGCTGCGTCAATGGCTATTGATCTTCGTGTAGAGACCGCAACGCGGTGGTTATCTGCGGCCAAGCCGCCGACTCCGGGTCGATGAGTCCGAAGTGCTCGCATTCCGGCAGCTCGACAAGGCGGATATCGGCACCTGCGGCCTGCCCGGCGGCCACGTAAGCCCGGCTCATCCCGACCGGAACCTGCTGATCCAACGTGCCATGCATCACTACGGTGCGTGGTCGAAGGGGTGTCAGTGATCGCGGGTCGGCGGCGGCGTACCGCTCGGGCACGTCGGCCGGCCCGCCGCCGAGCAGTGCGGCCACCGCACCGGAGTCAAGGTCCAGCCGGTACGCCTCGGCCAGGTCCGTGACCGGGGCGAGGGCGAGCACCCCGCCGACGGCGTCCGGTGCGTGGGCCGCCGTGTACAGCGCCAGGTGTCCACCGGCCGAGTGGCCGACCAGCAGCGGCGGCCCGGGCGCGACCTGGCCGGGCAGCGCGGCGGCGGCCAGCCGTGGCAGCGCGGACACCCCGGCCAGTACGTCGGTCGGCGTGCCCGGCCAGCCACCACCGGGTTGCCCGGTCCGGCGGTACTCCAGCTGGGCGACCGGGTGCCCGAGCGCGGCCAGTGCGGCGGCCAGCGGGCCGGTGTGCCGCCGGTCGTACTCCGCACGCCAGAAGCCACCGTGCACCACGACCACCAGTGGCCGGGGCGGGCCGGCACTCGCCGGCCGGCGCAGATCGGCGATCTGGTCGGGGTGCTCGCCGTAGGCGACGGTCACGTCCGGATCGGGCGCGGGCCGGGTCAGCACGGCTCGGGGATCGGTGGGCATCGGCCGACGGTAGCGCGGATCGCCACGGACCCGTGGACGGGTGCCGGTGGGAACTCGAACGCGGGCCGGCGGGCGCCGGCGGGGGCGGCTGGGTAAAGATGGATGCCATGACCGAAGTGCATTCCGCTGGACAAGACGACGAGCCCGGCCGGGACGGTATTGGGCACTCCGGCACGGTGGTGGTGGTCGGGCCGGACGGCCGGCCGGTCGGCACCGTGCAGACCGACGACGGGCCCGGCGAGGACCCGGCGCGCCTGGTCGAGCAGCCGGCCAAGGTGATGCGGATCGGCAGCATGATCAAGCAGCTGCTGGAGGAGGTCAAGGCGGCCCCGCTGGACGACGCCAGCCGGCACCGGATGCGGGAGATCCACGAGCGGTCGATCGTCGAGCTGAAGGAGGGGCTGGCTCCCGAACTGCGCGAGGAACTGGAGCGGATCTCCCTGCCCTTCAACGAGGACCAGGCGCCCAGCGAGGGTGAGCTGCGGATCGCCCACGCCCAGCTGGTCGGCTGGCTGGAGGGGCTGTTCCACGGCATCCAGGCCGCGCTGGTCGCCCAGCAGATGGCGGCTCGGGTGCAGCTGGAGCAGATGCGGTCCGGCCGACAGGCGCTGCCCAGCGGGCCGGCCGGGGCGGTGCTGCCGGGGATGCCCGGCATCGCTCAGCCGGGCGGCGAGGGGCACAGCACCGGCCAGTACCTCTGACCTCGGCTCGGCGTGCGGCGCGCAGCTGACGGTCCGCACGCCGGCCGGGTCACCGGCCGCGCCGGCTCAGTCCGCCCCGAAGACCTTCTCCAGGTACGCCGCCACGCCGTCGGTGGAGTTCGCCGAGGTGACCTCGTCGGCGATCGCCAGCAAGGCGGGGTGTGCGTTGGCCACCGCCACCCCCCGCCCGGCCCAGGTCAGCATCGGCACGTCGTTGGGCATGTCGCCGAAGGCCAGCACGTCGGTCGCGGCGATGCCGATCCGGTGGCAGTACCAGGCCAGCCCGGCCGCCTTCGTCACGCCGGCCGCCGAGATCTCCACCAGCCCGGAATGCGAGGAGTGGGTGGCCTCCGCCAACCCGGCGAGGGCAGCGGCGACCAACTGGGTGAACTGGTCCGGGTCCTGCTCGCCGGCGCGGGCCAGCACCTTCACCGCCGGCACCGACAGCAGTTCCTCTGGGGTCTCCACGACCCGGATCGCGGTGTTGTCGGCGTCCCAGCGCAGCGGATAGTGCGTCTCGTGCCGCATCTGCCGGCTGTCCACGATCTCCACGGCGAGGCTCACCCCGGGTATCTCGGCCCGTAGCCGACGGGC
The DNA here is from genome assembly GCF_003236315.1 of Micromonospora craterilacus. Taxonomy (GTDB): domain Bacteria; phylum Actinomycetota; class Actinomycetes; order Mycobacteriales; family Micromonosporaceae; genus Micromonospora; species Micromonospora craterilacus. Next base: position 10,042 of record NZ_POTY01000008.1, read on the forward strand.
CACCTCGGCGAGCAGCTCCGGGGCCAGCGGGTCGGCCCGCAGCACCTCGTCGTTGACCGGGTCGTAGACCACCGCGCCGTTGGCGCAGACCGCCGGCAGTGGCTCGGCCAGCTGGTCGTACACCAGTTTGAGCCAGCGGATCGGTCTGCCGGTGACCAGCACGACCGGCGTGCCCCGGTCGCTGATCCGGGTCAGTACGGCCGCGGTGTGGGCGCTGAGCGTCCGGTCGTCGCGGAGCAGCGTGCCGTCGATGTCGGTGGCGATCAGGTGTGGCGTCGCGTCCATCACCTGGACAGTAGCCGGTCGAGGTAGATCGCCACCCCGTCGTCGTCGTTGCGTAGGGTGACGTCGTCGGCGGCGGCGCGCAGCGTCGGGTGGGCGTTCGCGACCGCCACCCGGCCCCAGCCGGCCCACTCGAACATCGGCAGGTCGTTGGGCATGTCGCCGAAGACCAGCACCTCGGCCGGGTCGACCCCGAGACGCTGCGCGACCACGCTGAGCCCGGTCGCCTTGTCCACCCCGGGCGGGCAGATCTCGATGAAGCCGAGCCCGGCCTGGGTGAGGGTGGCGAGGTGCGGCGGGACGATCTCCCGGGCGGCGGCCAGCAACTCGTCGACGTGGTGGTCGGCGGTCCGCGCGAACGCCTTGATCACGTCGCCAGCGAGGCACTCGTCGCGGGTGCGTATCTCGAACCGGTCCTGGTACGGCCAGGCCGGGTGGTAGTCGCCCCAGAGCGGGGCGTCGTGCTCGTCGGACGCCTCGACCATGACCGTCAGCGGACCGACCGTGGCCTCCAGGTCGGCCAGCAGGACGGCCAGCATCTCGCTGGAGAGGCGCTCGTCGCGCAGTACCACCGGTCCGGCCGGGTCGCTCTGGTCGACCACTCGGCCGCCGCCGGCCATCACCAGGAAGTCCGCGGCACGGATGTCGTTGCGGGTCAGCTCGGTGAGCCGGGGACCGCGACCGGTGGCCCCGACCACCGGGATCCCGGCCGCGCGGACCCGGTCGAGAACCTCATGGGTGTACGCCGAGACGGTGTCGTCGCTGCGGACGAGCGTCCCGTCGAGGTCGGTGGCGATCAGCTTGGGCAGGCCCGGGCGGTTCATCGTTCCTCCTTCGCCCGCCGCCGTCGCGGCCAGCCGTACCGGTCGTCGATTCGCGACCCGGCGTGACGGCGGGCAGCAACCGTACCTCGCGGAACGGGTCGCAACCATGGCTTCCAGGCGAATCGGGTGCCAACGGACGGCGCACCGGAGATGACCCGACCACCGGGCCGGACCCCGGCGGCCGGACGGCCGGCGCGAACTCGGCGGCTGGGCGGGCGGGCCCAGGGCGGCCGCGGCCGGCTCAGCTGGGTGGCACCTCACGAGCGAACGGGATCGTCGGGGTGACGGTGATGTCGGCCGGTTGGCGTCCCTCGCCCCGTTCGGTGTCCTCGGCGTGGCGGCGGGCCCGCCGTCGCGGTTCGTCCGACTCTGCCGGAGAACCGCCCGGCTCGGCCGGTGACCCGGCGGGCTCGGTCCCGATCCGGACGAGCGCGGCGGCGAACAGCAGGATGGCGGCGAAGGCCATCACCAGCCCCCGCCCGTGCTCGACCTCGAAGCCGATATCGCTGGAGTAGAACATGCCCCGCCCGGCCGTGTCCTCGAGCGACGACACGGTCGCCGCGAGCAGCGCGAGCACGCCGACGGCGAGCGCCATGCCGGCCACCCGGGCGTTGGTCCGCGCGGCAGCGGTGCCCCACATCGCAAGGGCCACCGCACAGCCGAGGGCGAGCAGGCCGACCAGGTAACCGGTGCCCAACCCGCCGATCTCGGCCACCCCGCTGGACAGTTCGAGCGGAGTCCCCGGTTCTGGACCGCTGTTGGGGATGGTCATCGTCGACCACTCGCCGAGCAGCGAGGCCAGCGCCGCCGCGGCACCGAGCCCGGCCAGCAGCATCGGCACCCGCCGGTCCCGGCCGAGGCCGGACAGGACCCGACGGAGCCGGCCGGCGGCGGGCGACTCGTCCTCCTCCGTGCCCCACTCGACGATGCTGGGGCCGTCGGACCGGTCGTCCTGACGGGGGATGGGGAGATCGTGGGTCATCGCTCGCCCTCTCCTCGTGGCCGGGAGGCCGCTCGCCCACCGGCCGCGGGTGCGGATCCGTGTCGAATCATGGCACAGCCGGATCTCTCCGCCGGGAAAGGTGGATGCGCGGGCCGTGCCGGTCGGTCGCCTGCTGGCGCCCGGTGGACTAGCGTCAGGTGTATGCCTATCCGTACCGCTTCCGCACGCTGGCAGGGCAACCTCACCGAGGGGTCCGGCACGGTCCGCACCGGCAAGGGCGGGCTACAGGGGAACTACTCCTTCAAGTCCCGCTTCGAGGAGGGAGAGGGCACCAACCCCGAGGAGTTGATCGGCGCCGCGCACGCCGGCTGCTTCTCGATGGCCTTCTCCAAGGCCCTCGCTGACGCCGGCACCACGGCGACCTCGGTGGAGACCACCGCGAAGGTGCACTTCGACAAGACCGACGCCGGCATGACCGTCACCCGGATCGACCTGGAAACCGTCGGTGACGTGCCCGGCATCGACGAGGCGCAGTTCGCCAAGCTGGCCGAGACGGCCAAGCAGAACTGCCCGATCTCCCGCCTGCTCTCGCCCGGCGCAGAGATCACCCTCACCGCCCGCCTCACCTCCTGACCCGCTCCCGAACCCGCGTCGATCTTTCGCTTCCGGTTGCCGATATGCGGCTTCCATGCCTCTTCGCAGCGGCCGGAAGTGCAAGATCGCGGGTTGGGTGGGGAAGAATGGTCCCGTGGCGGTCGAGATGGAGCGTGCGCGGTTCGAGGAGTTGGTGGGGGAGGCGCTGGACGAGGTTCCGGAGGAACTGCTGGCGTTGATGAACAACGTGGTGATCCTGGTGGAGGACGATCCACCGCCCGGGGAGAACCTGCTCGGCCTCTACGAGGGGCACGCGTTGACCGCCCGGGGCTGGGATTATGCCGGTGTCCTGCCGGACCGCATCCTGATCTACCGCAACCCCATCCTGCGCATCTGCGAGTCCGACGAGGACGTCATCGACGAGGTGGCGGTGACCGTGGTGCACGAGATCGCCCACCACTTCGGCATCGACGATGCGCGCCTGCACGAGCTGGGCTGGGGCTGACCCGCCGGCTGCCGGTCGGCCGGGGCGTTCAGCTCAGCTCGCCGGACCGCAGCCGGGCGAGCCAGGCGGCGGCGTCCGCGTAGTCGGCGTCGGAGAGACCGGCCGGGGCGGGCACCGGGCGGTCGCCCGTCACACCGTTCCAGCGGTGCCGGGGATACGAGCCGAGGAAGCGTACGTCGGCGCAGACCCGGCGCAGCCCCTGCAACGCCTCACCGAGCCGCGCACCGGCCACGTGGCCGGTGCAGTCGAGGAAGAAGACGTACCGGCCGAGTGCCTCACCGGTCGGCCGCGACTCGATCCGGGTCAGGTTGACGCCACGGACCGCGAGTTCCATCAGCACGGACAGCAGCGCGCCGACCCGGTCGTGCGCGATGTACACGGCGAGGGAGGTCACGTCGTCGCCGGTGGGTGGCGGTGGCGGACCCGGCCGGGACAGCAGGGCGAAGCGGGTCACCGCGTCGGGGTGGTCGGCGATCTTGTCGGCCAGCACGGCGAGCCGGTGCCGGGTCGCGCCGATGGGGGCGCAGATCGCCGCGTCGTACTCGCCGGTGGCCGCGCCGGCCGCTGCCGCGCCGTTGGAGAGTACGTCGACCACGACCGCGTCGGGCAGGTGCGCCCGCAACCAGCCCCGGCACTGGGTGGACGCCTGGGGATGGGCAGCGACGCTGCGCACCACTGACAGGGTGGTCCCCGGACGCGCGCCGAGGACGAACTCCACCGGCAGGATCACCTCGCGGGTGATCACCAGCGGGTCCCCCTCGGCCAGCTCGTCGAGGGTCACCCCGACCGCGCCCCCGATCGAGTTCTCCAGCGGCACCAGCGCGGCGTCGGCATCACCGGCGCGTACCGCCTCCAGGGCCTCGCCGACGCTGCGGGCCGGCGTACGAGTGCCCCGCTCGGCGGCCGGCACGGTACGCAGCGCCTGCTCGGCGAAGGTGCCCTCGGGCCCGAGGTAGACGAAACGGGTCGGCGGCGTTCCCGGCATGGCGCCCAGCCTACGCACCCGGCGTCGGCGTGGGAGTCGATGGCGTCGGTGTGGGGGTCGTCGGCGTCGGTAGGGGCACCGTTGGCACCGGTACGTTGACCGCGCCGTCGTCGCCGCAGGCCAGCGTCCGGATTCCGGTCGGGCCGGCCACCCGTACCTCGACCGAGCACACGTCGGTGCCGGCGGTGACCAGGCGCAGGGTGCCGGCCTGGTCACGGGTGACCACCTGTAGCGGCTCGTACCCGGTCACGTCGAGGACCGTGAAGTGCCAGTCGGCGGCGCACAGGGGACCGGTGCGGACGCGAACCTTCGCGTTGCGGGGGAGCAGTCCATTGCGGCCGCGGACCAGATCGACGATCCGTTGCTGCGACGGACTGCCGTGGCAGGCGCCCGCCACCAGTCCGGGATCGGCCGTCGGGGTGGGGGTGCTGTCGGGCAGCCCGGCGACGGGTGGCGGCGGCGGAACTGGCCCGGCTGGCCGCCGCCGGCGTTTCCGGCGCGCATCCCGACGACTGGTGGGGGCTGCGGCCGCTGTCGGACGACCGGCCGCTGGTGGACGAGGGCGAGCCGGTCCGGGTCACCCCGTCGGCCATGGAGAGCGCGCTGCGGTGCAGCCTGCGCTGGCTGCTGGAACGGCACGGCGGCAGTGCGCCGGCCAGCGCGGCGCAGGGCGTCGGCAACCTGGTGCACGCGGCGGCGATGCTCGCCGAGGACGCCAGCACCGACCGGGGCGCGCTGCTGGACTACGTGGCCGCCCGGTTCGACGCGATCGAGCTGGCCGCCCGCTGGATGGTGGGGCCGGAGCGGACCCGCGCCGAGGGGATGGTCGACAAGCTGCTGCGCTGGCTGGCCGCCAACCCGCGCCGGCTGCTCGCCATCGAGCACGAGTTCGCGGTACGCCTCGACGACCCGCGCCGGCCGGTCCAGCTGGCCGGCCGGGTGGACCGGCTGGAGGTGGACGCCGACGGCCGGCTGGTGGTGGTGGATCTGAAGACCGGCAAGTCAACCGCCGTGACCGAGCGTGAGGTGGCCGAGCACCCGCAACTGGGCGCGTACCAGGCGGCGGTGGAGGCGGGTGCCTTCGCCGAGTTCGGCGACGAGCCCGGCGGGGCGGCCCTGGTGCAGCTCGGTACCGGTGCGAAGGACGCGCGGGAACAGGCCCAGCCACCGGCCACCGACGGGCCCGAGGCCGGTTGGGCCACCGCGCTGGTCCGCCGCACCGCCGATACGATGGCCGCTGCCACCTTCGCCGCGGTCGCCAACTCCAAGTGCCGGGTGTGCCCGGTGCGCACCAGCTGCCCGGTGTCCGGGCAGGGGCGGCAGGTCGTCGAGCCGCCGACCGTCCGTCGCCCGGAGCGCGAGGAGTGAGCGTGCGCGGTGAGGCGCGAGGAGTGCGCTGGCGAGCCCCGCAGTCGCGAACGAAGAGGGAACAGTGACCCAGCCGGCCCTGTTCAACCCCGCCGCACCGGCGCCCCGGGCGGCCGACGCCGGTCCCCGGTACACCCCGGTGGAGCTGGCGAGGTTGCTGCGCCTGCCGGCACCCACCCGGGAGCAGGCGGCGATCATCGCCGCGCCGGTGGAGCCGCTGCTGGTGGTGGCGGGCGCGGGCTCGGGCAAGACCGAGACGATGGCCGCCCGGGTGGTCTGGCTGGTGGCCAACTCGTACGTCCGGCCGGAGCAGGTGCTCGGCCTGACCTTCACCCGTAAGGCGGCCGGTGAGCTGGCCCACCGGGTGCGTACCCGGCTCGACCAGCTGGTCCGTCGACTCGGCCGGCGCGGGCGGGACCCGCTCGACGACCCGCTGGCCGGGGAGCCCACGGTGGCCACCTACCACTCGTACGCCGGGCGGATCGTCACCGAGCACGGCCTGCGCGCCGGCTACGAACCCTCCACCCGGCTGCTCACCGAGGCGTCCCGCTGGCAGCTGGTCGACCTGATCGTGCGCAACTACGACGGGGACATGTCCGAGGTGGACCGGATGCCGAGCACCGTCACCGACGCGGTGCTGGCGCTCGCCGGCGAGCTGGACGAACACCTCGTCGACCCGGACGAGCTGGCCGCCTGGACCGGCCGGTTCTTCGCCGACGTGCAGTCCCGCCCGGGGCGGATCTACGCCGACGTACGCAAGGCCCTCGCGTTCCAGCAGACCCGGTTGAAGCTGCTGCCCCTGGTGCGCGCGTACGGCCGCCGGAAGGACGACTTCGAGGCGATGGACTTCGCCGATCAGCTCGCCCGGGCCGCCCGGGTGGCCCGGGACCATCCGGGCGTCGGCGAGATCGAGCGGAACCGTTACCGGGTGGTGCTGCTCGACGAGTACCAGGACACCAGCCACGCCCAGGTGGTGCTGCTCGGCGCGCTGTTCGGCGGCGGCCATCCGGTTACCGCCGTGGGCGACCCCTGCCAGTCCATCTACGGCTGGCGGGGGGCCAGCGCCGGCACCCTGGACCGCTTCCCGGCCGAGTTCGCCCGCACCGACGGCGAACCGGCGCAGGTGCTGGGGCTGACCACCAGCTGGCGCAACCGGCCGGAGATCCTGGCGGTGGCGAACGCGCTGGCCGCCCCGTTGCGGGCGGCCGGTGCCCGGGTGCCCGAGCTGCACGCCGCGCTCAGCGTCCGCGAGCCCATCCCGCACCGCAGCCCGCGCGGCGCCGCGGCCGGCACGGTGCACTGCGCGCTCCTGCCGACGCACGCCGACGAGGCCGACTGGATCGCCGACAGCGTGCTGGTCGCCTGGCAGGGGGCGGCCGGGATGCGCGGTGCGCTGCCCGAGCAGATCCCGGTCACCCGGCGCCCGACCACGGCGGTGCTGGTCCGGCTGCGCAGCCAGATCCCGGCGATCGCCGCCGCGTTGCGCGAGCGTGGGCTGCCGGTCGAGGTGGTGGGGCTGGGCGGCCTGCTGGACACCCCGGAGGTGCGCGACGTGGTGTGCACGCTGCGGGTGCTGGCCGACCCGACCGACGGCGCCGCGCTGCTGCGGTTGCTGACCGGTGCCCGGTGGCGGATCGGGCCCCGGGACCTGGTCGCCCTGCACCGTCGGGCCAGGGCCATCGCGGCGGCCCGCCGCCAGCTCGCCGACGACGGCACCCCGGAGATCACCCCGGATCGGCTCGACGAGGCGACTTTGGTCGAGGCGCTGGCCGACCTCGGGCCCGCCCAGACGTACTCGGCCGAGGGTTATCCGCGACTGCGCGCGTACGCCCGGGAGCTGGGCCTGCTCCGGTACCGGCTGGACCAGTCGTTGCCGGAACTGATCGCGGACGTGGAACGGACCACCGGCCTGGACGTGGAGGTGGCGGTGCGGGCCGGCCGGGACGGCGCCGGCGACGCCGGCCTGGCCCGGGGCCACCTGGACGCGCTGGGCGACGTGGCCGCCCGGTTCAGCGGGGAGACCCCGGGTGCCACGCTCGCCGGCTTCCTGGCCTATCTCGCCGCTGCCGAGGACGAGGAGCGTGGCCTGGCCCCGGGCGAGGTGGACGTGGTCGAGGGCGCGGTGCAGATCCTCACCGCGCACGCCGCCAAGGGACTGGAGTGGGACGTGGTCTCGGTGGCCGGGCTGAGCCGGGGAGTGTGGCCGGGGCCGGTGCGTAACTCCGACCACTGGCTCGGCGGGCTGGGCGTGCTGCCGTTCCCGCTGCGGGGCGACGCCGACGGGCTGCCCGAGTTGGCCCTGGCGGAGGCCGACGACCAGCGGGGCGTGGCCCGGGCGGTGGCGGACTTCACCGACGACTGGCGGGCCCACGACGAGCGGGAGGAACGGCGGTTGGCGTACGTGGCGGTGACCCGTCCGCGCCGCCTGCTGCTCTGCTCCGGCCACTGGTGGGGGGAGGGCACCAAGCGACCGCGCGGGCCGTCGGCACTGCTGCGCGAGGTGCACGACGCGTGCCTGGACGCCGGGGACGGTCACCTGGTCGACGAGTGGGCGCCGGAACCAACGCCGGACGCGGTGAACCCGACCACCGAGGTGGTGTTGCGGGCCGAGTGGCCGGCGGACCCGCTCGGCGTACGCCGGCCGACGTTGACCGAGGCGGCGGCGCTGGTGCGCCGCTTCCTCACCGACGGTGACGAGGCCGCCGGGGGAGCCGACGCGACGGTGTCGGACCCGGAGGTGGCCCGGTGGCGGCGGGAGGCCGACCTGTTGCTGGCCGAGCGGGCGGAGCTGAGCCGGCTGTCCGGTCCGATCGACGTGGCGCTGCCCGAGCACCTGTCGGTGACGCAGCTGGTCGCGCTGCGCCGGGACCCGGCGGCGCTGGCCCGGGCACTGCGTCGTCCGCTGCCGTCCGAGCCCAACCCGTACGCCCGCCGGGGCACCGCGTTCCACGCCTGGCTGGAGCAGCGGTTCGGGGCGGACCGGCTCCTCGACACCGACGAGCTGCCCGGTGCGGCCGACGCCGACGCCGCGCCGGACGAGGCGTTGGTCGAGCTTCAGCAGCGCTTCCTGGCCAGTGAGTGGGCGGACCGGACGCCGGTCGAGGTGGAGGTGCCGTTCGCCACGGTGATCGGCGGCGTGGTGGTACGCGGCCGGATGGATGCCGTGTTCCGGCGCCCCGGTGATCGCTTCGACGTGGTCGACTGGAAGACCGGCGCCCGCCCGTCCGGCGCGGCGGCCGAGGTGGCCGCGGTGCAGTTGGCGGTCTACCGGCTGGCCTGGGCGGAGCTGGCCGACGTGCCGGTCGACCGGGTCGGCGCGGCCTTCCACTACGTGCGGGACGGGGTGACCGTCCGTCCGGCGGACCTGCTCGACGTCGATGGGTTGACCACGTTGCTCACCTCGGTTCCGGAGCTGTCGTAGTGGCTGGCGCTTTGCCGGATCCGTGGTATGGTGCCCCCGTTGCAGTTTTGGTTACCAGCTCTGTTTGCGCCTGGCGGATTGTGGCCCCAGGCGCTCTTTGTTATGTCCGGACTCCTCCGGGCGGGGCGACCAGAAGCGACAGGCGTTCCGAGCACGTTCGCCCGGAACATTCCTCTTTCGGTCCCGTAACAGGTACGGGGCCGACGTTCCGTCAAGGAGACGAAACAAGCATGGCTATTGGCACCGTCAAGTGGTTCAACGCTGACAAGGGCTTCGGCTTCATCACCCCGGACGGCGGCGGCGCCGACGTCTTCGCCCACTTCTCGGCGATCCAGTCCTCGGGCTACCGCAGCCTGGACGAGAACCAGCGGGTGGAGTTCGAGGTCGTTCAGGGCCAGAAGGGCCCGCAGGCGGAGAACATCCGCCCGCTCTGATCTTCACGGATCGCCCGCGACGGCCGGGCCGCCACCGGTTGAACGTTCAACCGGTGGCGGCCCGGCCGTCCGCACATGGGACACCGGGCGACGGAACCCTGAGTCGGTAATCAGCCGTCCAAGCGTCGGGTGGGCGACTGTCGCCGCCGGCCGGCTGGGGAACCCTGGGCCAGGGGGATGAGCCGGGGGATCGGCTCGGTGCGGGGAGGAACGACCATGGTGGGTTCCGCGGCGGTGCGCGAGCTGCTCCTGGTGGTCGCGGTGGCGGCCGTCGGGCTGCTGCTCGCGATGGCGGCCGCGTTCACGCCCTGGCCCGTCACACCGGGCGGGTCCGCCCCGTCCAGCCTGGTGGAACTGCACGGGCCGCCGGCGCCGGCCGAGCGGTCGGACAGCGCGGTCGGCTGAACAGGGGCGTAGGGTCAGCTTGGCCCGGATGCGCCGGCGTTGCTCGGGCGGCCGTCGACGGGCAGCAGATCGGCGAGGCTCGTCCGGTCGACGACCAGGGCGATCGCGCCGTGCACGGCGAGCCAGACGTCGCGGAGTCCGGAGGCCGCGCCGTGATAGGCGGCCAGCTCGACCGGTAGTCCCCGTACGGTGGTCAGGGAGCCGCCGACGGCGCGGAGGATGTCGCCGACACTGATCGCGTCGGCCCGCCGGGCGAGCGCGTACCCGCCTTCGGTGCCCCGATGGCTGACCAGCAGGTCGGCGCGGCGGAGATCGACCAGGATTCCCTGCAGGAAGCTGAGCGGGATCTGCTGGCGTTCGGCCAGCGCCGCCGCCTTGACCAGCTCACCGTCGCCCCGGTGTGCGGCGACGGTGAGCATGGCCCGGAGCGCGTAGTCGCTGCGTGCGGAGACGTACACGTCGTTGACCGGTCCGCGCCGCTATCCCGCGGCGGTGACCGCGGCCAGGCGGACCTGCCGGTGCCCGGGAGACCGTCTCATCGTCCGTCCAATCCGCAGTATTCCAACTTAGTTGGTAGGAATGCTGGGGTGAATCGGCGGGTGCTGTCAAGACCCATCCAGATGACGGGAAGTTGATCCCGGCCGGTCGGCTGCCGGCAGGTGGCCGTCCCGGGCGCGTCGAGACGTTAGGGTCGGATCCGTGCCGACGCGCAGAGCGAGAATCCCAGCGACGAGGTATCCGGTCGAGCGGTTCACCCTCGACAACGGCCTGCGGGTGGTCCTCACCCCCGACCGCAGTGCCCCGGTCATCGGGGTGGCGGTGGTCTACGACGTCGGAATACGTTCCGAACCCGAGGGGCGCACCGGCTTCGCCCACCTCTTCGAGCACCTGATGTTCCAGGGCTCGGAGAACCTGGAGAAGCTCGCGCACTTCCGGCACGTACAGGGGGCGGGCGGCACCTTCAACGGCTCCACCCACCTGGACTACACCGACTACTTCGAGACCCTGCCGAGCAACGCCCTGGAGCGGGCGCTGTTCCTTGAGGCGGACCGGATGCGCGGCCCCCGGCTGACCGAGGAGAACCTGCGCAACCAGGTCGACGTGGTCAAGGAGGAGATCCGGGTCAACGTGCTGAACCGGCCGTACGGCGGGTTCCCCTGGCTGACCCTGCCGCCGGTGATGTTCGACACCTTTCCCAACGCGCACGACGGTTACGGCTCCTTCGACGACCTGGAGTCGGCCACCGTCGCCGACGCCGCCGACTTCTTCCGGCGCTACTACGCCAGCGGCAACGCGGTGCTCGCGGTCAGCGGCGACATCGACACCACCGAGACGGTCGCGCTGATCGAGCGGCACTTCGGCGACGTGCCGGCCCGGCCGGCGCCCGACCGGCCGGACTTCGCCGAGCCGGCGCTGACCGCCGAGCGGCGCACCGCGTACACCGACAAACTGGCCCCGCTGCCGGCGGTGGCGTCCGGGTGGCGGGTGCCCGACCCGGTCGGCGACTTCGCCGCCTACCTGCCGTACGTGGTGCTGGCCGAGGTGCTCACCGACGGCGACGCGTCCCGGCTGGTCGAGCGGCTGGTGCACCGGGACCGGGCGGTGACCAGCGTGGGCGGCTATCTGGGCTTCATGGGGGACCCGTTCGACGTACGCGACCCCACCGCCCTGCTGCTCCAGTCGCACCTGCCACCCGGTGGCGACGTCGACAAGGTGCTGCGCACCGTCGACGAGGAACTGGACCGGCTCGCCACCGACGGGCTCGCCGACGGCGAGCTGGCCCGTACCCAGGCCCGGATGGCCACCCACCTGCTGCGCGACACCGACGCGGTGCTCGGCCGCGCGCTGCGGATGGCGGTGCTGGAACAGCAACGCGGCGAGCCGGGCCTGCTGGGCGAGCTGCCCCGGCTGGTCGGCGAGGTCACCGACGAGCAGGTCCGCGCCGCCGCCGCCACCCTGCGGCCCGAGCGCCGCGCGTCCGTCGAGGTAATCCCCGGAGGTGCCCGTTGAGTGCAGCCGTGGGGCCGCGGCCGCTGCCGCCGCTCGGCCCGACCCGCCGGCTCAAGCTGCCGAGCCAGGCCGAGCGCACGCTCGGCAACGGCCTCACCGTGATCGCGGTACGCCGCCCGGCGGTCCCGCTGGTGGAGCTGCGGCTCTGGATGCCCTTCGGCCGGGCCCACCTGGCCCGTGGGCACCTGCTCGCGCAGACCATGCTCTCCGGCACGGAGACGATGACCAGCGTGCAGATCGCCGCCGAGTTGCAGCGGATCGGTGGTGGGCTTTCCGCCGGGCTCGATCCGGACCGGCTGATGCTCTCCGGCACCGGCCTGGCCACCGGGCTGGACCGGATGCTGGAGATCCTCGCCGAGGTGCTCACCGGTGCCAGTTACCCGGCCGAGTGGGTAGGGGTCGAGCGGGACCGGCTGGTCGACGGGATCCAGGTGGCCCAGAGCCAGCCGGCGCACCTGGCCCGTACCGCACTGCTCAAGCGGATCTTCGGCAAGCACCCGTACGCGGTGCAGACGCCGGAGCCGGAGCAGGTCCGGGCGGTCCGGCCGGCCGCGCTGCGTACGCTGCACGCCCAGCGGGTGCATCCGGCGGGCGCGGTGCTCGTGCTGGTCGGTGACGTGCGTCCGGAGCGGGCGCTGGATGCGGCCGAGAAGGCCCTCGGCGGCTGGAACGGCGACGGGCACGCCGTCGACCTGCCGCCCGTCCCTCCGCTGGAGCCGGGCCCGCTGCTGCTGGTCGACCGGCCCGGGTCGGTGCAGTCGTCGCTGCGGGTGGCGTTGCCGGCGGTGCCGCGCACCCATCCCGACCATGCCCCGCTGCAACTGGCCAACCTCATCTTCGGCGGCTACTTCTCCTCCCGTTGGGTGGAGAACATCCGCGAGGACAAGGGCTACACGTACGGGCCACACTCGGTGGTCGAGCACTCGGTGGCCGGCTCGCTGCTGGTGGCCGCCGCCGAGGTGGCCACCGAGGTGACCGCGCCGGCCCTGCTGGAGACCAGCTACGAACTGGGCCGGCTGGCCACCGTGCCGCCCGCGCCCGAGGAGCTGGAACAGGCCCGGCAGTACGCCCTCGGCACGCTCCAGCTCGGCATCTCCACCCAGGCGGGGCTGGCGTCGTTCGTCAGCGCGTACGCCGGCAGCGGGCTGCGGCTGGACTTCCTGCCCGAGCACGCGGCCCGGCTGGCGAAGGCGACCGTCGACGACGTCGCCGAGGCGGCGGCCCGCTATCTCGCCCCGGCGCGGGCGGTCACCCTCGTGCTCGGCGACGCCGAGCGGATTGCGCCCTCGCTGGCCACGCTGACCCCGGTCGAGACGGCCGTGGTGCCGGCATGAGCGAGCGTCAGCGAGTGAATCATCGGTGCGGTGCGGTGGTGCCTCATGGCGGCACGGAGCGTAGCGGAGTGCCGGCATGAGCGAACCGCGATCCGGCTGGCCGGACGGCTGGGGGCAGCCGGTCAGTGCGCGTGGCGAGGCGACCCCACCGCTGGCCCGCTCCACACTGGACCGGGCGGCGCACCGGCGTACCGATCCGGAGTGGTTGGCCCAGGCGTGGGCCGGGGCGCGGGTGCTGGTGCTCGACGTGGAGGCCGGGGGGCGGGCGTTGGTGCGTACCGACACCGCGGTGCCGGCGCTGGTCCTGGCGGACGCGGACGACCTGCCGCCGGCGCTCGCCGCCGGGGCGATGTTCCTCGGCGTCGAACCGGACGGCGTGCCGATCTTCTGCGTGCACACCGCGCTGGCGGCCGTGCCGGACACCCGTGCGGCCCACCTGCGTCAGGTCGGGCACCTGCTGAACGACCGGGACGCGGGGCTGTTCACCACGGCGCTGGCGCTGACCAACTGGCATCTGCGTCACCTCTACCACCCGATCACCGGCGAGCCCACCCGGGCGGACGAGGCCGGCTGGTCCCGGGTGGACGCCCGGGGTGAGCGGGTGTGGCCGCGTACCGACCCGGCGATGATCGTGCTCGTGCACGACGGGGTCGACGGCGTCGACGGGCGGTGCCTGCTGGGCAACAACGCCACCTGGCCCAGCGCCGAGGGAAAGCGCCGGTTCTCCTGCCTGGCCGGGTACGTGGAGCCGGGGGAGTCGGCCGAGGCCGCGGTGCTGCGGGAGGTACGCGAGGAGGTCGGCGTCCCGGTGGCCGAGGCCACGTACGCGGGCAGCCAGGCGTGGCCGTTTCCGGGCTCGCTGATGCTCGGTTTCCTGGCCACCGCCGACCCGGAGCACCCGCTGCGGGTCGACCCCGCCGAGATCGCCCAGGCCCGCTGGTTCACCCGGCAGGAGATCGGCGCGGCGCTGGCCGGTCGGCCGGTCGACGTGGGTGACGCCCGGCTGTTGCTGCCCCCGCCGTCGTCGATCGCGATGTTCCTGATCCATCGTTGGTTCGACGGCCACTGCTGAACGGGTGCGGCCCCGACCCGTGACCGTCGTTGCCGCGGCGGCCACGGGCCGGGGACACGGGCCGTCGTGGTCGGCTGGGTAGTAACACGGCGGGGGAGCCGGTCGACCACGACGGACGTCGCGTGGGTCAGGTGCCGGGCCCGTTCGGGCGGGCCGGACCGTACCCCGGATCGTCGAGCGGCAGCACCTTGACCCGTTGTTTGCCGGAGCGGACGGCACCGACCGTGGCGAGCGCCCGGGCGAGCAGTAGCGCGGCGTCGCGGTCCTCGGCGTGGACGACCTGGCGGCGCGGCTCGGGCCGGGTGGTCTCGTCCCGCAGCCGGTGGCCGCAGGCCCAGGCGGCCGTGACATCGGTGTCGGCGGCGGTGCGGATGTCGGTGCGAACGATCAGGAACCGCATGTGGGTCTCCGGATGTGCCGCGACGGGTGGAACGGTGGAAGTTCCACGTCACTACGCCGCCATCGTACGCCCGGTCGGTTTCCCAGCAAGTGAAACTCGCCCATTGATGTGCAGGCCCGACCGATCATCCGACCCCTGGTCAGCAGGGTCGTCGGGAATGGACGACGACGGGGCCGCCGGCACAGGTGCCGGCGGCCCCGCGAGACGTCCGGCTCTAGTTCAGGTCGAACTGCCCGTTCTTCGCGCCGGAGATGAAGCCCAGCCAGCCGGCCCGGTTGAACAGCAGCACCGGGCCGCCGCGGTCCTTGCTGTCGCGTAGCGCCACCGCGGCCGGGCCGGTACGCAGCGGCGCGACCTCGACGCAGTTGGAGGTTTGGCTGCGCGTGCTGGTACGCCACGGGGCGTGCGCGAGTTGGGCGAGGACGGACGGTGTGTTGCGGATCTCGTTCATCGTTGCGCTCCTGAGCTGAACCGAAACCGATGGGACGAGTGGCGTCGCGCGTCCCGACGGCGGTTCCCGGTTGGTCACCGCTCCGTCAGGCGCCCGGAGGATCCGCGTCGCTGGGCCGGCGCCGTTGCCGATCCGATCGCCACAGTGGACGGGGCCGCCGCCTCGGACAGCCGTCCCATCGACTTCATCAGCCAGGAGAGGGTGTCCGTTGCGGGGAGCGCCGCCGCGCAAAGCCACTCGAACACCACTTTATAGCGATTTAGAGCGATTACCTCGGTCGACATGACGTCGGTGAAGCCACCTTCGATGGCCAGTGTCTCCGGATCGAGAGGATCGGCGAACCGGTAGAGCGAGAACGCGGTCGGCGGCAGGAACCACCGGCCGATCGGGGTGTCCCGGGGCAGCACGTGCAGCGTGACGTTGGGCAGCATGGCCAGCTCGCACAACTGCGCCAGCTGCTCCCGGAGCACCTCGGGTGGCCCGGCCCGGTGGCCGAGCGCTGTCTCCTCCAGCACCGCCGTGTAGCGCGGCGGGTCGGTCTCCCGGGTTAGCAGCGACTGCCTCGCCAGCCGGGCCTTGATCTCGGTCTCGATGTCCTCGTCGACCTCCGGGTCGCCGGCCTCCTGGTCGACCTGCCGGGCCGAGGAGATCCGGACCCGCGCGTATCCGGTGGTCTGTAGCAGCCCCGGCACCAGCACCGGGTTGTACTCGGAGATCTCGGCGCAGCCCGCCTCCAGTTCGGCGAAGCTACGCTGCTGCTGCGTCATCGCCGGATAGTTTTTCAGCCAGCCGCGCATGTCGCCGGCCTCGTGCGTGATGCCGATCAGCTCCACCCGCAGCGCCTCGTCGGCGCGGTAGAGGTCGAGCAGGTCCCGGACGTCCTGCGGGTCCGGCCGGCTGCGACCGTTCTCCAGCCGGGACAACTTGGATGCGGAGGCCCAGCCGACGTGGTCGATGACCTGGTCCCCGGTGAGACCGGCGGCCTCGCGCAACCGGCGCAGTTCGATGCCGAGCCGGCGGCGACGCAGGATCGGGCTGGGTGCGGCAGGAGGCACGGGTGTCCTCTTTTCCGTCGACCGCCGTGGATACGACGGTAACTGTATGAAACTCGCCCCCCACGGTCAGTATGGACGTCGCGATCGGCGCCGGAGGTACCGGCGAGGGGCGTGTCATCAGAAATGCGCAGACCCGACACCGGACGGAGGCGACGACCTGCGTCGCCGGACTCCGGACCGGCGGTCTGCCGCGCCCGAGTCGCGCCACCCCCGGAGGGACCAATGCGCACCGTCCTGAGCCGCCCGGACTTCCGCCTGCTGTTCGGCGGACTGCTGGCCAGCATGACCGCCGAGTCGATCCTGTTGCTGGCGCTCGCCATCTGGGTGAAGGACCTGACCGGATCGGACGGCCTCGCCGGCGCCACCATCTTCGTGATCATCGCGCCGAGGACGCTGGCGCCGCTGGTCGGCTGGTTCGTCGACCGGTACCCCCGACGGCCCTTTTTCGTGGCGACCAACCTCGCCACGGCGCTGCTGCTCACCCCGCTCTTCGCGGTCCGGGACGCGGGCGACACGTGGATCATCTACGGGGTGGCCGCGCTCTACGGCCTGTCGAACCTCACCGTCGGCGCGGTGCTCAGCCGGCTGATCCAGGAACTGGTGCCGTCCGACCTGCTCGGTGAGGCGAACGGGGTGCTGCAAACGGTCCGTCAGGGACTGCGGCTGATCGGGCCGCTGGCCGGTGCCGGGCTCTACGCGGTGCTCGGCGGCTGGGTGCTGGCCGCCGTCGGGATGGCCGGCTTCGTGGTCGCCGCCGCGGTGGTCGGCACGCTGCGGGGGGCCGAGTCGCCCGCCCGGCGGCACTCCCAGGTGGTCGGCACCTCGGCGGCAACGGCGGCCGACCGGCTTCCGGTCCGCCCCGTCGGCGGTGTCACCCGGGTCCGGCGCTGGTCTTCGGAACTGGTCGCCGGGCTCCGCCACCTCGCCAGCGAACGGGCGCTGCGCCGGGCGTTGGTCGGCTACGGCCTCGGTTCGCTGGTGATGGGCTTCACCGAGTCGCTGATCTTTGCGTACGTCGACCGGGGGCTCGGCCGGGACGTGGCGTTCGTCGGCGTACTCGTCACGGTGCAGGGCATCGGTGGACTGGTCGGCGGGCTGTGCTCCGCCGCCGTCCTCCGTCGAGTCGGGGAGTTGGGCACCCTGGCCGTCGGTGTCGCGTTCTTCGGCCCCGCGGCGCTGGCGCTGGCGTACCCGAATCTGTGGCTCGGTTTCGCCGCGGTGCTGATGGCGGGCCTGTCGCTGCCGCTGACCCTGGTCGGGCTGCACACGCTGATCCAGCGGCGGACCCCGCCGGAGTTGCTGGGCCGGGTCGCCGCGGCCTCGGAGGCCGTGGTCAGGTGCCCCCAGGCCCTCTCGATCGGCGTGGGCGCCCTGGTCGTCGGCGTACTCGACTACCGGTTGGTCTTCGCGTTGGTGGGCCTGGCCACCCTGCTCGCCGGTGGCTATCTCTGGCGCGGTCGACAGTTGAGCCCGCCGGCCGGCCCATCGACGCGCCCCCGCGTCCCGGCACCGCGCCCGGCCCCCGAAGACCGGAACGTCGAGGTCGACACCCTCGCCAGAAACCCCGGTCGCTGACCGCTCCCGGCGGCGTTGTGGGTACATCTGTTGCCGTCCGGACGACAACAGATGTACCCACAACGGACGGTTCCCGCGCGTACCCAGGGAAGCTACGTCGTGTACTCCAGTTCGGTCCGGGCGAGGTCGCGCAGCGTCTCGGCCATCCTTCGGGGGTCGAGGCCCTGGAGGTACGCCACCAGGGCGTCGCGGGTGTCCGCGACGATGCCGGGCAGGGCATCTCCGTGAATGTCACCAGGTAGAAGGATCCGCCGGAAGGCGAGTTCCCCGATGACACCGCCGGTCAGCTTCTCGGTGATCCAGTACGGTGTGCGCTCGCGGATGGCGAAGGTCAGGTGCAGGCTGGGTCGATCGGCCGCGTTGAACGGGTTGTGCACCCAGCCCCTCGGCAGGAGCATCGACTGTCCCGGCCTCAGGTCGATGGTCCTGTTCGGGCCGGCGGCCCGCCACTCGTCCAGGTAGCTGTCCTTCCAGACGCGGAAGGACTCCAGGTGCTCCCGCATGGGGGCTTCCACGACCGGCGGCCACAGCTCCCAGCGCTTGACTCCGGCGAGCTGGACGATGACGGCCATCTGCTGGTCCCAGTGGTGGCGGAGTCCCTGTTCCCGGCCCGGCGTGAGGAAGGCGTGCACATAGTTCGAGTAGCCGGTCTCCTCCTGGATGCCCCTCGTCAAGCTCGCTATGTAGGGCATCACCCGTTGGAGGTTGCCGAGGCGGATGGTGTGTCCCCGCTCGTAGAGCCGGCGCAGCCGGACAGCATCGGTCCGGCCGTTCGTGGTCCAGGACCGGGCGTTCAGCGCCGGGGCGGGGGCCTTGATGGCGGCGACCTCGTCGGCCGGTACGCAGCCGGTGTCGATCCACTCGTAGAGCCATTCGGGCGTGACGGTGAGATCCAGGTCGGTTGGCGGGCGCTGGTAGACGCGCGGTTCGTCGGGCCAGCGGTCCATCAGGTCCGCGATCCCGTCCGGGGGAAGTAAGAGGTGAAGCGACACGACTACCTCCTATGAGTGCGTGGCGGCAACGGGCAGGGAATGTCCGGGAAGAACCTGCTGGGACAGCAGACGACCGCAGCGGACACGTAGCTGAAGGCCGGGGTGTAGTAGCCCCACACCACGTCACCACCGCGAGCCAGGTTGGCGGCCTTCTGCTCGACCAGCTCGTCCACCGTGAGCAGCACGCCGCCGGACCGGTCGGCCGGATTTGCCTGGTGGACCCGCCTCATCCAGGTCGCCGCGTCGGCGACATCGGTCCAGGTCCGCTCGGCGGTGGCCTGATCGCGGCGGAGCAGCCAGTGACCGGTCTCCACTGGCGTCATGGTGTTGGCGAGGAAGGTACGCGTCTGCTCGTCACGGGGGTCGCGGCCCGGCCTGCGCTGCCCCTCCTTGGCGAACTCGTCGCGTGAGCCGGTCCACGGGCCGAAGCCGTGCCAATGCCCTCGCCAGTCGCCCATCTGTGCCCTCCTCTGTGCTGTTGGACCGGCCGCCCCCGAGTCCCGGCGGTCCAGGGGCGGCCGGCGGTGTTGTGGAGGTGTGAGGGTTAGGCGGTCAGGCCGCGGTCTCGGGCCCAGCCGAGTGCGAGGTTGTCCAGCTCGGAGCCGGTCAGGCGCAGCTCCGCACCGGTCCCGCCCGGCTTGTTGTCGCGCACGACGAAGGCGTCGGCGACGCCCGGGATCGGAGCGACCTCGGCGCAGGTCTCGTTGTCGCCGCCGAGGTTGCCGCCGCAGTAGGTCGTGAACGTCGCGCCGTCGATTGGCAGTGCGTACAGGTTGCTCTGGGACATGAGAGAACCCTTCGTGCTCTTGCAGGTGCGGAGGGTGCGGCCTCCGCGTCCGTGTCTGTCCTACCGTGAAATGGTCAGCGGGTGGGGCGACTCGCAGGGGCTGCCAGGAATCGGCGGCCCCCGGATCCTCGTTGCGCGGGGTCTCACTCCGCCTTCTCCGCAGCGGGCCGGCGAGCCGCGCCCCAGGCGACGAACCTGGCGAACAACTCCTTGGGGTCCGGGCCGTCGTGCGGGTTGAGCCGATAGAGGTCGCGCATGGCCTCGTACATCAGGCCGGCGAGGTAGATCGTCAGGCCCGAGACGTTGTCCCGGAACTCCACGACCAGCAGCAGGCGGGCCTCCCCGCAGGGCCAGGGCTGCCCGTCGACCCGGCAGAACCACATGGGCCGCGCCGGGGTGTGCGGGATGGTTCCGCCGGACCCCCTGGGCCGGTCCGCTTGTGGGCCGCGACCCGGCGTGGCCAGCTGCGTCGTCAGCACGGCCGGCCGCCGTTCGCCCGCCACTGCTGGCCCCGCGTCAGTGAACCGGCACGGCCCGGCCACTGCATCGGGAGCGGCATGGTCCGTTGCTGGCGCATCCACTCGGGCAGGTGCGTGCCGCGCCGACGCTGCGGCAGGACCGGAAGAACTACTGTCGGACAGAGGTACGAGGGACGAGTGCGCACAACGGCCTCCGCTGCTAGGCGATTGAGAGGGGCCGCCCCGGCACGGGGGAAGTGAGGGGGCGGCCCCATTGGCAGAACCCGCCCCAGCCCGCCTCGGCGTGGAGCAGATCCGCATGTGTGCAGTCTTGTAAGGACGGCACTACTCTCGGAAGGCATCTCGGGCAGGTGGGTAGCGCTGGCGGAACAGCCTCATCTGGTGTGGCGAGGTGAATTGTTGATCTTCTTTGTTGGGGGACGCTGAATGGCCGAGCTGCCGCATCCACTTGCGGCCTTCCTTGTGGCCGAGATCCGTCGGGCCAGGGGTGCCGCTGGCATGACGCAAGAGGCGTTCGGGCGTGCCGCAGGGTTTAGCGCGTCGCACGTCAGCGCCGTCGAAAGCGGCACGCGAGGGCTCACCCTGGACTTCATCCGGGGTGCGGACCGGGCGCTGAACAACGGCGGACTGTTCGAGCGCATGGTGGAGCAACTGGGTGTTCCGTCGTGGTTCCTGCCGTGGCTGGATGCCGAGCGAACCGCGACCCAGCTCAGGTGCTTTCAACCTTGCCTCGTGCCGGGCCTACTCCAGACGGAGGACTACGCTCGCGCTGTCATTCGCTGCGATGAAACGCTCAGTGATCAGGATGTCGAACAGCGGCTCGCCAGCCGGATCGAGCGGCAGGTGATCCTCACCCGGGACCGCGCCCCGCAGTTCATCGCCGTCATCGCCGAGGCGGTACTCCGTCGAGCCGGCGACGACTTCCGCGATGTGATGGCCGGGCAGATCAAACATCTGATCACGCAAGCCGAGCGGACCAACATCAGCGCGCACATCCTGCCGGACGAAATCAGCATGCATGTTGGGCTGACCGGTCCCTTCAGCCTTGCTCGTTCTCCGGATCACAGGTGGGTGGGGGAGATGGAGAACCAGCTTGGCGGGGTGGTGGTAGACACGGATGCTGACGTGGATACTTTGCTGTCGAGGTGGGAGACGGTCCGCAACGAAGCGCTCCCCCGCCGCCAGTCGATCGAGCTGATGAAGGAAGTTGTGAACTCGTGGACCTGATCGGTGCGTCGTGGCGTAAGTCAACCCGCAGCGGCTCTGGCGGCGGCAACTGTGTCGAGGTCGCAGACAACCTGCCGGGCGTCGTAGGCGTCCGGGACAGCAAGGACCAGGCAGGTCCGATGCTCACCTTCGAGCCCGCTGCCTGGCGGGCGTTCATCTGGTCCGCCAAACGGCACTAACCCGGACGCTGCTGGCCCGCACCGCGACTGCGCTACGGGCGATTGACGTCGCGTAGGCGGACGAAATGCCCCCAGCGAGAGCTGAGGGCATTTCGTGGTGGTGGCCCGCCGCGCGGTCGCCCGTCACAACGACCTTGCGCCTCCGTCAGGCGGCGATGCTCACCAGGTGCTGCTTGACCTGGTTGATCGACGGGTTGGTCAGCGCGCTGCCGTCGGCGAAGCGCAGCGTGGGGACGACCTGGTTGCCGCCGTTGACCCCCATCACGAACTCCGCAGCCGCCGGATCCTGCTCGATGTCGATCACCTGGTAGGCGATCCCCTCCCGGTCGAGCTGCGACTTCAGCCGGTGGCAGTAGCCGCACCAGGGGGTGGAATACATCGTCAGCATGGTGAGATCCTCCAACGTAACGCCCGGCTGCTCGCCGATCAGGTACAGGCTATCCGCTGCAACGTCGCTGGTAGCTGAGACAATTCCCTGCTGTGGTGGTTAACTCCGCGTCCGAACGCGTGCTCGCCGGGCTCGACCCGGAACAACGCTCGGCGGTGACCGCCCCGGCCGGTCCGGTTTGCGTGCTGGCCGGCGCCGGCACCGGCAAGACCCGGGCCGTGACGTCCCGGATCGCGCACCGCGCGCTGACCGGCGAGATTTCGGCCCGGCATGTGCTTGCGGTCACCTTCACCGCCCGAGCCGCCGCGGAGCTGCGCCACCGGCTCGCGCTGCTCGGCGTGGCCGGCGTGCAGGCGCGCACCTTCCACGCGGCGGCGCTGCGCCAGGTGCGTTACTTCGCGCCCCGGTTGCTCGACGGGCGGGCCATGCCGGAGCTGCTGGACAGCAAGGTCCGGCTGGTCACCCTCGCCGCAGCCCGGGCCGGCCTGCGAGCCGACCGGACGGCCGCCCGGGACCTCGCCGGTGAGATCGAGTGGGCCAAGTCCTCCCTGGTGGAGCCGGGGGAGTACGTGGTGGCCGCGGCCAAGGCGCTGCGGGAGACCCCGCACGAGCCGGCGAAGGTCGCCGAGGTCTTCGCCGCGTACGAGAAGCTCAAGCGGACCGGCGGGGTGATCGACTTCGAGGACGTGCTGCGCGCCGCGGTCTGGGGGATCGAGGAGCACCGGGACGTCGCCGAGCAGGTCCGCAACCAGTACCGGCACTTCGTCGTCGACGAGTACCAGGACGTCAACCCGTTGCAGCAGCGGCTGCTGGACGCCTGGTTGGGTGGCCGGGACGACGTGACCGTGGTCGGCGACGCCAGCCAGACGATCTACTCGTTCACCGGGGCGACCTCGGCGTACCTGGTCGACTTCCCGCGCCGGTGCCGGGGCGCCACCGTGGTCCGGCTGGTCCGCGACTACCGGTCCACCCCGCAGGTGGTCGGGCTGGCCAACGCGGTCATCTCGCAGGCGCGGGGCAGCGAGTCGCGGCTGCGCCTGGAACTGGTCGGCCAGCGCCCGGCCGGCCCGGAGCCGGAGCGGCGGATCTTCACCGACGAGCCGGCCGAGGCGAACGCGGTCGCCGTCCGCTGCCGCGCCCTGGTCGACGCCGGCACGCCGGCCCGCGAGATCGCCGTGCTGTTCCGCACCAACGCGCAGTCCGAGGCGTACGAGAAGGCGCTCGCCGAGGCGGGCGTGCCGTACCTGGTGCAGGGGGCCGAGCGGTTCTTCGAGCGGGTCGAGGTGCGCCAGGCGATGGTGGCGCTGCGCGCGGCCATCCGGTCCATCCCGGGGGAGACCCCGCTGCGGACGGCCGTGGTCGAGGCGCTCGCCGGTGTCGGCTGGGCGCCCGACACGCCCCCGCCCGGTGGCGCCGCCCGCGAGCGGTGGGAGGCGCTGGCCGCGCTGGTACAGCTCGCCGAGGAGTACGCGGCCACGCCCGACCTGCGGGCCCTCGGGGTGGCTGCCACGGTGGAGCGCCCGGTCACCCTGGCCGACTTCACCGACGAGTTGGCCCGGCGGGCGGCACAGCAGCACGCGCCGACCGTGGACGGGGTGACGCTGGCCTCCCTGCACTCCGCCAAGGGCCTGGAGTGGGACGCCGTCTTTCTGGTCGGTCTCGCCGAGGGCACCATGCCCACCACGTACGCCCGTACCACCGAGCAGGTCGAGGAGGAGCGCCGGCTGCTCTACGTCGGCATCACCCGCGCCCGGGAATGGCTCTGGCTGTCGTACGCCTCGGCGCGCTCGCCGGGTGGGCGGGCCCGACGACCGTGCCGGTTCCTGCCTCAACTGGCCCCCGCCGGCGGCGCGGAGCGGGCCGCCGGCGGCCGCCCGGCACCCGGCCCGCAGCGTCGCGCCAACCGGATCGTCTCCTGCCGGATCTGCGGGGCGACCCTGCTCGCCGGGCCCGACCGCAAGCTCGGCCGCTGTGCCACCTGCCCGTCGGACATCGACGACGAGCTGCACGAGCGGCTGCGCGAGTGGCGGTCCCGGGCGGCCGGGGCGCAGAAGGTGCCCGCCTACGTCGTCTTCACCGACGCCACGCTGGTCGCGCTGGCCGAACGGCGGCCGGCCCGGGCCGAGGAACTGGTCGCCATCGCCGGCATCGGGCCACGCAAACTCGGCCTGTACGGCGAGGCGGTGCTGGCGCTGGTGGGCGGCGCGTCGGTCGACGAAATCTGCCCGCAGAAAAGTTTCTGAATCTGACCGTTAATTCGTTTGCCCTCGCCCCACCGACCGGCATAGCCTCAGGGCACACCTCGGGAGGGGCCCTGTTCGGGCTGCTCACGGGGTATGTGTCCGAGTCGATCGCGAGTGAACGTCAGGGAGGTGGCACCAGTGGAGAGTTACATCAACCAGCGTCCGACGGCGCTGCCCGTTGCCGTCGCTTCGCTGTCGGCTGCCCTGACCACCGTTGCTCCAGTGGCGGAAGGCCGGGCGACCGTCGCCGCTGCACGACCGTGGGCTCCGCAGGTGCACCGGGTCGAGGTTCAGGCCGAGCTGATCCTCGCACCGAAGCCGAACGGGATCCAGGGGACCAGTGGCTTCACGGGCAAGGGCGTCGATGGCGCCAGCAAGCGGATGGACGTCCGCGGTGTTCCACCTCGAGGTAGACCGGTCTGACACCAGACCACCGGCTCACCTCGAGGCCGCGGAACCCGCATACCGGGATCCGCGGCCTCAGTTTTTTTGTACCGCCGAAGTACGTCGGAACAGCGATCCACGAGATCGAAGTGAGAGAGAGGTGACCGGGCGATGAGTCTGGCGTTGGCCCCACTCGACCTGAGCGTCGAGATGGAGGCGAACCTGCCCTGCCGGAAGTTCGACCCCGACCTGTGGTTCTCCGACTCGCCCACCGACCTGGAACTGGCCAAGTCGCTCTGCGGGGACTGCCCGCTGCGCGTCGAGTGCCTGGCCGGCGCGGTCGAGCGGGCCGAGCCCTGGGGCGTCTGGGGCGGCGAGATCTTCGAGCGTGGCGCGGTCGTTCCGCGCAAGCGGCCCCGTGGCCGCCCGCGCAAGGAGGACCTCGCCCGCGACGCCGCGCTGCGGGTCGAGGCCGAGGCGCGGCTGGCGGCCAACGGCCTTGCCACGTCGCGCAGCGCCGTCCGGCTGGCTGCCTGACATGTTCCCGATCCGGACCAACCCCGCCGGTGCCGAACCGGCCACGAGAAAGCTGACCACCATGCTGCACCTTCCGAACGGAATCGCCGAGATGCACCTACTTCACGAAGCGTTGTCGAGGGCTCGAATGCTCCGGCCTCAGGCCGGTCGCACCACCACGAGCACTGAGGCAACCCGATCCGCCCGTACCGTCGCGATGGCCGGCCGTGCCCGGTCGGCCCGCGAGTTGGGCGCTCTGTAGGACGAAACACCGAGAACGGCGGGCGGGGGGGGGGGGGACGGGGCGCCCCCGCCCGCCGTTTTCACGTGGAGCGCGAGAGCGTCGCCGACGGGTGGGCCGCGGGTCAGCCGACCGGCGCGAAGCCGGGCAGCCAGCGTTCCAGGATGCCGCGGTAGGGGGCCTTGGCCTCCAGTTGGCACAGCACGCCGATCGACCCGAGCGTCACCCGGTGGATGAGCAGGTACGACGGCGGCAGGTTGAGCTGCCGGCTGAACTGGTACGCCGGTGACCGCGGGCTCGCCAGTCGGGTCGCCTCGCCGCGCAGCCAGGCCCGGGTGAACCGGAACTCGTCGGCGGCGATCGGTTCCAGCATCGGGCGCAGGAAGTCGAGCAGCGCGCCGGCCTCGATCGGCTCGCCGGAGCTGACAAAACCCTCGGCCCGCAGGCCGGCCACCACCTCGTCGGCGTCGCCGCGCAGGGCCAGCCCGGCGATCCGGCCGATCGGTTCCGGCGTTCCCTCCGGCATCCGGGCCACCGCGCCGAAGTCGATCACGCCGAGCCGGCCGTCGGGCAGCAGCCGGAAGTTGCCCGGGTGCGGATCGGCGTGCAGCAGCCCGGCCCGGGCCGGCGCGGACAGGTGGAGGGTGGCCATCAACCGGCCCGCCTCGTTCCGCTGCTGCTCGGTGCCGGCCCGGATGATGTCGGCCAGCGGAGTGCCCTCGACCCATTCGGTGATCAGGACTCGCGGCGAGGCGTGGAACACCGCTGGTACGTAGATCTCCGAATCATCGGCGTATGCGGCGGCGAAGGCCCGCTGTGACTCCGCCTCCAGCTCGTAGTCCAGCTCCTCGGTGATCCTCTCCCGCAGCTCGGCCAGCAGCGGCTTGACGTCCAGCCCCGGCTGGATGGCCCGGAACATGCCGCCCAGCCGGGAGAGCTGCTTGAGGTCGGCGAGCAGGGCGTCGCCGGCGCCCGGATACTGGATCTTGACGGCCACGTCCCGGCTGTCGCCGTCCGGCATCCGCCACACCGCACGGTGTACCTGGCCGATGCTGGCCGCGGCGGCCGGCGAGTCGTCGAAGCTCACGAACCGGTCCCGCCAGCCGGGGCCCAGCTGGTCGGCCAGGACCTTGTGCACGCTCGCCGCCGGCAGCGGCGGCGCGGCCTCCTGAAGCTTGGTCAGGGCCTGCCGGTAGGGCGCGGCGATCTCCTCCGGCAGGGCCGCCTCGAAGACCGACAGCGCCTGGCCGAACTTCATCGCCCCGCCCTTGAGCTGGCCGAGGACGCTGAACAACTGCTCGGCGGTGCGCTGCTGGATCTCCGCCGAGATCACGTCGGAGGCCAGCCCGGTGACGCGCTTTCCCATGCCGAGGACGGTCCGGCCGGCGAAGCCGAGCGGCAGAGCGGCGAGCTTGGCGGTCCGGGACACGGCCCGGCGCGGGATGTCGGTCACTTGGTCATTGTTACCGAACCAGCGTGCCCAATGCTGCCGTGCGGCCGGGCTGGCCGCCGGCACCACAGCCACAGCGGGGGTGCGGCGGCCAGTGGCGGCGCCGGACGTTGCCTGCCGCCACTACCTCGATCGCCCCGTTGAGGGTCTCCGGAGTGCCGCCGTCCAGCTGGCCGAGCGCCTCGGCCACGGCGTACGCGGTGGCCGCCAGGAGGGTGCTCGTGGCGCAGGGCGGAACGGCCGTGCCGCTGGCGAGCTGGGCGGCGAGCGCCGGCCAGTCGGGATCCCGGTCGGCGCGGTGCAGGTCGAGGCAGCGCAGGCAGGGGCCGACCGGCGGGCGGACCAGCGGCCCGATCACCGGGACGCCCTCCCGGACGTCGACCAGCAGGTGTGGTTGCCGCCGTTGGGTGTAACCGGCGGCCAGCAGCGCGGCCGGCCGGTCGGTGCCGAGCTGGATCACCAGGTCGGGCCGGTGTCGGCGAAGCGGGCCGGTGCCGGTGCCGGGTGCCGCCCGCGCCACGGCCGCCCGGACCGCCTGGTCGAGCGGGCGGCCGATCTCGCCGGCCGCGATGCCGGCGCCGACGAGGTCGACCGGGCGGACCGGCCCGGGCAGCTCGGGATGGACGTGACCGACACCGGCCTGGGCCAGGGCGACGGCGATGACGGCGCCGAGCGGGCCGGCGCCGGTGAGCGTCACCCGGGCGGCCAGGCGGCGCCGGAGGACCTGGGCCGGGGTCCCCGGAAGCCGGGGGGCGGCGAGCGCCAGCGCGTCGGCCTCCGCGGCGAGCCGGGCCCGGCGGGGGCCGGCGAGGTCCCGGGGCAGGAGCGTGTGCGCCGGTACCACCAGGCCGGCGGTACGCAGGGCGTCGAGCAGGGCCTGGGCGTGCTCCGGACGGACGCCCGTCCCGGTCACCCCGGTCAGCACCTGCCGCTCGCTGCGGGTGCCGTCGAGCAGGTCGAGCAGCCGGGCGGCCCGCGGGTCGGCCACCTCGACCAGGACGGCCCGCTCCTGACCGAGCCCGAGCTGAAGGGTGTGCCGGTCGCGCCAGAGCTGGCTGAGCCCGGGCAGCAGGGTGGGGCGGGGGGACGGCGGGCGCTTCGTCGACAGCTGCATGGGCACGAATAGTGACCGCTTCCCTGCTGTCCGTCGATCGTTGTCCACAGGTGGGCAGCTTCAGATCCAGGGCTGTCCACAGGATTCGGCGAGATATCCACAACCGGCGGGTAACTGGGTCGGCCGCCGGACAGTGAGCGGAAGAACGCGAACGGGGGTGGCCACCGGCCACCCCCGTTCGCCGTACGGGTACGTCAGACCTTCGCCTTGCCCAGGATGCGGTTCACTGTTGTGCCGCACACCGGACACTTGCCCTTGGCCATGTTCATGCCGGTCTTCGAGACCTCGACGCGGCCCTCGAAGTCCCGCTTCTCCTTGCACTTGACGCAGTAACCGTTGTAGGTCTGGGCCTGGTCGGCCACGGTGTGCCTCCTCGTCTCGTCCGCCGGTCGATACCGGTCCGGCGGGTTCCCGGCGGCCGGCCGCGTGCGGCGCCCGGCGCTGGGTCTCTTCCCGCGGCCACCCACGTGACCACTGGTTGGCGGACCCTACCCAGGTGTGGGCGGTTCCATGTCAGCTGCGCGTTGCCACTGTGAGCAAGGCGACGTCGAGAGTGTGCACGGCGAATTGGGCCAGATCAGTCAGTTTGGCGGGGACACGCCGACCGGGGGCCCGCAAATTCGCTGGTAGCGCCCCGCAAACCAGGGGTCGGACCGGGGTCGGACCCCGGTGGGCGGCCCGCTCCAATGATCATCTACCGTAGGTCGGCGCTGCCGGTGTGACACCTCGTCGGCCACCACGAAGGGTGATCGTTGCGGGTCGCGCCGGTCCGGCAAGAAAATTTTCGGGACTCCTGGCGACCAATCCCCATTTTCCGGACGCGTGTCGGTGGGTTGACTCTTGCGGACCCCTGGTCACAACGCATTAGCTTGCCAACGTGACAGCAAACCGAGGCTGCGCGGTCCACTGATGGCTGGGGCGCGGAAGCCGGTCGTCGAGGTACGGCGCAGCCAGCGCCGGCGACGGACGGTGTCCGCCTACCGCGACGGTGAACGGGTCGTCGTCCTCATCCCGGACCAGTTCTCCCGGGCCGAGGAGAGCGAATGGGTCGACCGGATGCTCGCCCGGCTCGCCGCCCGGGAGGGGCGGCTGACCCGCTCCGACGGGGAACTGCTGGCCCGGGCCGGCCGGCTGATCGGGCTCTACCTGTCCGAGTACGGCGACCAGGCCCTGCCGACCAGCGTCCGGTGGGTGAGCAACCAGAACGGCCGGTGGGGCTCCTGCACCCCGGCGGACCGCTCGATCCGACTGTCGCACCGGATCCAGGACATGCCGGACTGGGTGATCGACTACGTCCTGCTGCACGAACTCGCCCATCTCATCGTGCCCAGTCACAACGCCGAGTTCTGGGCCCTGGTCGGCCGGTACCCGAAAACCGAACGCGCCCGGGGCTACCTGGAGGGCGTGGCGGCCG
The DNA here is from genome assembly GCF_003236315.1 of Micromonospora craterilacus. GTDB lineage: Bacteria > Actinomycetota > Actinomycetes > Mycobacteriales > Micromonosporaceae > Micromonospora > Micromonospora craterilacus. The sequence goes on from NZ_POTY01000008.1 coordinate 39,114, forward strand.
TGTCCGGCACGCCCTGAGCGACACCGTCGCAGCGGCGGTGGGTGACCGGGTCTCGCCGACGACACCCGGCAGCGGTGGGCTCCCCGCCCGGTGTGCCGGGATCGGGGCTCGCGGCCGGGCGTAGGGTCGGGGAATGGCCCGACGTGTGGTGGTGGCGCTGCTCGCGCCGGTCGCCTGGGCGCCGCCCGGCGCCGACCCGGTGGACTGGCGTACGGCACTCGCCGAGGACGTGGTGGATCTGCTCGCCTTGCTCAACGAGGTGGACACCGCGGTGGCGGTCACCCCGGCGGACCGGTGGCTGGCCGACGCGGTGATCTGGCCGGGTACGACCGTGTACGAGGTGCCCGAGCCGACCCCGAACGCCGTGTTCGCCGCACTGACCGGGCACCGCGGGCTGGGCGGTGCGCGGAGCGGCACGGGCAGCGGGCCGGGCGGGGTGGACGGTCACTACGAGCAGGCGGCGGTGGTCGCGGGAGACGCACCCGACCTGCCCGGACTCACCGTCGGCAAGCTGCTGCGCCCGCTGACCAGCCGGCCGGTGGCGATCGCGCCGGTCGAGGGCGGTCTCCCGGGGGTGCTGGGCGTGGCCGCCCGGCTGCCCGTACCGCCGTGGCTGCCGCCGGTGGACCTGGACGCCACGGTGCCCGCGGCCGTGCGCGCGGCGGCGCCCCGCCCGGGTGACCTGGCGGTGACGCCGTCCTGGCACCGGCTGCGTGGCCCGGCGGACCTGGCCCGGCTCGACCCGGCCCTGAGCGGCTGGGAGAACACCCGCGCACTGCTCTCCGGCGCCGGCCGGGCGGGCAGGGCATGATCGTGCTCGATCCCTGATCGAGCGTGATCTTCACCCGAGCACCGGCCTTGACCGGCCGAGGAGGGCGGGCGGCCGGCGTGGGGTGCGGGCGGTCAGGAGCGGTTCTCGCCGCCTTCGGTGTCGTCGCGGCGGTCCGTCTCGCCCGGTGCCTTCTCCTCCGGCCCGCCCGGGGCGGAGAAGTCGAAGTTCTCCAGCTCGGACATCAGGTCGAGATCGGCCATGGCGAAGGCCACCGGGTCGGCGAAGTCGTCGTCGGAGGGCAGCAGGTCGGGGTGGCCCCACAGCGCGTCCCGGCCGGCGATGCCCCGGTGCTCGGTGAGTGCCGCCCAGAGCGCGGCGGCCTCGCGCAGCCGGCGGGGCCGCAGCTCCAACCCGACCAGCGCGGCGAAGGTCTGCTCGGCCGGCCCGCCGGCCGCCCGGCGCCGGCGGAACGCCTCGCCCAGCGCCACCACGTTCGGCAGCCGGCCAGCGGCGGCACCGTCCACCACGTGGCAGACCCAACCCTCCACCAGGGCGAGGGCGGTCTCCAGCCGGGCCAGCGACGCCTTCTGCGCCGGGCTGTCCTCCGGAGTGAAGATGCCCTCCAGGGCGATCGCCTGCATCGACTCCGGGTCGGTCGGATCGACCCGGCCCATCGCCTCCTCGATCGCCTCCCGGTTGACCCGGATGCCGGCGGCGTACGTCTCCACGGCGTTCAGCACGTGCCCGCGCAGCCACGGCACATGCTCGAACAGCCGCTGGTGCGCGGCCTCACGCAGGGCCACGTAGAGGCGCACCTCGTCCTCGGGCAGCTCCAGCCCCGCGCCGTAGCTGCGGATGTTGGCCGGGATCAGCGCGGCCGTCCCGGCCGGGCCGAGCGGCAGGCCGATGTCGCCGGCGGAGAGCACCTCCGCGGCGAGCGAGCCGAGCGCCTGGCCGAGCTGACCGCCGAAGAGCGCGCCGCCGAGGGTGGCCACCATCGACTGCATCGGGCCGAGCTGGGCCCGGGCCTCCGGCGGCACCAGGTCACCCATCGCGCCGACCATCCGGCTGGCCACCGGGTCGCACAGCTTGCGCCAGACGTCAAGCGTCTTGAAGATCCACTCATTGCGGTTCCAGGCCACCGCCGTCCGGATGCCCGAGGGCAGGGCGGAGGCCGGCTCCAGCCACAGGTCGGCGATGCGCAGCGCCTCCTCGACCGCGTTGCGCTCGTACGGCGAGACCGCCGGGTCGCCCGCCGCGGCGAGCTGGCTGGCCGCCACCTGGCGGGCCAGGTCCCAGTTGACCGGCCCGCTCCCCGGCGCGGAGAGCAGGTGCTGCAACTGCGACATGAACTGCTGCATCTGCGCGGGGTCGTTGGGGTCGGGCGGCTGCCCACCCGGAAGCGCGAAACCGAACGGAATATCAGGCACGACCTCTACGGTACGCGCGCCGCCATAATTCAGCCTCCACGCCGCTGGACGGCGCTCCGGACGGGCCGCCGCTGCCGCTGTTGCGCTGAGGGCGAAGTCTGTCGTCGTGCCGGCCGAGCGCCGTTATCCGGCTCGGTACGCTCTGCCGCATGAGACGTCGCGGCGTGACCGTCCTTCTCGGTGCTCTGCTCACCGCTCTGCTCAGCATCGGAGTGCTCGGCGCGCCCGTCCCGTACGTGGTACTCGGTCCCGGTCCGACCGTCGACACCCTCGGGCAGGAGGACGGCAAGGAGGTGATCCAGGTCACCGGCCGGGAGACCTCCACCTCCGCCGGCCAACTGCGGCTGACCACCGTGGGTGTGCAGCCCAGCGTCAAGCTGCGCTCGGCCATCCAGGGCTGGCTCTCCGAGGACCAGGCGGTGGTGCCGCGCGAGCTGGTCTACCCGCCGGGAGAGAGCCAGCAGGAGGTCGAACAGCGCAACGCCGAGGACTTCCAGGTGTCGCAGACCAGCGCGGAGACCGCCGCGCTGCGGGAACTGGGGTACGAGGTGCAGGTCGTGGTCAAGACGGTGGCCGCCGACGGCCCGGCGGCCGGCGTGCTCCGCCCGGGCGACGTGGTGACCTCGGTGGACGGCGAACCGGTGCCTCTGGCCTCCCGGCTGACCGACCTGATCAGGGCGAAGCCCGCGGGCACGGCGCTGCGGATCGGCTACACCCGCGACGGGGTGGCCCGCACCGACACGATCACCAGTCAGGAACAGGACGGTCGGCCCCGCATCGGCATCGAGATCGAGCAGCAGCAGCCGCACCCGTTCACCCTCGCCATCGACCTGAAGGACATCGGCGGCCCCAGCGCGGGCCTGATGTTCGCGCTGGGCATCATCGACAAGCTGACCCCGGAGGACCTCACCGGCGGCCGGGTCATCGCGGGCACCGGCACCATCGACGACTCGGGTCGGGTCGGCCCGATCGGTGGCATCCCGCAGAAACTGGTCGGGGCGAAGCAGGCCGGCGCGAAGGTCTTCCTGGTGCCGGCGGCCAACTGCGCGGAGGCGGTGCGCAACCGGCAGCCGGACCTGCCACTGGTGAAGGTGGGTTCGCTCGACGAGGCGCTGGCCGCCCTGGAGACGCTGCGGTCCGGGGGCCAGCCGACCCACTGCTGACCCGCACCGCAGCCGTCCGGACACCCCGCCGAGGGCACGCGCGGCCAGGGCCGGCGAGCGGGCCGTACGGTCGGGTCGCGACCCGGTGCACGAGGTGCGCCGCGACCTTGCGCCGACGCATTCAGGAACACCCCGTACTCTGGGTGCCTGGTCGGAGCCGATCATATCGAGCGTGCGGAGCCAACAGTGGTCATGCGTAGCAGCAGCCCCCTGCCGAGGATGAGCCGACGCGGACGCGTCACAATCGGTGTCCTGATCGGGGTGTTCGTCCTGTTCACCCTGCTCGGCTGGGGGGTGCAGGCCTGGACGGACTGGCTCTGGTTCTCCGAGGTCGACTACACCGAGGTGTTCCGCGGGGTGATCGTCACCCGGCTGCTGCTCTTCCTGGCCGCCGGTCTGGCGATGGGGGCGATCGTCGGCGGCAATCTATGGCTCGCCCAACGACTACGCCCCCGGCACCGGCCGCACTCGCCGGAGCAGGCCACTCTGGAGCGCTACCGGATGCTGCTCGGCCCCCGGCTCGGGCTGTGGATCACGGCGGCCGCCGCGATCGTCGGCCTCTTCGCCGGTCTGTCGGCGCAGAGCCGCTGGAACCAGTGGCTGCTCTTCCGTAACGGCGGAGACTTCGGCATCGTCGACCCGGAGTTCGGCGTCGACGTCGGCTTCTACGTCTTCCAGTTGCCGTTCTGGCGGTTCCTGCTCGGGCTCGGCTTCACCGCGGTGGTGCTGGCGCTGATCGGCTCGCTGGCCGTGCACTACCTCTTCGGCGGGGTGCGCCTACAGGGCGTGGGTGACCGGATGAGCAACGCCGCCCGGGGCCACCTGAGCACGCTGGTAGCGGTCTTCGTCCTGCTCAAGGCGGTCGCGTACGTGCTCGACCGGCGGTCGATGCTGCTGGAGTACAACGACGGCGTGGGTGTCTACGGCGCCGGGTACGCGGACATCAACGCGCTGCTGCCGGCGAAGGAGATCCTGGCCTACATCTCCGTGGTGGTGGCGATCGCGATCATCGTGTTCTCCAACGCCTGGATGCGGAACCTGGTCTGGCCGGGCATCTCGCTGGCGCTGCTCGGCGTGTCCGCGGTGGCGATCGGCGGCATCTACCCCTGGGCGGTGCAGACCTTCGAGGTCAAGCCCAGCGCCCGGGACAAGGAAGCGCGGTACATCGAGCGCAGCATCGAGGCCACCCGCGCGTCGTTCGGGCTGGACATCGCCCAGAATTCGGCGTATGCGGCCAACAACCTGACCCCGTCGGAGAGCCTGGCCACCGACACCTCCGTGGTACCGAACGCCCGACTGCTCGACCCGCAGCTGGTCAGCGAGACGTACACCCAGCTCCAGCAGGTCCGTGGCTTCTACGACTTCGGCCCGAAGCTCGACATCGACCGGTACACGGTCAACGGCAAGACCCAGGACTACGTGGTCGGCGTACGCGAGATCAACTACGGCGAGCTGACCGCCCAGCAGAGCAACTGGATCAACCGGCACACCGTCTACACCCACGGGTACGGGGTGGTGGCCGCCCCCGCCAACCAGGTGGTCTGCGGTGGTCAGCCGTTCTTCGTCTCCGGCTTCCTCGGTGAGCGGGCGCAGGAGTCCTGCTCCTCGCCCACCGACCAGATCCCGGCGAGCCAGCCCCGGATCTACTACGGCGAGCGGATGCAGGACGGCGACTACGCCATCGTCGGCAAGCCCAACCCGGACGCCAACCCGGCGGAGTTCGACCGGCCGGCCGGTGAGAGCGGCGAGGGACAGTCGTACTACACCTACACCGGCGAGGGCGGCGTCGACATCGGGTCGTTCAGCCGGCGGCTGCTCTATGCGATCAAGGAGCAGGAGGCGAACTTCCTGCTCTCCGAGGCGGTCAACGAGAACTCCAAGCTGCTCTACGTACGTAACCCCCGCGACCGGGTCGAGAAGGTCGCGCCGTTCCTCACCCTGGACGGCGACCCGTACCCGGCGGTGGTGGACGGCCGGGTCCAGTGGATCGTGGACGGCTACACCACCGCCGCCACCTTCCCGTACGCCGAGCGGGTCAACCTCCAGCAGGAGACCACCGACGAGCTGACCGGCCGGGGCACGATCCAGCTGGCCCGGGAGAACGTCAACTACATCCGCAACTCGGTCAAGGCGACCGTCGACGCGTACGACGGCACGGTCACCCTCTACGAGTTCGACGACAACGACCCGGTGCTCAAGGCGTGGAACAAGGCGTTCGGCGGTGACCTGATCAAGCCGCGGGCCGAGATCCCGCCGTCGCTGGCCGACCACTTCCGCTACCCGGCCGACCTGTTCAAGGTGCAGCGCAACCTGCTGATCCGGTTCCACGTCACCAACCCCGGCGACTTCTACTCCGGTCAGGACTTCTGGCAGGTGCCGAACGTGCCGGACGCGCCGGACAGCGGGGTCAAGCAGCCGCCGTACTACCTCTACACCCAGTTCCCCGGGCAGGAGGCGCCGCGCTTCCAGCTGACCAGCGCGGTCACCCCGAACGGCCGGCAGAACCTGGCCGCGCTGATCTCCGGGTCGTACGAGGACGGCAAGCCGACGTTGCAGGTGCTGGAGTTGCCCGACCAGACCCGGGTCTCCGGCCCGGTGCAGGTGCACCAGCAGATGACCAACAACGCCAACATCCGGCAGCAGCTGAACCTGCTCTCCTCGAACCAGGCCCAGGTGCAGTACGGCAACCTGCTCTCGCTGCCGTTCAACAACGGGATGCTCTACGTGGAGCCGGTCTACGTGAAGAGCAACCAGACGGACGCGTACCCGCTGCTGCAGAAGGTGCTGCTCTCCTACGGCGACGGTGGTTCCTTCGTGGTGCTGGCCGACAACCCGGCCGACGGCATCAAGCAGCTCGTCGAGCAGGGCAAGCGGGCGGCGGCCGGCAACCCACCGCCGACCGGAGGTGAGGAGCCGCCGGGCGACGGCGGGGAGCCGTCGGCCACGCCATCGGCCACCCCGTCGGCCACCCCGACGCCGGGCCAGGCACCGCCGCTCACCGGCGAGTTGGGGGCCGCTGCCGACCGGGTCCAGGCCGCGATCAGCGAGGTGCGGGCCGCGCAGGCGTCCGGCGACTTCGAGCGGTACGGCCGTGCGTTGAAGGCGCTGGACGAGGCGCTGACCGCGTTCCAGCAGGCTCAGCAGGCAGCCGGTGGGAACAACGCGCCGAACAACCCGGCGCCGTCACCAGGCGGCTGATGACCGACCGGTCAGGGCCCGCAGCCCGGCGATCCTCGATCGCCGCTGCGGGCCCTGACCGTTTCTGGGCCGGGTTCTGGGTCGAGGCAGGTTTCGGGGCGCGACGGGCCAGGTTGTCCGGCCCCACCGGGCAGGGGGCGACGGCGCGGCATGGGGCGTTCCGTGGGTCGTTTTGCGGTGGCCCGGGTTGGTGCGCTACGGTGGTTCTAGCGACGCGGGGTGGAGCAGCTCGGTAGCTCGCTGGGCTCATAACCCAGAGGTCGCAGGTTCAAATCCTGTCCCCGCTACTGCCAGACAGTGGCCCCGGATTCGTTCCGGGGCCATTGCTCTTTTCCGGCCCGGTGCACCGGCGCGGTGCACCGGCCGTTGCGAGGTCCGGCTCTGCCGGATCGGCGGACCGAGGGCTGCCGTGTGCCAGGGACCGTGCCGCTGACACGAATCCCGTTCCCCGGTTGCGGTTGCGCGTCTCGGCAAGGATGGGCCCATGTCTTCCTTCGGCAAGTGGTGGGGGCGGCTCGGCACGCTCCTGGGCACAGTCGTGCTGTCGGTGTTCGTCCCGGTCGCCGCGTGGGCCTCGACCGGCACCGGGGAACTGGTCGTCGAGGCCGCCCGGCGGCGAGGGCGCGGCTTCGGGTTCTTCGGCTTCCTGAGCCTGCTCTGCTGCCTGGCCGTGGTGGCCGTGATCGTGGTGCTGGTGTTCCGGCTGACCCGCGGCCGTCGGCGTTAAGAAGGGGCCCGTGCTCTACCCCAGGCGTTAACAAGGGGCGCCCTTCCTTCGCGGTCGGCCGCGCTAGGTCCCCAGCGGGCGCAGGAACTTCGCGTGATGTACTTGTGGCCGTGGAACTTCTGCACTCGGGCAAGGTGAGGGACGTCTACGCCGACGGCGACGACCTGTTCCTGGTCGCCTCGGACCGCATCTCCGTCTACGACGTGGTGCTGCCGACCCCGATCCCGGACAAGGGCAAGCTGCTCACCGCGCTGTCGCTGTGGTGGTTCGAGCAACTGGCCGACCTGGTGCCCAACCACGTCATCTCGGCCACCGACGTGCCGGCGGAGTTCGCCGGCCGGGCGATCCGCTGTCGCCGGCTGGAGATGATCCCCGTCGAGTGCGTCGCCCGGGGCTTCCTCACCGGCGGCGGCCTGAAGGAGTACGAGAGCACCGGCGCCGTCTCCGGCGTGGAGCTGCCGCGGGGCCTGGGCGAGGCGTCCATCCTGCCCGAGCCGATCTTCACCCCGTCGACCAAGGCGCCGATGGGGGAGCACGACGAGCCGATGACCTTCGTCGAGGTGGTCGACAAGGTCGGCGCGGAAACCGCCGAACGGCTCCGGCAGCTGACCATCGACGTGTACTGCCGCGGCGCCGAACTGGCCGCCGAGCGGGGCATCCTGGTCGCCGACACCAAGATCGAGCTGGGCTGGACGGCGGACGGCAACCTGGTCCTCGGCGACGAGCTGCTCACCCCGGACTCGTCCCGGTTCTGGCCGGCCGAGTCCTACCAGCCGGGCCGTGCGCAGTTCTCCTACGACAAGCAGTACGTGCGGGACTGGGCGGCCGAGAGCGGCTGGGACAAGCAGAGCCCGGCGCCCGAGGTGCCCGCCGAGGTGGTCGACGCCACCCGCGCCCGCTACGTGGACGTCTACGAGAAGCTCACCGGCAACCGCTGGGAATGATCCCGCGCCGGGTCTCAGTCCTGGCGGTGGCGGCCGATGTGTTGCTGGGTGGGGACGGTCGCGGCGGTGATGCGTACCGTGGTGCCGGCCGGGCCGGTCTCGACGTCCATCGCGTCGGTCAGCTCGCGGGCCAGCCAGAGGCCCCAACCGCCGGCCGTGTCGGGGGCCGGGCGGCGGCGATCGTCGAGGCGCTGCACGCTGATGCCCTGACCGTGGTCGGAGACCTCGCATAGCACCTGTCCGGGCTCCTCCCACAGGCGCAGCCAGCCCCGACCCCCGCCGTGCCGCACCGCGTTGGTGATCAGCTCGTTGATGGCGAGCACGAAGTCGTCCAGGCGCTCGTCGCGTAGCCCGGCGGCGCGCGCGCAGGAGGTGACCGAGTGGCGAAGCTCGGTCACCTGGGCCTGGTCGAAGGCGTCGGCGATCAGGAGGGCATGTTCGATGGGCACCACCGTACGCGGTGTGCAGGGTTCTCCGTTCGTCATGGGCCCGTCCCGACAGGAGATCGCAGAGGTTTACGCGGCATTTACCACCGTACGGCAGGGTTCATTGGAGCGCATTGGCTGAGGGGCGCTCGCGCGGGCTGTGGCATCGTGACGCACGTGCCCGCGCCCGGTGGTTTCGAGGTCCCGCTCTGGCGGGCCGTCGCGGTGTACCGGGTGGCCTCCCTGGCGTACGTGGTCGTGGTGGTGGTCCGCGACGCGGACCGGTACGCCCACCCGCTCGTCGCCGGTGCCCTGGTGCTGGTGATGGCGGCCTGGACCGCCGTCACCGCGGTCGGCTACGCCGCCCCGGCCCGGCGCGGCTGGCCGCTGCTCCTGGCCGATCTCGGGGTGGTCGTGGCGATCCTGCTGGTCACCCCGTGGGTGATGGGCCGGGCCGCGCTCGCCGCCGGGCTGCCGACCCTGACGGTGGCCTGGTTGGGCGGCCCGGTGCTGGCCTGGGCGGTGTCCGGCGGGCGGCGGCGCGGCGCGGTCGCCGCGCTGGTGCTCGGCGCGACCGATCTGGCGACCCGGGGCATGGCCACCCCCACCGCCATCAACGGCGCAATTCTCATGCTGCTCGCCGGGGTGGTGGTCGGACACGTGGCGCGGCTGTCGGTGACCGCCGGGGAACGGTTGCAGCGGGCCGTGGAACTGGAGGCCGCCACCCGGGAACGGGAGCGGCTGGCCCGCGACATCCACGACTCGGTGCTCCAGGTGCTCGCGCTGGTGCAGCGGCGCGGCGTGCGGCTCGACGGCGAGGCGGGCGAGCTGGCCCGGCTGGCCGGCGAGCAGGAGGCGGCGCTGCGGGCGCTGATCTCCGGCACCGGTCCGCTGCCCGCCGGCCCCACCGACGCGCCGGTGGACCTGCGGGCGCTGCTCGGCCGGTACGCCTCGGCCACCGTCTCGCTGTCCGCCCCGGCCAGCCCGGTGCCGCTGGCCCCGACGGTGGCCCGCGAGCTGGCCGCCGCCGTCGGGGCGGCACTGGACAACGCGGCCCGGCACGGCGGCGGACGCGCCTGGGTGCTGGTCGAGGACGAGGGCGCGACGGTCACCGTGTCGATCCGGGACGAGGGTCCGGGCTTCGCGCCGGACCGGCTCGCCGAAGCCGTCGCCCAGGGCCGGCTGGGCGTGGCCCAGGCGATCCGGGGTCGGGTGGCCGACCTCGGCGGGACCGCTCGGATCGGCTCCGCCCCCGGTGCCGGCACCGAGGTCGAACTCACCGTGCCGAGGAGGGAACCGTGAGCGGCGTACGCGTGATGGTCGTCGACGACCACCCGATGTGGCGGGAAGGGGTGGCCCGCGACCTCGCCGAGGCCGGTCATCAGGTGGTGGCCAGCTGCGGCGAGGGGCGCCAGGCGATCCGGGTGGTCGCCGCGGCGCGTCCCGACGTGGTGGTGCTCGACCTGCAACTGCCGGACATCTCCGGGGTGGAGGTGATCCGTGGGCTGCGCGCGGCCCGGCCCGAGGTACGGGTGCTCATGCTCTCCGCCAGCGGCGAGCAGCAGGGTGTGCTGGACGCGGTGAAGGCGGGCGCCACAGGCTACCTGCTCAAGTCCGCCGCGCTGGCGGAGTTCCTGGACGCGGTACGCCGCGCCGCCGCCGGGGAGCCGGTTTTCACGCCCGGACTGGCCGGGCTGGTGCTCGGCGAGTACCGCCGGCTGGCCGCCGCCCGGGAACAGGCGCCGGCCGGCACCGAGGACGCGGCACCCCGGCTCACCGAACGGGAGACCGAGGTGCTGCGACTGGTGGCCAAGGGGATGTCCTACCGACAGATCGCCGAACGGCTCGGGCTGTCCCACCGGACGGTGCAGAACCACGTGCAGAACACGCTCGGCAAGCTCCAGCTGCACAACCGCGTCGAACTCACCCGGTACGCGATCGAACGCGGCCTCGACGGTTGAGCTTCGGCGGTTGAGTTAGACCGAGTGCGGCGGGCGGGTTTCGTGCACGGCCAGTTCCTCGGCGCTGGCCCCGCCGCCGGCGGCACCCGCGTCGTACGCGATCGAATCGGTCTCCTGGTCGGTGTGCGTCCCCTCGTCCGGCTCGACCAGCCGGCCCACCGTGGCGTCCGCGACGCTGCCCAGCCGGTCGTGGTCGTAGAGCGAGACCGGAGAGTGCGGGTCGGAGGTGGGGCCCGGATCGATCACGTCGGCGTCGAACTGCGCCTGCGCCGCCTGCTCCCGGCTGTCCGCCTCGGCCGCGATGTCCGGGTCGACCGGCCCGGCCAGCGGGTCGTCGACCGGAAGTTCGAACTGCTCCCGGCCGAGCTTGTAGTCCACCGACTCGCCGTCGAGCTGCTCATCGGCGGTGGTACCGAACTCGTCGACGGCCACCGGCGTACGGTCGCCGGGCAGCTGGGCGGGGGCCGGGCCGTCCGCCTCCCGACCGGTCAGCACGTCGTCCCCGGCCGTCGAGTCGTCGTCGGCGGTGTCGGGCAGGCCGTCGGCCTCGGGATCGGACACCGGGCTCGGGTACTCGTCCTCGCGCATGACAGACCACTACCCGCTGCCCTCCCGCCATAACCGGTGCCGCCCGCCCCGATCGTGACGCCGGGAACAGGTGGGGCTGCTCCGCCACCCCGGTGAGCGGCCGACTGCCAGGTTTCGGCTCCTGGGGCCCTGGTTAATGGGACGCTCTGACCGGAGGACCACCGAATCAACCGCATGGAGGTGACCCATGCGCGTCGGCCTCGTCTGCGCCCACGCCGCTGCGCCGCCGTCCGACGACGGTACCGTCGTCGGCACCTACCAGCACATCGCGCGAGTGGCCGCCGAGCTGGCCGGGCGAGGTCACGACGTCCGGGTGTACGCCCGCCGGGACGACCCGGAGGCGGCCGACAGCACCGACGTCGACGGCTACCGGGTGGAGCGGGCAACCGTCGGTCCGGTCGCGCCGATACCCACCGCCGAGCTGGTGCCGTACGTGGCCGAGTTCGGCCAGTGGCTGGCCGACCGGTGGGCGGGCGACTGGACGCCGGAGGTCGTGCACGGTCACTACTGGGTCGGCGGGCTGGCCGCCGCGCACGCCGTCCGGGAGACCGACATCCCGGTGGTGCAGACGTTCCACTCGATCGGCATGGAGCAGCTGCGTCACCTCGGCCCGCAGTACGACGGGCCCGGCACCCGCATCCCGCTGGAACGGGCGTTGACCAGGGCGGTGGACATGGCGGTCGCCCAGTGCAACGACGAGGTGGACGAGCTGACCCGGATGGGCCTGCAACGCAGCTCGGTCGCGATGGTCCCGACCGGCGTGGACACCGAGCGGTTCCATCCCGACGGCGAGGCCGCCCCGCGCGACCGGCGGCCCCGGATCCTCTCCGTCGGTGGGCTCTCCCGTGGCCATGGCCAGGACGACCTGATCCGCGCGATGCGCCTGGTCGGCGACGCGGAGCTGGTGATCGCCGGAGGGCCGCCGGCCGAGCGGCTGGCCAACCACGCCGAGGCCCGCCGGCTACGCGAGCTGGCCGAGCGCATCGGAGTGGGCGAACAGGTGCACCTGGTGGGCGCGGTGCCGCACGACCAGATGGCCACCTGGTACCGCTCGGCCGACGTGGTCGCCTGCACACCGCACTACTCCTCGGCGGGCCGGGTGTCGCTGGAGGCGATGGCCTGCGGTGTCCCGGTGGTCGGCTACGCCATGGGCGGTATCGCCGACGCGGTGGTCGACGAGGTCACCGGCAAGCTGGTGCCACCGGGCGACGTACGCACCCTCGGGATGACGCTGCGTCGACTGCTCACCGACAACGCGGGCCGCTTCGCGTACGGGCACGCCGCGGTGGACCGGGTCCGGTGCAGCTACACCTGGGAACGGACCGCGGGTGCCCTGGAGCGGCTCTACGAGCGGGTGGTCGGTCGGCGTAAGCCGGTCGAGGCAGCCTGAGGCAGTTGACCGCCCGCGCCACCGGTGGCGTGCGCGACCTCACACCCGGGCCCCCGGGGCTGTGGCCCGATCAGCTGCGGAGCGGTGCCGACCATGGCCCGGGTCGTTTCCCGGGCGACGGCATGGTGGTGCTGTGGTTCGGCGTACCGGGTGAGGCCGATCACCGAGGCGAGCGTGACCAGGAAGCCGATTCCGGCCAGCCACTCCCGGCCCGGCCAGATCTTGTCGTTGAGCAGCAGCAGGCCGACGATCGCGGCGGGCACCGCGCCGGCGGCGTCCATGGCGGCCACCGCCGCCGTGGTGGAACCGCGCTGCATCGCCAGCCCGAGCAGCAGCTGGCCGACGACGGAGTGGCCGACGAGCAGGTAGAGCAGCGGGTCGGCGAGGAACGCGTCCCAGCTCGACGCGGAGGCCAGCGGCCGGGCGGCCACCGCGGCGGCGGAGAAGGCCAGCCCGGCGAGTGCGCCGAGCGCCACCGAGCCGGGCGCGCCGTGCAGCCGGACCGCGAAGAAGCCCAGCACCGCGATCACCGCGAGGGTCGCCAGCAGGACGATCATCCCCGCGGTGCCGAGCTGTTTCGACGGTGCCGGCCGCGCGGAGAGCACCAGCGCGGTGATCCCGGCGAAGAGCAGCAGCAGCAGCGCGACCTCGGCCACCGGCAGCCGCCACTTCAGCACCAGTACGCCGAGGATGGCGGTGACGCCCAGCCCGGCGGCCACGCTCGCCTGCACCAGGAACAGCGGCAGGTCCCGTCGGGCCAGGAAGGCCAGCACGAACCCGCCCACCTGGCAGACCAGCCCGACCAGGTAGGTGCGGTGCCCGGCCAGGCGGAGCAGCAACCCGGGGTCGAAGGTGTGGTGCACGGTGGTGCGGGCGGCGGCGACCGACTGCAACAGGTTGGCGACACCGTACGCGACGATCATCGCCGCCAGGAAACACCAACCCGAGGTAGCCACCTGGCGAGGATAGAGGCTACCCGGCGTCAGCGCGCGGCCGGCTGACCGAGCCGGTGGAGGATGTCGGGATGCAGCACGCCGTTGCTGGCGACGGCGCTGTTCTCGGCCCCAGCGGGGGCGGGACGGCCGGCCAGGTCGGTGAACGTGCCACCGGCCTCGGTCACGATCGGTACCAGTGCGGCCACGTCCCAGAGCGACAATTCGGGTTCGATCATCACGTCCAGCGCGCCCTCGGCCAACAGCATGTAACCGTAGAAGTCGCCGTAGGCCCGGCTGCGCCAGGTGTCCCGCATCAGCTGGAGCACCGGCTCCAGCCGGCCGGCGTCCTCCCAGCCGCCCAGCGAGGAGTAGCAGAGGCTCGCGTCGGCCAGCTCCGTCACCCCGGAGACCCGGATCGGCTCGCCCCGGGACGCGTCCGGGCCGGCGTACGCCCCGGTGCCGCGCGCCGCCCACCAGCGGCGGCCCAGCGCCGGCGCGGAGACCAGCCCGGCGACCGGCCGGCCGTCCTCCAGCAGCGCGATCAGGGTGGCCCAGATCGGCACCCCCCGGACGAAGTTCTTGGTGCCGTCGATCGGGTCCACCACCCACTGCCGCGTGCCGGCCGCCGGTGTCGCGCCGTACTCCTCGCCGAGCAGGCCGTCGTCCGGCCGGTGCTCGGCCAGCAGGGCGCGGATCGCACGTTCCACCGCGGTGTCCGCGTCGGAGACCGGGGTCAGGTCGGGCTTCGACTCGACCCGCAAGTCGAGCGCGCGGAACCGGGCCGCCGAGATCGCGTCGGCGGCGTCGGCGAGCCGGTGGGCGAGGGCGAGGTCGTCGGCGTACCCGGTCATGCCGGACACCGTAGCGACGCCGGTGCCGGCCCGACGCCGCGGGCCGGCCGGCGGTGCGGGCCGAGGCCGGGGGCCGGCGGTGCGGTGCGGGCGGGTCGGCTCACTCCGGGCGTCCGCGCGGGTCGGCCTCGCCGCGCGGGTCGGTCTCGCCGGCCCGGGAGGCCAGCAAGCGGCGGTACGAGGCCAGCCGGCGCGGGTCCGCCCGGCCCTGCGTGACCCAGGCGTCCAGCGCGCAGTCGGTCTCGTCGGGGGTGTGCGGGCAGTTCGCCGGACAGTCGACGGTGGCCTCGACCAGGTCCGGGAAGCCGTGCAGCAGGCTCTCGGCCGAGACGTGTGCCAGCCCGAAGCTGCGTACGCCGGGGGTGTCCACGATCCAGCCCGGATCGTCCTGCGCGCCGGGCAGGGCGGGCAGCCGCAGCGCGACCGCGCTGGTCGAGGTGTGCCGGCCCCGGCCGATCGCGCTGACCGTGCCGACCGCCCGGTCGGCCTCCGGAACCAGGCGGTTGACCAGCGTCGACTTGCCGACGCCGGAGTGCCCGACGAGCACCGAGAGCCGCCCGGCGAGCAGGCTGCGCAGGGCGTCCAGCGCCGAGTCCGGCCGGATGAGCACGTACGGCAGCTCCAGCTCGGTGTAGTAGTCGAGCACCGCCTCCGGGCCGGCCAGGTCGGCCTTGGTCAGGCAGAGCAGCGGCTCGATGTCCGCGTCGTACGCGGCCACCAGGCAGCGGTCGATGAACCCGGTGCGCGGCGGCGGGTCGGCCAGCGCGCTGACGATCACCAACTGGTCGGCGTTGGCGACCACCACCCGTTCCAGCCGCCCCTCGGCGGTGCTGGCATCGTCTTCGGCGGTGCGCCGCAGCACGGACCGACGCGGCTCGATCCGGACGATCCGGGCCAGCGCCCCGGGCGCCCCCGAGGTGTCGCCGACCAGGCCGACCCGATCGCCGACCACCACGGACTTGCGCCCCAGCTCGCGGGCGCGCATCGCGGTGACGGTGCGGACGTCCGGTCCGGCTCCGGCCAGCACGCAGGTGTACCGTCCCCGGTCCACCGCGATGACGAAGCCGTCCCTCGCGTCGGCGTGCTGGGGCCGGGTGCGGGTACGCGGACGCGAGGACTTCCCGGGCCGGACCCGGACGTCGTCCTCGTCGTACTCCCGCCGCCTGGTCGCCAGGGCCGCCCCTTCCGCTCGCTCAGCTCTTGCCGGTCACCATCGCCGACCATAGTGCCGGGAACTCGGGCATGGTCTTCGAGGTGCACGCCACGTCATCCAACTCGATGCCGGGCACGGCGAGACCGGCCACCGCCGCCGCGTGCGCCATCCGGTGGTCGTGGTAGGTGCGGAACACCCCGCCGCGCAGCGGCCGGGGCCGGATCTCCAGGCCGTCGGGCGACTCGGTGACGTCCGCGCCCAGCGCGGTGAACTCGTGGGTCAGCGCGGCCAGCCGGTCGGTCTCGTGCCCACGGATGTGACCGACCCCGGTGAACACCGAGGGGGAGTCGGCCAGCATCGCCAGCGCGGTCAGCGCCGGGGTCAGCTCGCTGACGTCCGACAGGTCGGCGTGCAGGCCGCGTACCGTCCCGGTGCCCCGCACGGTGAGCCCCTCGGTGGTGAGCGTGACCTCGGCACCCATCTGTTGCAGCAGCGAGCGGAGCCGCTCCACCGGCTGGGCGCTGCCGCGCGGCGGCCAGCCCTGCAGGGTCACCTCACCGCCGGTGACCAGGGCGGCGGCGAAGAACGGCACCGCGCCGGAAAGGTCCGGCTCGATCTCCCAGCCGCGCCCGGTCAGCGGGCCCGGCTCGACCACCCAGACGTCGGGGGTGCTGTCGTCGACCGCCGCACCGGCGGCCCGCAGCATCTGCACGGTCATCCGCAGGTGGGGCGCGGAGGGCACGGGCGGGCCGACGTGCCGGACCACCACACCGCGGTCGAAGCGGGGCGCGGCCAGCAGCAGCCCCGAGACCAGCTGGCTGGAGGCGGAGGCGTCGATCACCACCTCGCCGCCGGTGACCCGACCGGCGCCCTGGACCACCAGCGGCAGGCTGCCGGGCCCGGTGGTGTCGATGCGTACCCCGAGCGAGCGCAGCGCCTCGATCAGCGGCCCGAGCGGCCGGGTGCGGGCGTGCGGGTCGCCGTCGAGGGTGACCTGCCCCTCGGCCAGCCCCGCCACCGGGGGTACGAAGCGCATGATCGTGCCGGCGAGCCCCACGTCGACGTGCGCCGGGCCGACCAGCCGGTGCGGGCGCACCAGCCAGCGCTCGTCGTCGGCGATCGACACGTGTGCGCCCATCGCCCGCAGCCCCGCGGCCATGAGTTCGGTGTCCCGGGCGCGCAGCGGTTTGGCCAGCGTCGAGGGGCCGGTGGCCAACGCACTGAGCACCAGGGCCCGGTTGGTCATCGACTTGGAGCCGGGCAGGCGCAGCGACGCCGTCACCGGATCGCTGGCCGTCGGTGCGGTCCACGGCTGTAGCGGCCGGGTCGCGGTCAGGTTCCCCACAGCTACATTCTGCCGTGTCCGGGCGGTGAGTGGCCGATGCCGTCGAGGCCACTCCCGGTGGACGGGACAGCCGGACGGCCGGCGGCGCGCTAGCGTGTGCGGCATGTGCGGGAGGTACGCCACGACCCGGAGCGCCGGTGACCTGAGCGGCCTGTTCGAGTCCGCCGACGAGACCGGCGGCCGGCTCGTCGCCGACCACAACGTCGCGCCGACCGACCCGGTGCCGCTGGTGCGGGTGAGCTCCGAAGGGCACCGCGCGCTCTCGCTCGGCCGCTGGGGGCTGGTGCCCGGGTGGTCCCGGTCGCCGGGCGGTGCCGCCCGCATGATCAACGCCCGGGCCGAGACGGTCGCCACCAGCCGGGCGTACGCCCCCGCCTTCGCGCGCCGCCGGTGCCTGGTTCCCGCCGACGGCTGGTACGAGTGGGTCCGCCAACCGGGCGGGGCGAAGCAGCCGTTCTACATGACTCCGCTGGACGGCTCGGTGCTCGCCTTCGCCGGCATCTGGTCGGTCTGGGACGGTCCCGCCGGCCCGTTGTTGACCTTCAGCGTGGTGACCACCGACGCGCTCGGCGAGCTGGCCGAGGTCCACGACCGGATGCCGCTGCTGCTGCCGCCCGACCGGTGGGCGACCTGGCTGGGCGCGGCCGGTGATCCGGCCGAGCTGCTCGCCCCGCCCCCGCTCGACTGGCTCGCCGGCCTGGAGGTCCGACCGGTGGGGCCGGCAGTGGGTGACGTCCGCAACGACGGCCCGGAGCTGACCGCCCGGGTGCCGCTGGCACCGCGCGCCGAGCCGGAAGGCATGATGCTGTTCTGATTACGCGCTGCACATTGTCGGGAGTGATTTGCCGCGGTTGCGGGTGAAAGTTCACTTGTATGTTTTGCCAACTTCCCGGCAGAGTCTTGTCCCCGCGTGGGCAAGTGCGATACAACACAGCGCCGGTGGTGGGTGTCGTTCGCACAAGGTGAACGACGCTCATCGATATTGCTGGTCCCACGGGGGAGGTGGGTGGATGACACGGGCGCGTATGCCCCGTCCGCACGAGGTGGCCGCCGCGCGGCGTGATCCGCGACTGCTGCGAGCGCTGCACGAACGGCGACAGGACGAAGCCTGGCGTACCAGAGGCACTTGCCAGAGTGTCGACCCGGAGACGTTCTTTCCGGCGCCGAACGAACCGGCCGACGCGGCGGTGGCGCTCTGCCGCAGCTGCGACGTGCAGGGTTCCTGCCTGGCCTGGGCGTTGGAGGTCGGCGACTGTCACGGCGTGTGGGGTGGCACCACTCCACGCGAGCGACGGGCGATGCTGGTGGCCTGGCGGGGCGAGGTGCAACCCGATCCGGACGCCGCCAGCGAGGCGGGTCCTCCGGTGCGCGACCGACTGCTCACCCTGGTGCCGCTGAGCTGACCACCATCCGGTGACCTGACCGTCGGCGGCAGTCGCCTTCGGCGGGATGTATGGGTGGCGGGCCGCAGAATGGTGGCGTGCCGCACGACGACATCATCGGGACTCCGCGCGGTCCGGCGCGGGTCGATCTCGACACACCGGTCGGCCCGGCCCGGGCGCTGCTGGCCTTGGGGCATGGCGCGGGCGGCGGAGTTGACGCCCCCGACCTGCTGGCGCTCCGCGACGGCGCGGTGGCCGCCGGGCTGGTCGTGGCCCGGGTGACCCAGCCGTACCGGGTCGCCGGCCGGCGTGCGCCGGCACCCGCCGGGCACCTCGACGAGGCGTGGAGCACCGTGCTGGCCGTGCTGCGGGACCGCTGTCCGGGCCTGCCGGTGGTGGTGGGCGGCCGGTCCAGCGGGGCACGGGTGGCCTGCCGTACCGCGACCGCCGTGGCCGCCGCCGGGGTGGTGGCGCTCGCCTTTCCGCTGCACCCACCCGGGCGGCCGGAGCGCAGCCGGGCCGGGGAACTGGCGACCGGCGTACCGACCCTGGTGGTCAACGGCGACCGGGACCCGTTCGGCCTGCCGGAACCGGGGCCGGCGGTGCAGGTGGTGGTCCGTCCGGGAGAGCGGCACGACCTGCGCGGTGACCCGGCCGGCACGGCCGCCCTGGTGCTCGGCTGGCTGCGCGAGCATGGCTGGGCGCGGGACTGAGCCCTTCGCCCCCCGGGCGACACGCCGTACCGGCGTCGGGTCGGCCGGGCGTGCGGCGCTGGCGCGTGTCCGCGGGCCGCGCCGGGTCGTTGCACTCGATGATGTCGGCGGCCCGCTCCGGGCGGCCGACATCGGGCTCCCAGGCCCTTCCTGGTCCCGGCCTCGGGTGTACCCCGTGGCCGGGACCAGGAACGGGGGCGGCAGGAATGTCCCGGCCCACCAGAGGTGTTGAACCCCTCGGACGACCACTGTGCGAGGGGGGACTGGTGCCGACCGAGATCCGGAACCGGGAACGCGACGAGCGGGAGGCTCGGCAGCTGAGGCAGCTGCTGACCGGCCCGGACTGGCCGGCGGCGGTGCCACCGGTCGAGGTGGCGACGGGCACACCCGTCGGAACCGAATCTTCTGGTAGGCCCGGACGCGTATCCTCGGCGAGGAAGCATCCGACCCGAGGGGATGTGCGGTTGACCACCGAGAAGACGGACGAGCGCAGGGCCCGGTTCGAGCGGGACGCAATGCCATTCGTCGATCAGCTGTACGCGGCCGGCCTGCGGATGACGCGTAACCCGGCGGATGCCGAGGACCTGGTCCAGGAGACCTACCTGAAGGCGTACGCCGCCTTCCACCAGTTCGAGCAGGGCACGAACCTGAAGGCCTGGCTGTACCGGATCCTGACCAACACCTACATCAACTCCTACCGCAAGCGGCAGCGCCAGCCGGTGCAGGCGCCGACCGACGAGATCACCGACTGGCAGCTCGCCGAGGCGGAGTCGCACACCTCCAGCGGGCTGCGTTCCGCGGAGACCGAGGCGCTCGACCGGCTGCCGGACAGTGACGTCAAGGAGGCCCTCCAGCAGCTGCCGGAGGAGTTCCGGCTGGCGGTCTACCTGACCGATGTCGAGGGCTTCTCCTACAAGGAGGTCGCCGACATCATGGGCACGCCGATCGGTACCGTGATGTCGCGGTTGCACCGCGGTCGTCGTAATCTGCGGAAGCTGCTTGAGGGCTACGCCGCGGAGCGCGGTTTCTCCGCCGCGCCGTCGGCCCGGAGTTCGGCTGCTGCCAGTGGCCGGGAGGTGTGACGTGAGCTGTGGTGACCCGCACGAGACGCATTGTCGTGAGGTTCTCGCCGAGGTCTACCTCTACCTCGACCTGGAGTGCGCGCAGGAGCGTCGTACGCTGATCCGCCTGCACCTCGACGAGTGCGGCCCGTGCCTGCGGGAGTACGGCATCGAGCAGGAGGTCAAGGCGCTGGTGGCCCGTTGCTGCGGCAACGAGTCCGCGCCGGACGAGCTGCGCGAGCGGCTGCGGGTACGGCTGAGCCAGCTGGTTGTCTTCGAGAGCACCGAGTCACGCGAACTGGCCGACTGAGCCGTTCGCCCATCCCGCACGGGGGCCGCCGCGACCTCCGTCTCCGACGGGATCCGTTCACGGCGACGCCGGTGGCCCGAGTCGGGCCACCGGCGTTCTGCTGACCGGGCCGTGGGCGCGCCACGGCCGGTCGGCCGCTCAGGAGTTGGGGCGCTTGCCGTGGTTGGCGGCGCTCTTCTTGCGGGCCTTCTTCTTACGGGCCTTCTTCGCCATGCTGACCTCCTCGTGATGGTCGGATCACCTGCGCACGACCTCGGCGCCGGTGCACGCACCGGTCCTCCCGGCGCCAGGGTCCGACCTGTTGATGCTAGTGCGGCCGACCTCGGCGGACGGCTGCCGGGGCCGCTCCTCGCCCACGGGCCGCCGCCGCATGATTGGATACGTCGCAGGCAGTCGCGAGAGAAGGGGCCGGGAGATGGCCGAGGAGATCCGCGCCGAGATGGTGGCGAACGTCTGGAAGGTCGTCGCGTCGGCCGGGGACACCGTCTCCGAGGGGGACACGCTGGTGATCCTCGAGTCGATGAAGATGGAGATCCCGGTGGTCGCCGAGTCCGACGGTGTCGTACAGCAGCTCGCCGTGAACGAGGGCGACGTGGTGCAGGACGGCGACCTGATTGCGGTGATCGGTTGACCGGCCTGCTGGTCCGGCCGGCCGAGCCGGCCGACTTCGCCGGGGTGGCCCGGCTGACCGTCGCGGCGTACGAGGCCGACGGGCAGCTCAAGGGTGAGCACGGCTACGCCGCCGTGCTGGCCGACGTGGCCGGCCGGGCGGTGCACGGCGAGATCCTGGTCGCCGCCGACCCGGCCACCGGGCAGCTGCTCGGCTCGGTCACCTTCGTCCTGCCCGGCACCCGGTACGCCGAGCTGTGCGGCCCGGGCGAGGCCGAGTTCCGGATGCTGGCGGTGGACCCGGCGGCGCAGGGCCGGGGCGCGGGCGCGGCGCTGGTCGAGGCGTGCGTCGCGCGGGCGACCGAGCTGGGCTGCACGGCCCTGCTGATCTGCGTACGCGACGGCCACGCCGAGTCGGCCCACCGGCTCTACCGCCGCCGCGGCTTCGTCCGCGTCCCGGAGCAGGACTGGACGCCGCTGCCCGGGGTCGACCTGCTCGCCCTCCGCCTGGCCCTCACCGCAGCGCCCTAGGGCCTGCGGTGCGGCTCAGCCGACCGCGACGAGCAGGGCGAGTGCGGTGAGTGCGATCGACACCGGCACCATCGCGTTCCGCTCCGAGCGGCTCCGGGAGAGCGCGTTCGGCGCGATGGACAGCGCGAAGTATCCGACCAAGATCCACATCGTGACTCGTGCGACCGGTCCGGCCAGCACGTCGATCAACTCCGCGCGGTCGAGGGCGATCACCGCGATGATCGCGTAGACGACGATCGCCACCGCGCTACCGACCCGGAGCGGGAGGGGCAGCACCTCGTGCTGGCCACCCCAGGCGAACCGGCCGAGCGGTGCGCCGAGCGCGAGCGCGACCTGGAAGGCCGCGAGGACAGCGAGCAGGACGACGAGGGCGATGGCGGCGAGGGGCATCGGGTCAGTGTAGTGATCATCGGTGTACGGCCGGTCACTCCTCGACGGGCGGCTCCTCGGCGGAGGGCGACTTCGCGGCGATCGCGGCGAGCAACTCGTCGGCGACCTCCAGCGCCACCCGCTTGCGCTCGGCGTCGGTGATGTCGGGGGTGCGTACGGCGAACCAGCTGCCGTGCACCGCGAAGATCGCCAGTGCGGCCCGCAGTTGGGCGCCGGGGGACTCGTTCCCGGCGGAGAGCACGGTGGCCAGCCGGAACATCCGCCCGCGCATCTCCCGACCGGCGGAGAGGCTCTTCAGCGCCGTCTGGTTCTGCTCGAAGAAGCGCATCACCGACGGCTGCTCGCTGCTGAACATCGCGTCGGCGTACCGCTCGATGACCGCGCGCCGGGTGGCCAGGGTGGCCGGCTGGGACTCGGCCCAGGCGATCAGCGCGTCCATCCGCTCCAGCCGGTCCTCGACCACGCTGGTGACGATCTCGTCCTTGCTCTTGAAGTGGTAGTAGAGCGCGGCCTTTGTCACGTTGAGCCGTTCGGCGACCTCGCGCAGCGAGGTCGCCTCGTAACCCTGCTCGGTGAAGAGTTCCAGCGCGACGGCCTTGATCCGTTCCCGCGTGCCGCCGCCTGTGCTCTGGCTCACTCGCACCACCTAATCCGCTTGACGGTTGTTCGCCGTCAAACTTACCGTGCGGCTAGTAAGGTGGCTAGCCGGACGGCAAGTAAGGCGCCGCATCTCAGGGGGAGAGCGTACCGATGGCCCAGCAAACCCAGGCTCCCGCGCGACCCAATGTCCGGGTCGTGCTCTTCGGCCTGATGATCGCCATGATGCTGGCGATGCTCGACAACATGATCGTCAGCACGGCGCTGCCGCGCATCGTCGGCGAGTTCGGCGGGCTCAACCACTTCACCTGGGTGGTGACCGCGTACGTGCTGGGCACCACCGTCTCCACCCCGATCTGGGGCAAGCTCGGCGACCTGTACGGCCGCAAGGCGGTCTTCCTCACCGCGGTGGTGATCTTCCTGGTCGGCTCCGCGCTGTGCGGAATGGCCGGCTCGGGGATCTTCGGTGGACCCGACGACGGCATGGTCCAGTTGATCGCCTTCCGGGCCGTGCAGGGTCTGGGCGCCGGTGGCCTGATGGTCGGTGTGATGGCGATCATCGGTGACCTGGTCCCGCCCCGGGAGCGTGGCCGCTACCAGGGCATGATCGCCGGGATCATGGCCATCGCGATGGTGGCCGGCCCGCTGGTCGGCGGCTTCATCACCGACCACCTCTCCTGGCGCTGGGCGTTCTACGTCAACCTGCCGCTGGGCGGCGTCGCGCTGGTGCTGCTCATCGCGACCATGCACCTGCCCAAGTACCGCACCGAGCACCGCATCGACTGGCTCGGCGCCGCGTTGCTGTCGGTGGGCATCACCGCCATCGTGCTGATCACGACCTGGGGCGGCAACGAGTACGCCTGGGCCTCCCCGCAGATCCTCGGCCTCGCCGCGCTGGCCGTCGTCGCACTGGTGGTCTTCGGGTTCGTCGAGCGGCGGGCCGCCGAGCCGATCCTGCCGCTGGGCCTGTTCGCCAACCGGAACTTCGCCCTCATCTCGGTGATCGGCTTCCTGCTCGGCTTCGCGATGTTCGGCGCGATGAACTTCCTGCCGCTCTACCAGCAGACCGTGCAGGGTGCCTCGGCCACCAACTCCGGCCTGCTGCTGCTGCCGCTGATGTTCGGCATGCTGGTGGTGTCGCTGATCGTCGGCCGGGCGATCACCCGGACCGGCCGGTACCGGATCTACCCGATCGTCGGCGGTGCGGTGATGGCCGTCGGGCTCGCCCTGCTGAGCCTGCTGGACGTGGGCACCAGCAAGACCGAGTCGTCGCTCTACATGATCGTGCTCGGGGTCGGCATGGGCTTCCTCATGCAGACGTCGATGCTGATCGCGCAGAACAGCGTCGAGCAGAAGGACCTCGGCGCGGCCAGCGGCGCGGCCACCTTCTTCCGCTCCATCGGTGGGTCGTTCGGCATCTCGCTGTTCGGCGCCATCTTCGCCAACCGACTCGCCGGCAGTGCGGCCGGCGGCGCGTTCAGTGGCGGCGGCGAAGGCAGCGCCGGGATGAACATCGAGCAGCTCAAGGAGCTGCCGGCGCAGGCCCGCGAGCTGGTGCTGGGCGGGCTCGCCGACGCTATCTCGCACGTCTTCCTGTGGGCGGTGCTCTTCGCCGTGGTGGTGCCGGTGCTCGCCTGGTTCATCCGGGAGATCCCGCTGCGGACCAGCAACGAGGTGCCGGGAAGCCCGGAGGAGCAGGCCGAGACCGCCCTCGCCCGCTCCCCATCCGCCTGACCACGCTGCCCCGGCCGGCCGCCCCGTCAGGGCAGCGGCGGGCCGGGGAGGCGTGGCCGGAACGGGCGCAGGAGCCGATGCAGCAGGGCGCGTAGCCGGCGGTACCGCGGGCCGGCGGGTACGCCGGTCAGCGTGCGCGCCAGGGCGGTGGTGTCCGGGTCGAGATCCGGGGTGGCCAGGGCCAGGTGGGCCAGCGAGGCGGCCGTCGGCATCGGGCGCTCCCGGGCCGCCTCGGCCACCGTGGTCAGCCGCTCGGCGACCACCTGGGCCACGTCCGACCGGACCGACGGATCGACCCAGGCGGCGGTCACCAGGGCGAACAGGGCCGCCTCGGCGACCTCCACCCCGCCGGCCAGCTCCACCAGCACCCGCCGCCGGGCCGAGTCCGCCCACGGCTCGTCGGTGCGGTGGTGCAGCAGGCCGAGGCAGGTCCACACCTGCACGCAACGCACCCACAGCGCGGGGTCCTCGCCGGCCAGCACCCGGCCCAGCGCGGTCTGCGGGGTCTCGGGCGGGTGGGCCAGCAGGCCGAGCAGGTCGGGCAGGTCGAGCGTGGCCAGGCCGACCGCCGTGTCGTACGCCGCCGGCGGGTGTGGCCAGGCGGGATGGGCGAGCTGGCGCAGCCGGCGCGCGGCCTCCGCCGACGGTGCCGGGGTCGTCGGGGCCGCCCCGGCGGCGGACGACCCGAGCGCGTCGCCCGGGGCCGGGGTGAGCTGCCCCAGCCACGGGCGGCCGCGGCAGCACTCGGCCAGGTCGCCGTGCTCGTGCGAGTCGACCGGATGGTCGCGGACGAAGTCGGCCAGCGCGACCAGGTGACGCACCTCGCCGTCGCGCAGGAACCGCAGCCGGTGCGCGGTGTGCACCGCGCAGTCGAACGACGGGTTGCGGGCCAGGGCCCGCTCCATCCAGCTCAGCGCCTCCTCGATCCGACCGTGGTCGGCCAGGGTGCCGGCGATGTCGGCGTACACCGCCAGGTCGTCCGGGTCGTGGTCGACGGCGCGGCGCAGCGCGGCGAGCGCCTCCCGGGTCCGGCCGGCGCTGCGCAGCGCGTACCCGAGCCAGACCTCGCCCATCTTCGACGGCGCCGCGCGTACGCTCCGGCTGGCCCAGCGGACCGCGAGGGTGGCCTCGCCCACCCGCCGGGCCAGCGCGGACGCCGTGCCCAGCAGCAGGCTGTGTTCGGGGTGGACGGTGACCGCGTTGCGGGCCAGCGTCAGGTACGCCGCCAGGGGTGCCCGGTCGGCCGGCGGCACCGGATCGGGCGCGGCGGCGCAGACCTGCATCAGGACCCGGGCCGCCCGGTCGGGGCCGATCCGCTCGGCCAGGTCGGGCGAGGTCACCCAGGGCACCCCCGCCCAGTTCGCGCCGGGTGCGTTCGCGGTGGCGGCGACCAGCAGATCGAGACCTTCGGCGGGGCGGCCGGCCGCGGCGAGCAGGTGAGCCCGGGCGACCACGGCACCGACGAAGGTGTGGTGTTGCAGGGGGAACAGGTCCAGCCCGCCGTCACCGCTGGCCGCGGCCAGGTGGGCGAGGGTCTCGTGCACCTCGGGCAGCGTCGGGGCCCGGGCCAGCGCGCCCGCGACATGGTCGGCGGCGTGCGCCAGGTCGCCGGAGTCCAGGGCCCGCCGGGCCAGGGCCAGTTCCTCAGTCGCCGGCAACGCCCGGTCGTCCGTTCCCTCGGCCACGTCGTCCTCTCACTTGTCAGGTTGCGCGGTGAGGTCGGGTCAGCGTAGGTGACGGCATCCAGTTTTGGTGATCGTCTGCGCGATACTGCTCGTTCAATTGCTCAGACGGGGCTAAAGGTGCAACACTGAGCAGCAAACGCGCGGATACCGCGCAGGGGAGGAGTTTCCATGACGCGCCCAGGGGGCGGCATGGCCGCCGACATCGACGAGCAGCCGGCGGGCTACGAGCGGTTGCTCTCCGCCGACCACGCCGCCCCGATCGCCCGGGTCGCGGCAGCCGTCGCCGCGCGCCGTCCCCGACACGTGGTGTTCACCGCGCGGGGCACCTCCGACCACGCCGCGCTGTACGCGGCCTACCTCACCGAGATCCGCCTCGGCCTGCCGGCCGGGCTCGCCTCGCCGAGCGCGATCACCCTGTTCGGCGCCCGGCCGGATCTCTCCGACGCCCTGGTCGTCGGGGTCAGCCAGAGCGGCGGCTCGCCCGACCTGGCCGAGGTGCTCCGGGTCGCCCGCGACTCCGGCGCGCTCACCCTCGCGGTCACCAACGCGCCGGACTCGCCGCTCGCGGCCACCGCCGAGTTCTCCGTCGACATCGCGGCCGGGCACGAGCGGGCGGTGGCGGCCACCAAGACCTACACCGCCGAGCTGCTCGCCCTGCTGATGCTGGTGGAGGGGATCCGGGCCGGCGACGGGGTGCTGCCCGAGGAGGAACGCCGTGCCCTGGCCGCCCTGCCCGAGCTGGCCGCCCGTACCCTGGCCGACCCCACCCCGACCCAGCTCGCACCGCGCTACCGGTTCGCCGCCCAACTCGTCACCACCGGCCGGGGGTACGCGTACCCGACCGCGCGGGAGGCCGCGCTGAAGCTGATGGAGACCTCGTACCTGCCGGCGCTGGCCTTCTCCGGCGCCGACCTGCTGCACGGCCCGCTCG